>NZ_JBHWKO010000005.1:0-90980 GCF_042731035.1 Streptomyces sp. NPDC059895
ACCGGTCGGGGCCCGCCCACCCCGGGGTTTGCGGGGGCGTGGGGCGCCCCCCGCCCCGGGGACCGCGGCCCAGCGGGGGGCCCCCGGCGGCACGGCCGCGGGAGGGCCCGCGCCCGGGATGTCCGCGGGCCCTCCGGTAGCGGGCCGTACCGCGCGCTACGCCTCGTCGCGCCGGAGCGAGGGCTTGAGCTCCTTGAGCCGGCCGAGCAGGCCGTTGACGAACGAGGGCGACTCGTCCGTGGAGAACTCCTTCGCCAGCTGCACCATCTCGTCGAGGACGACGGCGTCGGGGGTCCCGTCCACCCAGATCAGCTCGTAGGCGCCGAGCCGCAGGATGTTGCGGTCGACGACCGGCATCCGGTCCAGCGTCCAGCCCACCGAGTACTGGGCGATCAGCTCGTCGATGCGCTTCGCGTGCTCCGCGTAGCCCTCGACCAGCTGCATCGTGTACTCGCTCACCGGCGGCTGCCGGGTGTCGGCCCGGGAGAGCCGGATCCAGTCCGCGAGGACCGTCAGGACGTCGGCGCCGCGCTGGTCGCCCTCGAAGAGGATCTGGAAGGCGCGCTTGCGTGCCGTGTTGCGGGCAGCCACGGTTAGCTGTTCACCCGGCCGAGGTAGTCGCTCGTGCGGGTGTCGACCTTGATCTTCTCACCGGTGGTGATGAAGAGCGGGACCTGGATCTGGTGACCGGTCTCCAGGGTGGCGGGCTTGGTGCCGCCGGTGGAGCGGTCGCCCTGCAGGCCCGGCTCGGTCTCCTGGACCACGAGCTCGACTGCGGCGGGGAGCTCGACGAAGAGCACCTCGCCCTCGTGCTGAGCGACGGTGGCCGTGAAGCCCTCGATCAGGAAGTTGGCGGCGTCGCCCACGGCCTTGCGGTCGACCATGAGCTGGTCGTAGGTCTCCATGTCCATGAAGACGAAGTACTCGCCGTCCATGTACGAGAACTGCATGTCGCGCTTGTCGACAGTGGCCGTCTCGACCTTGACGCCGGCGTTGAAGGTCTTGTCGACCACCTTGCCGGACAGCACGTTCTTGAGCTTGGTGCGCACGAAGGCCGGGCCCTTGCCGGGCTTGACGTGCTGGAACTCGACGACGGACCAGAGCTGGCCGCCTTCGAGCTTGAGCACCAGGCCGTTCTTGAGGTCGTTCGTGGAAGCCACGGTTGCGGAATCTCCTGGACTGACGTGGACGACCCGGGGCGGGCGCACAGCTCGAGGCTAGAGCGCGAGCAGCTCCTTGGTCGTGATGGTGAGTAGCTCGGGTCCGCCGTCCGCCTCGGGGCGCACGACGAGCGTGTCATCGATCCGGACACCGCCCCGGCCCGGGAGGTGGACCCCCGGTTCGACGGTGACCGGCACACAAGCGTCCAGTTTACCCATGGCCGCGGGGGCAAGCTGCGGGTCCTCGTCGATTTCGAGTCCGACACCGTGCCCGGTCATCACCGGCAGGCCTTCCGTGTACCCGGCGGCGTCCAGCACCTGGCGCGCGGCACGGTCCACGTCACGGTAGGCGACGCCGGGCGCGAGGCTCTCGCGGCCGGCCCGCTGGGCGGCGAAGACGAGGTCGTACAGCTCGACCTGCCACTCCGCCGGGGAGGTGCCGATGACGAAGGTGCGGCCGATCTCGCAGCGGTAGCCCCGGTAGGTCGCGCCCAGGCAGACGGAGAGGAAGTCGCCCTCCTCCACCCGCCGGTCGGTGGGCCGGTGGCCGCGCCGGCCGGAGTGCGGGCCGGTGCCCACGGAGGTGGGGAACGCGGGCCCGTCGGCGCCGTGGTCGACCAGACGGCGTTCCAGTTCGAGGGCGAGATGGCGTTCGGTGCGGCCGACCAGGATGGACTCCAGCAGTTCTCCGAGGGCCTGGTCGGCGATCTCGGCGCCGATGCGCAGGCAGGAGATCTCCTCCTCGTCCTTGACCACCCTGAGCTGTTCGACCGCGCCGCCGAGATCGGCGAGGCGCAGCCGGGGGGCGACCGAGTGGAGGGCACGGTGGCGGGCCACCGTGAGGTGGTGCTCCTCGGCGGCGAGGGAGTCGGCACCCTGTTCCGCGCAGATGCCCGCGGCGGCCACCGCGGGGTCGCCGCCGGCTCTCGGGAGGGTGTGCACCCTCAGTGCCTCGTCGGGCCGGCCGTCGCCCGGGCGGTCCTCGACCGGGCCCGAGCAGACCAGCAGGTCCTCGCGTTCGCCCAGCAGCAGGACGGCGCTGCGGGGCGCGGCGCCCGTGAGGTACCGGACGTTGGCGGGACGGGTGACGAGCGCTGCCGCGTTGCCGGACGCGTTGCAGCGCTCCCGAAGGCGGGTTCGGCGGGACGCGTAGACCTCTGACATGAGTCGAGCGTAGGAGCGGTGACCGGATTGTGCCGGTTGGGAGCCGCCGAGTGGGGTGCCGGGCGCGCGGTTCCGGTCACCACTTGGGCGGGCTGGCGATCGCCCGCGCCAGGACGTCGTCCAGGATCCGCGCCGTCGTGGGGACGTCGAGCTGGGAGTTGTCGATGATCGGCAGGCCGGAGCCGTACCAGCCGGCCATGCGGCCGTGGATGCGGGCGACCTCCTCGTCGGTGAGGCGGCGGTTGCCGGAGCGTTCGGCGTTGCGCTCCAGGACGACTTCGAGGCCGGGCAGGAGCACGACCGGGAGCAGGCCGGGGCCCACATGGCGCTTCCAGCCGCCGAGGCCGACGGCCGGGCGATCGGGGAAGATCGCGTCGTCGAGGATGCAGGAGATGCCGTTGGCCAGGAAGTTGCGGGCGGCGAAGCCGCAGGTGCGGCGGGCAAGGCGGTACTGCGCCTCGGAGTTGTCGTTCCAGCCGCGCTGCGGGTCGGCGAAGCCGGAGCGGACCCATTCGCGCACGTCGTCGAGGCTGATGTGGGCGGTGGGCACCCGGCGGTGGTCGGCCCAGAACTTGGCGACGCTGGTCTTCCCGGCGCCCGCGGGGCCGATCAGCAGCACCGCGAGGGTGGTGGCCGCCGGCTCGGGCCCGGTCGCGGCGGGGGGCGCGCTGGGCATGGGCACGGGGCCGCCGGGGGGCAGCGGGACGTGTCCGGTGGTCTCGGGGACCGGCGGGGCGGGGGCGTGCTGGGGAGCCGGGGGGTGGGGCACGGGTGGGACCGGCGGCTGGGGCGCGGGCGGGACCGGGCCCGAGGGGGGTGCTCCGGTGAAGCCCGGTGCCCGGTGCGGCGGAGGCACGGGGGCGCTCTGCGGGGGGCTGCCGCCGGGCCGGTGCGGGCCCGGGTGGTGTGCGGCCGGTGACCAGCCGACGGCCGGTCCGTGCCCCGGCTGGTGGGGCGGCGGCAGCGGAGAACCCACTGCGTGCTGCATCCGGTGCCACTCCGTCTCGTTCTTCTCGGGCTCGGTTCGCCTCCGGAGCGCCACGGCCCCTTCGGCTCGCTCGCCGCGGGCGATGGACGCCGGCCGCGGGGGCGCTGGACCCCCGCCGGCACTGAACGGTACCGCCCCCGGCCGCCGTTTGGTGAAACGGCCGGGGGCGGTCCGAAGTGCCCGGCGCGGAAAGCGGATCGGGAGGAGGGGAGATCCGCGGACTCGGAGGAGTTCTAAGTCCCCGGACCCGGAGGGGTTCGAGCCCGTGGACCCGGAGGAGTTCGGAGCCCGCGGACCCGGAGGGTTTCCTACTCGCCCACTTCGCCGTACGCGGCGAGCAGGACCGCCGGGTCCGGGCCCTCCAGGACGGTCGGCTTGGCCAGGCCGTCGAGGACGATGAAGCGCAGGAGGTCGCCGCGGGACTTCTTGTCGACCTTCATGGCCTCCAGCAGCCTGGGCCACTGGTCGTGGCGGTAGTGCAGGGGCAGCCCGACCGATTCCAGGATCGTGCGGTGGCGGTCGGCGGTGGCGTCGTCCAGCCGGCCGGCCAGGCGGCCGAGTTCGGCGGCGAAGTGCATGCCGACCGCGACGGCGGCACCGTGGCGCCACTTGTACCGCTCGTTCTTCTCGATGGCGTGGGCCAGGGTGTGGCCGTAGTTGAGGATCTCCCGCAGGCCCGACTCCTTCAGGTCGCAGGAGACGACGTCCGCCTTGACCTGGATGGACCGCCGGATCAGCTCGGCGGTGTGCGGGCCGGCCGGGGTGCGGGCGGCCTCGGGGTCGGACTCGATCAGGTCGAGGATCACCGGGTCGGCGATGAAGCCGGCCTTGATGATCTCCGCGAGTCCGGAGACGTAGTCGTTGACCGGGAGGGAGTCCAGCGCGGCCAGGTCGCACAGCACGCCGGCCGGGGGGTGGAAGGAGCCGACGAGGTTCTTGCCCTCGGCGGTGTTGATGCCGGTCTTGCCGCCGACGGCGGCGTCGACCATGGCGAGGACCGTCGTCGGGACGGCGATCCAGCGCACCCCGCGCAGCCAGGTCGCGGCCACGAAACCGGCCAGGTCGGTCGTGGAGCCGCCGCCGACGCCGACCACGACGTCGGTGCGCGTGAACCCGGACTGGCCGAGCGCCTTCCAGCAGTAGGCGGCGACCTCGGCGGTCTTCGCCTCCTCCGCGTTGGGCACCTGGATGGCGACGGCCTCGTAGCCCTGCTCGGCCAGGTCGGCGCGGAGCGCGTCACCGGTCTCGGCGAGCGCCTCCGGGTGGATGACGGCGACCCGCCTCGCGCGGTCCCCGATCATCGCGCCGAGCTCCCCGAGGAGCCGGCGGCCGATGAGCACCTCGTACGGTTCGGAGCCCGCGCTGCCGCCGACCCGGATCCGTGTCACTTCCTCACTCATGCTTCCTTCAACTCCAGGGCGTCCAGGGCGGCTCGGGTGACCTCGTCGGGAGTGCGGCCGTCCGTCGGTACGACGGCCGTGGCGACCTCCTCGTAGAGGTGCCGCCGCGCCTCCATCAGCTCGCGCCACTGCCGGCGGGGGTTGACCGCGAGCAGCGGCCGGGCCGCGTTGAGGCCGGTGCGCCGCACGGCTTCCTCGACGTCCATCGACAGGTAGACCACCCGCAGCCCGGACAGCAGGGCGCGGGTGTCCGCGTCCAGGATCGAGCCGCCGCCGAGCGCCAGGACGCCGTCGTGCTCGGCGAGCGCGCGGTGCACGGCGGCCTTCTCGACGGCGCGGAAGGCGGGCTCGCCCTCCTCGACGAAGATGTCGGCGATGGTGCGGCCCTCGGCGGCGACGATGTCGTCGTCGGTGTCCCGGTAGGTGACCCCGAGCTGTTCGGCCAGCTGCTGCCCGACGGTGGACTTGCCGACGCCCATCGGCCCGACCAGGACGACCAGCGGCCCGCTCATCGGATGGGGAGGTTGTCGAGGTAGGAGCGCACGTTGCGGCGGGTCTCGGGGACGCTGTCGCCGCCGAACTTCTCCGCGACGGCGTCCGCGAGGACCAGCGCCACCATGGCCTCGGCGACGATGCCCGCCGCCGGCACCGCACACACGTCCGAGCGCTGGTGGTGGGCCTGCGTGGCCTCGCCGGTGGCCACGTCGACGGTCTGCAGGGCGCGCGGCACGGTCGCGATCGGCTTCATCGCCGCACGGACCCGCAGCAGCTCACCGGTGGTCAGACCGCCCTCGGTGCCACCCGAACGGCCGGTGGCGCGGCGGATTCCCTCGGGCGTGTTCACGATCTCGTCGTGCGCCTTCGAGCCCGGCACCCGGGCCAGCTCGAAGCCGTCGCCGATCTCCACGCCCTTGATCGCCTGAATGCCCATCAGGGCACCCGCCAGCCGGGCGTCCAGCTTGCGGTCCCAGTGCACGTGCGAGCCCAGCCCCACCGGCACGCCGTACGCCAGCACCTCGACCACGCCGCCGAGGGTGTCGCCGTCCCTGTGCGCCTGGTCGATCTCCGCGACCATCGCCTTCGACGCGTCCGCGTCCAGGCAGCGCACCGGGTCCGCGTCCAGCCGCTCGACGTCGGCGGGGGTCGGGTAGACGCCGTACGGCGCCCTGGCCGCGGCCAGCTCGACGACGTGGGAGACGATCTCGATGCCGGCCGTCTCCTTCAGGTACGACCGGGCGACGGCGCCGAGGGCGACGCGGGCGGCCGTCTCGCGCGCGGAGGCGCGCTCCAGGATCGGGCGGGCCTCGTCGAAGCCGTACTTCTGCATGCCGGCCAGGTCGGCGTGACCCGGGCGCGGGCGGGTCAGCGGCGCGTTGCGCGCGGAACCGGCCAGGACCTCCGGGTCGACCGGGTCGGCCGCCATGACCTGCTCCCACTTCGGCCACTCGGTGTTGCCCACCATGACGGCGACCGGGGAGCCGAGAGTGAGGCCGTGGCGGACACCGCCCAGGAAGGTGACCTCGTCCCGCTCGAACTTCATCCGGGCACCGCGCCCATAGCCGAGCCGGCGCCTCGCCAGATGGTCCGCGACCATGTCCGTGGTGATCGGCACGCCGGCCGGAAGGCCCTCCAGCGTCGCCACGAGTGCGGGACCGTGGGACTCCCCCGCGGTCAGCCAGCGCAACCTGCTCAACGGTGCTCCTCAGTGCTCGCGCCTGGTACTGCCCTGCGTACGCGGGTCCTCGCGTACGGCAACGGCGTGACCGGGTGCGCGACCCAGGCCCGCCACCTCCGATCCTCCCACGTCCACGACCCGGCATCGGCCGCCGGTCCATCAGGCGGACGCCGAGGGGGCCGAGAGGGGCCGGCATGCGCCGTCCGGCCGCTCGGAGATCTCCCCCCGACTGCGCCGCGCCCCCTGCCCGGATCCCGGCGGGGACTAACGCGCGGCGAGCGCGTGTTCGCCCGCCTTCCGCATGGCGTCCACGGGGGCCGGCCCGCGCCCGGTCATCTGCTCCACCTGGAGCACCGCCTGGTGCACCAGCAGGTCGAGCCCGCTGACGACGGCACCGCCGAACATGGACCAGCGGGCCGCGAGCTCGGTCGGCCAGGGCTCGTACAGCACGTCGAAGAGGGTGGCGGGCCGCTCCGGTACCGAGGCCGCGAGGGCGTCCGTCGTCCCGGCGGGGGTCGTCGCGACGACCAGCGGGAAGTGCAGCGCCTCGGCCGCGTCCGTCCAGTCCGCCGTACGGACGTCGACGTCGAGGCGCTCGCCCCACTCCCGCATCTCGGCGGCGCGGGCCTCGCTGCGTACGTACGCGACGACCTCGCCGGTGCAGACCCGGGCCAGGGCGGCCAGCGCGGAGGAGGCGGTGGCGCCGGCGCCGAGGACGGCCGCTGAGTCGACCTGCTCGACCCCGTGCTCGCGCAGCGCCGCCACCATGCCGGGGATGTCGGTGTTGTCGCCGACGCGACGGCCGTCCTCGGTGAACACGAGGGTGTTGACCGTCTCGACGGAGGCCGCCGTCTCGCTGATCTCGTCGAGCAGCGGGATCACCGCGCGCTTGAGCGGCATGGTGAGCGACAGCCCCGCCCACTCGGGGCCGAGCCCGTCGACGAAGGCGGGCAGGGCCGCCTCGTCGACGTCGAAGCGGTCGTACGTCCAGTCCGGGAGCTCCATCACCTGGTACGCGGCGCGGTGCAGCACCGGGGAGAGGGAGTGGGCGATGGGGCTGCCGAGCACCGCTGCCCGGTGGCGGTGGACGTGCTGCGTCCTGGCTGTGTCACTCATGGCCTCAGTTACCGGCACTCTCGTTGAACTTGTTCTTGAGCTCCTGGAATTGCGCGTAGGTCTTCGCGAATTCCGTCTTGTTCTCGCCGTCGGTCGCGACGAAGTAGATCCAGCCGTCGCTCGTCGGATTCAGCGTCGCCGTGAGGGCGTTGGCGCCCGGGTTTCCGATCGGTCCCGGCGGCAGGCCCTTCTGGGTGTACGTGTTGTACGGGTCCTGATTGCTGTTGATCTCGGACTCGCTGATGTGGATGTTGCTCTCGTTCTTCAGGTAGTTGAAGGACGAGTCGAACTGGAGCAACTGGTTGGTCTCGGTGTTCGTCGGCTTGAGCCGGTTGTAGACGACCTCCGCCATCTTGCGGTAGTCGTCGTCCGTCTTGCCCTCGGCCTGGACGAGGCTGGCGACCGTGATGACCTGCAACGGGTCCTCCAGGTCGAGCGCCGCCGCCTTGGCCTCCAGGTCGTACTTCCCGTAGGCCTCGTTGGCCCGCTGCACCATCTCCTCCAGCACCGCCGCGGGCTTCATGCCCTTGGCCGCCGGATAGGTGCCCGGGTAGAGGAAGCCCTCCAGCGGGTCCTTGATGTCGCTGTCGCTGTTCGCCCAGCTGGGCAGACCGAGATCGTCGAACTGCTTTTCGGCGATGCCGCGGGTGGTGCCGGAGGAAAGGCCGAGTTTCGTGTCGATCGCCTTGTAGACCTGATAGGTGCGCTGGCCGGGTGTGACGATCACATTGGCCTGGCTCTTCGGGTCCAGCATCATGTCGACGGCGCTCTGCGCGGACATCTCCTTCTTGAGGATGTACGCGCCGGCCTGGATCTGGTCCCCGTCGGGATCGCTCGTGAACGCGGACACGAAGGCGTCGACGCTCTTGACGACGCCCGCCTCCTTCAGCAGACGGCCGATCTCCGCACCGCCCGCGCCCTTGGGCACCTCGACGCTCACGGTCTGGCTGCTGCCGTCGCCCGCGTAATCCGGGGCCACGCCGTAACGATTCTGGTAGAACTGGTAACCGAAATAGCTCACCCCGACGATTCCGCCGCCGAAGACCAGCACGACGACGAGGCAGGCACAGCCGTTGCGGCGCTTCTTGCCCTTGGCGCCCTTGCCGCCGCGGCCGCGACGGTCCCCGCGGCCCTCCGGCTCGTCGTCGTCCTCGTCGTCGGCGCCGCCGGCGAAGAAGGCGTGTTCCCCCTGGTCCGGGCCCGGGTCCCAGTCGGGCCGCTGCTCCCCGGCCTCCGGTTCCGTCTCCTGCTCGGTCCGTCTACGGCCGGGTGGCTCCGGTGGCGGGTAGGCGTCCGGGGTGCCGTAGAAGTCGGGCTGCTCGGCACCGTAGGCGGCGGCCTGCTGCCCGTACGGGTCACCGGGGTCGGCGGCGTAGGGGACGTGCGCGTGCGTGCCGGTGCCGTCCCAGCCGCCCTCGTGGTATCCCTGCTCAAGCCCTTGCTGACCCTGCTGCCCCGGGTGACCCTGGTGTTCCGGGTGACCCTGGTGTTCCGGGTGACCCTGGTGGGCGTACTGCTGGTAGTGCTGCTGCTGGTCGTAGGACTGCTGGTACTGCTGCCCGTCGTAGGCCTGCTGGTCGTACTGCTGCTGGTCGTACTGCTGCTGCCCGTACTGCTGCGGTCCGTTCGCCTGGCCGTGGTCCCACTGGCCGTACGCCGTCTGCTGCGGCTCCTGCGGGTAGTGCTGCGGCTGGCCGCCGTAGGCAGGCTGATGGCCGACGTGGGCCTGCTGCCCTTCCCATCCGCCGTCCCCGTACAACGGGTCCTCCGGATGCCACGGTTCGGAGCCTGGGCCCCGGCCATACTCAGTCATCGATCCCCTAGAGCCGCGAGGTGGCGGTCGCGCGGCCCGCGGGACCCGCCACCGTTCCGCCTCTTCTTGTGCGGCAGCTGTTCGAACACCGCCGCATCGCGCGGAACGTTACCGTATCGCGATCAGATGACCACTTCGACGCCCTCGCCCGGTGCGGTGCCTGACACCCGTTCGGATTCCAGCGCCTGTTGAAGGATGATCACAGCGGCTGCCTGGTCGATGACGGCCCGCCCCTTCTTGGATTTCACGCCCGAGGCGCGCAGTCCCTGACTGGCCGTCACGGTCGTCATCCGCTCGTCGACGAGCCGGACCGGGAGCGGCGCTATGCCCCGGGCCAGCTCCTGCGCGAAACCGCGGACCTTGACGGCCGCCGGGCCCTCGCCCCCCTTGAGGGAGCGGGGGAGACCGACGACGACCTCGATCGGCTCGTACTCCTCGACCAGCTGCCTCAGCCGGCGGTGCGCCGCCGGGAGGTCCCGGCCGGGGACCGTCTCGACCGGGGTGGCGAGGATCCCGTCGGGGTCGCACGAGGCGACCCCGATACGGGCGTCCCCGACGTCGAGCGCGAGGCGACGGCCGCGGCGCATGCCCCGGCCGTCCCCGCTCGTCCGTGCCTCGGTGTTCACTTGGCCGTTTCCGCCACGAGCCGCTCGACGGCGTCGACGGCCTCGCCGACGGCGGCCGCGTTCTGGCCACCGCCCTGGGCGACGTCCGGCTTGCCGCCACCGCCGCCGCCGAGGGTCTTGGCGGCCGTACGGACCAGCTCACCGGCCTTGAGACCGCGCTCGCGGGCGGCCTCGTTGGTGGCGATGACCGTCAGCGGCTTGCCGTTCGCCACCGTGAACAGGGCGACGACGGCGGCCCGGCCGCCCTGGATGCGGCCGCGGACGTCCAGCACCAGCTTGCGCAGGTCGTCGGCGCTGGTGCCGTCCGGGACCTGTCCGGTGACCAGGGCGACGCCCCGCACGTCCTTGGCGGACGCGGCGAGACCGGCGGCGGCCTGGAGCACCTTCTCGGCGCGGAACTTCTCGATCTCCTTCTCGGCGTCCTTCAGCTTGCCGAGCATGGCGGAGACCTTCTCCGGGAGCTCCTCCGGGCGGCCCTTGATCAGCTCCTGGAGCTGGGCGACGACGGTGTGCTCGCGGGCGAGGAAGTTGTAGGCGTCGACGCCGACGAGGGCCTCGATGCGGCGCACGCCCGAGCCGATCGACGACTCGCCGAGCAGCTTCACCAGGCCCAGCTGGGCGGTGTTGTGCACGTGCGTGCCGCCGCACAGCTCCTTGGAGAAGTCGCCGATGGTCACCACGCGGACGCGCTCGCCGTACTTCTCGCCGAACTCGGCGATGGCGCCCTGCTTCCTGGCCTCGTCGATGCCCATGACGTCGGCGCGGACGTCCAGGTCGCGGGCGAGCACCTCGTTGATCTTCTGCTCGACGTCGGTCATCACGGCCGTCGGAACGGCGGACGGCGAGCCGAAGTCGAAGCGGAAGCGGCCGGGCTGGTTCTCGGAGCCGGCCTGGGCGGCCGTCGGGCCGAGGGCGTCGCGCAGGGCCTGGTGCGTGAGGTGGGTGGCGGAGTGGGCGCGGGCGATGGCCGTGCGGCGGCGGGAGTCGATCGAGGCGTGGGCGGTGGCGCCGACGGTGACCTCGCCGACCTGGACGACGCCCTTGTGGACGTACACGCCCGGGACCGGCTTCTGGCAGTCGCGGATCTCGATGACGGCACCCGTGTCGACCTTGATCCGGCCGGTGTCGCCGATCTGGCCGCCGCCCTCGGCGTAGAACGGGGTGCGGTCGAGGACGATCTCGACCTCGTCGCCCTCGGAGGCGGCCGGGGAGGAGACGCCGTCGACGAGGATGCCGACGATGGTGGACTCGCCGTCGGTGTCGGTGTAGCCGATGAAGTCGGTCGCACCGGCCTTGTCGGCGATCTCGCGGTAGGCGCCGACCCCGGCGTGGCCGGTCTTCTTGGCCTGGGCGTCGGCCTTGGCGCGCTCCCGCTGCTCCTTCATCAGGCGGCGGAAGCCGTCCTCGTCCACGGAGAGGCCCTGCTCGGCGGCCATCTCCAGGGTGAGGTCGATCGGGAAGCCCCAGGTGTCGTGGAGCAGGAAGGCCTTGTCGCCGGCGAGGACGGTGCCGCCGGCCTGCTTGGTCTCGGTGACGGCGGTGTCGAGGATGTTGGTGCCGGCCTTCAGCGTCTTGAGGAAGGCGTTCTCCTCGGCGAGGGCGACCTTCTCGATGCGCTCGCGCTCGGTGACCAGCTCCGGGTACTGCTGACCCATCATCTCGATCACCGTGTCGATCAGGTCCTTGACGACCGGACCGGTGGCGCCGAGCAGCCGCATGTTGCGGATGGCGCGGCGCATGATGCGGCGCAGCACATAGCCGCGGCCCTCGTTGCCCGGGGTGACGCCGTCACCGATGAGCATCACGGAGGTGCGCATGTGGTCGGTGACCACGCGCAGCGACACGTCCGAGTCGTGGGCGTCGCCGTAGGCCACACCGGTCAGCTCGGTGGCCTTCCTGATGACGGCCATGGAGGTGTCGATCTCGTACATGTTCTGCACGCCCTGCAGAATCATGGCGAGGCGCTCCAGGCCGAGGCCCGTGTCGATGTTCTTGCTGGGCAGCTCGCCGAGGATCTCGAAGTTGTCCTTGCCAATGCCCTCGCCGCGCTCGTACTGCATGAAGACGAGGTTCCAGATCTCCACGTACCGCTCGTCGTTGACGGCGGGGCCGCCCTCGACGCCGAACTCGGGGCCGCGGTCGTAGTTGATCTCGGAGCAGGGGCCGCACGGGCCGGGGACGCCCATGGACCAGTAATTGTCCTTCATGCCGAGGCGCTGGATGCGCTCCTTGGGCACGCCGACGACCTCGTGCCAGATGCGCTCGGCCTCGTCGTCGTCCTTGTAGACGGTGATCCACAGGCGCTCGGGGTCGAGGCCGTAACCGCCCTTGTCCTGGGGCGCGGTGAGCAGCTCCCAGGCGTGCTTGATGGCGCCTTCCTTGAAGTAGTCGCCGAAGGAGAAGTTGCCGCACATCTGGAAGAACGTGCCGTGGCGCGTGGTCTTGCCGACCTCTTCGATGTCGGGCGTGCGCACGCACTTCTGCACGCTGGTGGCGCGCGCGAAGGGCGGCTTGACCTCGCCCAGGAAGTAGGGCTTGAAGGGCACCATGCCGGCCGGGACGAGGAGCAGAGTCGGGTCGTCCGCGATGAGCGACGCCGAAGGCACGACGGTGTGCCCGCGCTCCTCGAAGAAGCTCAGCCAGCGGCGGCGGATCTCAGCCGACTCCATCAGTGGTCCTCATTCCGGTTGTACGGGTGCTTCGCCCGCGGGTACGTCGTGTTCTCGATGTACCGGGCGTTCTTCGGTGTGGTGCGGTTCTCGATGGCGGCGTACCGCCGGGGTGCCGAGAGCTCGGGGTTCTCGTGGATCCCGAGGACCTCCTCCAGCTCGGCCTCCCGCTGGGCCATGTTGTCGCGGACGTCGAGGGCGAAGCCCACCGCGCGGTCCTTGAGGCGCGCTCCCGTCTCGAGGGCCTTGTTGGCCGCGGTCGCGGCGAGGCTCTCGGGGGTCAGCTGCCTCAGCTTGCGGTTGACCTTGGTGGTGGCCCACACGCCGGCGGCGACGCCCGTGGTGAACCAGAAGGTACGGCGGAACATGCTGCGTCAGTCCCTCTTTCCACGGGCGGTCCGCTTCGCCCGCCGCGAGGCCGGGACGGTCCGCCCCACGATCACGGTACGCCGGGGCTCCTTCGCGGGCACGTCGTCCTTGCGGCCACCGAGGGCCCGGCGTACGCCGTAGCCGAAGGCTGCGACCTTCACCAGGGGGCCGCCGAAGGTGGAGGCGACCATGGTGGACAGCGCGGAGGCGTTGGAGGTGACCTCCTGGACGTCCGAGGCGATCGCGTCGACCCGGTCGATCTGGGTCTGTGCCGAGCGCACCGTCGCGGAGGCGTCGGCCAGCAGCGGAACCGCCTGCTCGGTCACGTCCGCGACCAGCTTGGTGGTCGCCCTGAGCGTCTGGGCCAGCCTCGCCAGTGCGACGGCGAGGAAGGAGACCAGGATCGCCCAGAACACGGCCACCAGGATGCCGGCCACCTCTCCACCGGACACTGCGCACCCGCTCCCTGATACGTGCCTCTGCATCGAAAAAGTCGTGCACCGAGCCTATCGCGCCGGGAGCGGCGCTCCGAACCGGATTTGCCGGTGTGCGGACCGCCGGGTGGCGCGGGCGCGGGCCCGGAACGCGGGAACCCGCCGCCCCGGCCGGCCCGGGAGGGGCGGCGGGACGGCGGGTTCGGGCGCAGGGTCCTGCGTCCGCCGGGGGATCAGCGGGCGTAGTACTCGACGACGAGCTGCTCGTCGCAGATGACCGGGATCTCCTTGCGGTTCGGCTCGCGGTCCAGGCGGAACGCCAGGGCCTTGAGGTTCACCTGGAGGTAGCGCGGGGTCTCGCCCTCGGGGGCGAAGCCGCCCTCACGGGCGATCGAGAAGAGGGTCTTCTCGCGGCTGCGCTCGCGGACCATCACGACGTCGTCGGGACGGACGCGGAACGAGGGCTTGTCGACCTTCTGGCCGTTGACCTCGATGTGGCCGTGGACGACCATCTGGCGGGCCTGGTAGATCGTGCGGGCGATGCCCGAACGCAGGACCAGGGCGTCGAGGCGACGCTCCAGCTCGATGATCAGGGCCTCACCGGTCTTGCCCTGGACCTTGGAGGCACGCTCGTAGGCGCGGACGAGCTGGCGCTCGGACACGTCGTACTGCGCGCGCAGGCGCTGCTTCTCCAGCAGACGGACCTTGTAGTCCGAGTTCTGCTTGCGGCCGCGGCCGTGCTCACCCGGCGGGTAGGGGCGGGCCTCGAAGTACTTGACGGCCTTCGGGGTCAGCGCGATGCCGAGGGCACGCGACTTCTTGACCTTGGGGCGGGACTGGTTCGCCACTGTCTCTGTCTCTTTCCTAGTTTTCCGGCTTGTCAGAGTTGAGGAGGTCGCATCCGCAGCCGGGGAAACCCGTCGGGTCCACTGGTGGACCTGCCGGGCAGCCGCTCCCCTGGTCTGGGCACATACATGCAGCACGCGAGTGGCCCACCGACCGTCCCGGGACTGCGGGTGGTGGTGGGCTGCCCGCGACACCGTTCGACGGTGCGCGACGCTCCTGGGGTCGGTTCCCGAAGGACCGACTCCGGCCGGCTGTCCCGTTCTGACTGCACGGGACGCGGCACTTCGGGCGAGTCTACAGGGTGCTCATGTGCGCTTGCGACCGAGGTGCTTCCTGGTCCAGTCCACCGCGTCCGCGTACCGGGCCTCGGCGCCGTGCCGGGTGGGCGTGTAGTACTCGCGCTGGGTGACGGCGTCCGGGGCGTACTGCTGGGCGGCGATCCCCTCGGGCAGGTCGTGGGGGTAGACGTACCCCTGCGCGTGCCCCAGCTTGGCCGCCCCCTTGTAGTGCCCGTCGCGCAGATGCGGCGGCACGGGCCCGGCCAGTCCCTTGCGTACGTCGTCCAGGGCGGCGCCGATCGCGGTCGTCGCGGCGTTGGACTTGGGGGCCAGGGCGAGGGCGATGGTGGCGTGGCTGAGGGTGAGGGCGGCCTCGGGGAAGCCGATCATGGCGACGGCCTGGGCGGCGGCGACCGCGATCGGCAGGGCGTTCGGGTCGGCGAGGCCGATGTCCTCGCTGGCGGAGATCATCAGGCGGCGGGCGATGAAGCGGGGGTCCTCGCCGGCTTCGATCATGCGGGCCAGGTAGTGCAGGGCGGCGTCGACGTCGGAGCCGCGGATGGACTTGATGAGGGCGCTGGCGACGTCGTAGTGCTGGTCGCCGTCGCGGTCGTACTTCACCGCCGCCCGGTCGACCGTCTCCTCCAGGGTGGAGAGGGCGATCTCCGTCTCGTTCTGGTCGAGGGCGGCCCCGGCGGCGGCCTCCAGGGCGGTCAGGGCCCGGCGGGCGTCGCCGCCGGCGATGCGCAGGAGGTGGTTCTCGGTGTCCTCGGGGAGGGTGACGGCGCCCTTGAGGCCCCGGTCGTCGGCGAGGGCGCGCCGGATGAGGCCGCGCAGGTCGTCGTCGGTGAGGGGTTCGAGCGTGAGCAGCAGGGAGCGGGACAGCAGGGGCGAGATCACCGAGAAGTACGGGTTCTCGGTGGTGGCCGCGATCAGGGTCACCCAGCGGTTCTCGACGGCCGGGAGGAGGGAGTCCTGCTGGGCCTTGCTGAAACGGTGGATCTCGTCGAGGAAGAGGACGGTCTCCTTGCCGAAGCCGCCGGTGGCGCGGCGGGCGCCGTCGATGACCGCGCGGACCTCCTTGACGCCGGCGGTGATCGCGGAGAGTTCGACGAAGCGTTTGTCGGTGGCCTTGGAGACGACGTAGGCGAGAGTGGTCTTGCCGGTGCCGGGCGGGCCCCAGAGGATCACCGAGGACGGGCCGGCCGGGCCCCCGGCGCCCTGGCCGACCAGGCGGCGCAGGGGGGAACCCGGCTTCAGCAGGTGCTGCTGGCCCACGACCTCGTCGAGGGTACGCGGGCGCATCCGGACCGCCAGGGGACTGCCGGCGGGGTCCTTCTCCTGGCGTTCTTCTGCTGCGGCGGTGAACAGGTCGGGCTCCACGCTGAAACCCTAAATCACCGCACCGACAGTCCGGCCGGGCGGTCGCCGACCCGGGGGGCGGGTCAGCCGGCCCGGGAGGCGGGTCAGCCGGCCCGGGAGGCGGGTCAGCTGGTCCAGAACTCCCACCAGCGGGTCAGGATCAGCATGCCGACGATGCCGATGTGCAGCACGGGCAGGACCCAGGTGAACTCGCCGAAGAAGCCCTTCAGCCAGCCCGGGGCGGGCAGGAAGCCGTTGCGGACGTTGAACGAGGTCACGTACCAGAACATGGTGATCGTCGCGACCCAGGCCAGGCAGCACCACAGGCACAGGGCGTTGATCCGGTACAGGGACTGGAACTGCAGCCAGGCGCAGAAGACGACGCCGAAGAGCGTGCCGAAGTTGAAGGTGAGCCAGTACCAACGCGGGAAGCGGGCGCGGGCCAGCAGGCTCATGCCGACGCAGATGACGATGCCGTAGGCGACGAGGCCGAGCATCGGGTTGGGGAAGCCGAAGGCGGCGGCCTGCTTGCTCTCCATGACGCTGCCGCAGGAGACCACGGGGTTCAGGCTGCACCCGGGGGTGAACGACGTGCCCGCGACCTTGGCCTCGAGCAGCTTGAACTTGTCGATCGTGATGACCCACGCGGCGAGCAGACCGGCCGCGCCGGTGATCACCAGCAGCAGTGCGAACGCCCGGCTGCCGCCCGCCGTTCCCGGTGCGGCCGCCCCGGCACGCTCCGGATCGGGCTCGGTGGAGACGTCTTGGACTGTCGTCTTGCTCATCACGCCGATTCCGTCACTGGAGAGGTGGACCATCTTCGGGCAGGGCCATTGTGCCGCACCCGCGCGCGTGCGCACCGTTCGCTCCGCATAAGGGTGAGCGGACACGGCGGGCAGGTGTTCGGTTCTGGACGGCAGCGGGACGGCCGAGGCAGGACGACTGCCGGTACGGCGAAGGCGCCGGGCGCCCTGTACGGCACCCGGCGCCCCCGCCCCCGCGCGCGCGTGTCAGCCGAGCCGTGCTTCCAGCTCCGCGACGATCTCGTTGACGCCGATCGCCGTCTGTTCGCCGGACTCCATGTCCTTGAGCTGGACGACGCCCTCGGCGAGGTCGCGTTCACCGGCGACGATCGCGTAGCGGGCGCCGCTGCGGTTGGCGTTCTTCATGGCGCTCTTGAGGCCCTTGGCCCCGTAGGAGAAGTCGGCGGCGACGCCGAGCTTGCGCAGCTCGGTGACCTTGGCGAAGAGGACGCGGCGGGCCTCCTCGCCGAGCGGGACGGCGAACACGCTGGTGGACGACGGCAGTTCGAGCTCGACGCCCTCCGCCTCCAGCGCCAGGACCGTGCGGTCCACGCCGAGGGCCCAGCCGACCGACGGCAGCGCGGGGCCGCCGATCATCTCGGACAGGCCGTCGTAGCGGCCGCCGCCGCCCACCGCGGACTGCGAGCCGAGACCGTCGTGGACGAACTCGAAGGTCGTGCGGGTGTAGTAGTCCAGGCCGCGCACCAGCTTGGGGTCGTCCTCGAAGGCGACGCCCGCCGCGGTGATCAGGTCGCGGACCTCCTCGTGGTACGCCTTGCAGGCGTCGCACAGGTAGTCGCGCAGGAGAGGGGCCTCGCCGAGCTGCTTCTGCACGTCCTGGCGCTTGTCGTCGAGGACCCGCAGGGGGTTGATCTCGGCGCGGCGCAGGGTGTCCTCGTCCAGGTCGAGGCCGCGCAGGAAGTCCTGCAGGGCGGCCCGGTAGACCGGACGGCACTCCTTGTCGCCGAGGCTGTTGAGGAGGATGCGGAAGTCGCGCAGACCGAGCGAGCGGTACGCCTGGTCGGCCAGGATGATCAGCTCGGCGTCCAGCGCCGGGTCCTCGGCGCCGATCGCCTCGGCGCCGACCTGGGAGAAGTGGCGGTAGCGGCCCTTCTGGGGGCGCTCGTAGCGGTAGTACGAGCCCGAGTACCAGAGCTTGACCGGCAGGTTGCCCGCCTTGTGGAGGTTGGCCTCCAGGGCGGCGCGCAGCACGGACGCGGTGCCCTCGGGGCGCAGCGCCAGCCGGTCGCCGCCCTTCGTCTCGAAGGCGTACATCTCCTTGGTCACGATGTCGGTGGACTCACCCACACCGCGTGCGAACAGCTCGACGCTCTCGAAGCCGGGTGTCTCGATGTAGCCGTAGCCGGAGGTGCGCAGCGGGGCGGCGATCGCCTCGCGCACGGCGAGGTAGGTGGCGCTGTCCGGGGGGATCAGGTCGTACGTGCCCTTGGGGGCCTTGAAGGTGCTCACGGGAAGTCTCTCGTCACATTCCTCGTCGGGGAGCCTCGGAGGCGCCGCGTCCTTGGCGGTCTGCCGCCACCTGCCGCAGATACGGGTTGGTGGCGCGCTCCTGGCCGATGGTCGTCTGGGGGCCGTGGCCGGACAGCACCACGGTCGAGTCGTCGAGCGGCAGGCACACGCGGGCCAGCGAGTCGAGCATCTCGGCCATGTCACCGCCGGGCAGGTCGGTGCGTCCGATGGAGCCGGCGAACAGCAGGTCGCCCGAGAAGAAGACGGACGGAACGTCCGCGGCCTCGGGCATCCGGAAGGTCACCGACCCCTTGGTATGGCCCGGCGCGTGCGCGACGGAGAACTCCAGACCGGCCAGGTCCAGCCGCGCGCCGTCGGTCAGCTCCCGGACCTCGTCCGGCTCCCCCACCGTCAGCTCGCCCATCAGCGGCATCCCGATGGACCGGCCGAGCGCCTTCTCGGGGTCGCTCATCATGTAGCGGTCCTCGGGGTGGATCCAGGCCGGCACGTCGTGCGCGCCGCAGACCGGGACGACCGAGGCGACATGGTCGATGTGGCCGTGGGTGAGGACGACGGCGACGGGCTTGAGCCGATGCTTCCTGATCGCTTCCTCGACTCCGGGGGCCGCCTGGTGGCCCGGGTCGATGATCACGCACTCCTCACCGGCGGCGGGGGCGACGAGATAACAGTTCGTCCCCCAGGCCCCGGCGGGGAACCCGGCAATGAGCACGATCGTCCTTCGTTGTGTCGGTACGGGAGGGCTTGCGAGCGGCTGCGCCCGTCGTCAGAGCCTACCGGCGCTGCCGTTTCCTCAGCGAACCCATATACGGTACGGGGCACACGCGCGCGGTCGGCTCACCGGGCGCACGCGTACCGGCCGTCGTACGAGACGCATGAGGAGAGAACCCGGTGGTCACCCAGGAACAGCGCAAGCGTCAGCTAGCCCGGGAGAAGTTCTTGCGGCAGCAGCAGCGCCGCACGGCCGCGCGGCGCAAGGCGCGCGTGCGCAACTCGGTGATCGCGTCGGTGCTCGGCGTGGTCCTGGTGGGCAGCCTGGCGCTGTACACCACGGGCGTCATGAAGGACGACGACAAGGCGAGCACGAGCGCGGAGGCGTCCGCGTCCGCCACCCCCAGCGCGGTCGAGGACCCGTGCGAGAAGGCCGCCGCGGGCTCCGTCAAGACGGCGACCTGGAAGAAGGAGCCGGCGATCACGATCGACAAGTCGGCGAAGTACACGATGACGCTGGCGACGACGTGCGGTGACATAGACATCGCGCTGAAGGCGTCGGCGGCCCCGCACACCGTGAACTCGTTCAGCTTCCTCGCGGGCAAGGGGTACTTCGACCACACCAAGTGCCACCGGCTCACCACCAACGGCATCTACGTGCTGCAGTGCGGCGACCCGACGGGCAGCGGCAGCGGCGGGCCGGGCTACACGATCCCGGACGAGAACCTGAAGGACACGAGCCTGAAGGACGACATCTACCCGGCGGGCACGGTCGCGATGGCCAACACCGGTGAGGCGGACAGCGGCGGCAGCCAGTTCTTCCTGGTCTACCAGGACAGTTCGCTCCCGCCGAGCTACACCCCGTTCGGTACGGTGTCGAGCGAGGGCATGACGGTCCTGAAGAAGATCGCCGCCGCGGGTGAGAACACGGGCGCCGGTGACGGCGCCCCGAACGCGACGGTCGTGATCGACAAGGCGACGGTCACGAAGTCCTGACGGCAAGGGCGGTCAACTGCGCAATTTCGGTCGCGCTGGATGCGGACAGGCGACCCGCCGTTCGCCTATGTTGGCCGTGACGAAACTGTGGACGATGCCCGGGGCTCCGAAGCTTCCCGCAGGCATCATGTGGAGGAGGCGCTGTGAGCAGCGACCCGTGGGGCCGCGTCGACGAGACGGGGACCGTGTACGTGCGGACGGCCGAGGGCGAGCAGGTCGTCGGTTCCTGGCAGGCCGGCTCCCCCGAGGAGGCACTGGCCTACTTCGAGCGCAAGTACGAGGGCCTGGTGGTCGAGATCGGCCTCCTCGAGAAGCGGGTCCGGACCACGGACCTGTCCGCGAAGGACGCCCAGGTCGCCATCGACCACATCCGTGAGCAGGTGGACGCGCACCACGCGGTCGGCGACCTGGACGCGTTGCGGACCCGGCTGGACAAGCTGGTGGCGACCGTCGAGGCGCGCCGCGAGGAGCGCAAGCAGCAGCGCGCCAAGCAGTCCGACGAGGCCCGCAAGGCCAAGGAGGACCTGGTCACGGAGGCGGAGCAGCTGGCGCAGTCCGACCAGTGGCGGGCGGCCGGTGAGCGGCTGCGGTCCCTGGTGGACACCTGGAAGGGCCTGCCGCGTCTGGACCGCAAGTCGGACGACGAGCTGTGGCACCGGTTCTCGCACGCGCGCTCGGCGTTCTCCAAGCGGCGCAAGGCGCACTTCGCGCAGCTGGACGCGCAGCGCGAGGAGGCCCGCCGGACCAAGGAGCGGCTGGTCGCCGAGGCCGAGGCGCTGTCGGGCTCGACGGACTGGGGTCCGACCGCGGCGCGCTACCGCGACCTGATGACGGAGTGGAAGGCCGCGGGCCGGGCGCAGCGCGAGCACGAGGACGACCTGTGGAACCGCTTCCGCGGCGCGCAGGACGTCTTCTTCGCGGCCCGCAGCTCGGTCTTCGCGGAGCGGGACGCGGAGCAGTCGGAGAACCTGAAGCTGAAGGAGGAACTGGCCGAGGAGGCCGAGAAGATCCTCCCGGTCACGGACCTGAAGACGGCGCGGGCCGCGTTCCGCTCGGTCAACGAGCGCTGGGAGGCCATCGGCCATGTGCCGCGGGACGCCCGGCCGAAGATCGAGGGCCGGATGCACGCCGTGGAGCGGGCGATCCAGGAGGCCGAGGAGGCCGAGTGGCGCCGGACCAACCCGGAGGCGCGGGCGCGTGCCGCGGGTCTGACCGGTCAGCTCCAGGCGGCCGTGGACAAGCTGACGTCCCAGATCGAGCAGGCGCGTGCCCAGGGCAACACCGCGAAGGCCGACAAGCTGGAGCGCGAGCTCCAGGGCCGTCAGGCGCTGCTGGACCAGGCGCTGAAGGGCCTGCACGAGTTCGGCGGCTGAGCCGTAGCCCGGTGAACCCGTAGCGGCCCGGCTGTGGGAGACCACGGCCGGGCCGTCGCACGTTCCGGTGACTCCGTGCTTTCGGCGCCTTCGGCGGCGCCCGATCTGTGGCGCGCTATCTGCGCGCTATCTGCGGCACGCGTCTGTGACGCTGTGGCGCGCGATCGGCGTGCCGGCGTCCGTCAGGCCGGCCCCGGTCCGCCCCGCTCGCTGATGTCCAGGGCGTGCTTGAGCACCTCGCAGGCCTGGAGGTGGTTGCCGGACTCCTGGAGCAGGTCGGCCAGCCGCCGGCAGACGAGGACGGCCTCGGGACCGTACACCTTGTGGACCTGCTGGAAGGCGAGCTCGAGCACCTCGATCGCCTCCTTGACCTGGCCGGTCTCGGCGAGCAGCTCGGAGAGTTCGAGCTGGACGGCGAGCAGGTCGCCCTCGGTGCCCGCGGTCTGCTGTTCCTGGAGGGCCAGGCGCAGGACGGGCAGGGCGTCGCGGGTGTTGCCCTCGGCGCGCAGGAGCCGGGCCACGGCGAGTCCGGTGGAGACCATGGCGGTGCGGACGTCGGCGGGCAGGACGGGGCCCGCGGGGGCGCGCAGACCGGCGCGGGCCTTGTTGCGGGCCAGGGGGAGGCGTCCGACGCCGTTCTCCTGGGAGTGCTGGGGCAGCGGGCGGTTCTTGGCGCGCAGACGCTCCAGGAGGACGCGGTAGAGCGTGTCGAGGTCGAGCAGCTCCGGGCCGTTGTCGACGCCGTGGCGCAGCACGCCCAGCAGCTCGCCGGTGAAGGCGGTGTAGCGCTCGCCGTCGGGCGCCAGGGCGATCCGGTCGCGGGGTGAGGCGGTGAGGACGTAGGCGCCGTCCACGGCGGCCTCGGCGGCGAGGACGTCCCCTCCGGCCAGGGCGCGGGCGGCGCGGCCACTGAAGCAGCAGTCGAGGACGACGACCTTGCGGCGGGCCCGGGCGGACCGCAGGGCGGAACGCAGGTGCTGGTAGGCGACGGCCGTGTAGCCGAGGTGTTCGCGGGAGTCGCCGAGGGCGAGGTAGAGGTCGGCGGAGTCGGCGTCGCGCAGGCCGTGTCCGGCGAAGTAGACGAGGAGGGTGTCGGTGGCCTCCTCGCCGGCCTGGTGGACGGGGTCGAGGATCGTGTGGGCGCTCAACGGGTCGGTGACGACCGTGCAGTGCTGTACGGGCAGCCCCCAGACGGTGGCGTCGCACAGTTCGGCGGCGAGGTCGACGACGCCCGTCTCGACGGCGGGCAGCTGGGGCAGGTGGCGGTAGGAGGCGGTGCCGATGAGGACGGCCCGCGAGCGCGCCGGGTCAGGCAGTGCCGTCATCGCCTCCGCTTCCTTCGGTGCGCGGTCCGGGCAGGGTGGCGGGCGCGGTGTCGCCGTCGAGGAGGACGACGAGACGGCGTACCGTCTCCTCGTCGCGGGCCGCGCGGGCGGTGAGGAGGACCTCCACGTCGCCGCGGCGCAGGGTGACGGCGGGGGCGCGGCGCCGGGAGGTCTGCCACTGCAGGACGGAGACGACGAGCGAGGCCGCCGACAGTGAGCCGGAGACGGCGAACTGGAGGACGTCGAAACCGGCGCCCATGCCGCCGGGTGGGAGCGGGGCGGCGCCGCCGGGCCGCACGGGCAGGTCGACGCTCTCGTCCTCCCGCAGCCAGCGCAGCAGGGACCGCAGGTCGTCCTCGGTCCCGGTGGTGTCCAGGGCGGCCGAGATGCCCGCGCCGGAGTCAGTCATCGTGTCCGTCCGTTCGTCGTGCCACACGTCGGTTGACGCTGGAGAACAGCTCCAGCGCGGGGCGCCCGGCGTCGAGCCTGGCCAGGCACACGGCATGCCAGTACTGGCTGGTCAGGGTGGTCGGATGGTCGGGTCCGAGCGTGGTGAGGCAGACCGGGACCACGACGGACAGCATCTGCGCGGCCTCGTCCAGCCGGCCGCGCAGCACCAGGTTGACCGCCTCGCGCTGCCGGGCCAGCGCGCTCTGCGGGGTCATGCTGCCGAGTACGATCCGGCGGGTGGCGTCGCTGAGGGTGGCGGGCCGGAAGGGGTCGGTGGCCGTCTCGCGCCGGTCGGGCAGGGCGGCCGCCTCGTCCCAGAGGTACTCGGGTGTCTCCTCGGCGCGGGAGACCGACTCCGGGACGTCGGGCATCCCCCACGCGCCGCGTACGGCGTCGTCGCGTGCCCGTTCCGTCACCAGGTCGACCAGCCGCTCCGTGCCGCCGTAGGACAGGGGCAGCAGGGTCTCGCGGATGGACTCGGCGTCCTGGCGACGCAGGGCGGGGTCCTGCCGGCACAGGTCGTCGACGAGCCGGCACAGGTCCGGCGGACAGTCCGGGCGGCGGCCCGAGAGCGGGGGGACGCCGTCGCCGAGGGCGCGGTGGATGATGGCGCCGTAGTCGACGGTCGGGCCGAACGGCAGCTCGCCCGTGAGCATCAGGTACATGCAGGCGCCCAGGCCGTACCAGTCCGCCGCTCGCTCGGGCAGGGCGCCCCGCATGGCCTCGGGGGCCATGAACTGGGGGGTGCCGACGATGGCGCCGGTGCGGGTGATCGCGGCCTCGCCGGCCAGCCGGGCCAGTCCGAAGTCCTGGAGGACGACACGCCCGTTCCGGGTGAGGCCGACGTTCGTGGGCTTGACGTCGCGGTGCAGCACGCCGGCCGTGTGGGCGGCCTCCAGGGCCTCGGCGATGCCCAGGGCCACCGTGCACACCACGGTCGTCGGCAGCGGCCCCCCGGACGACGCCAGGTCGGCCAGGGTGGTGCCGTCGAGCACCTGCATCACGAGGTAGGGGGTGCCGTCGTGCACGCCGCTGTCGTACAGCGTGACGACGCCGGGGTGGTCGATCCTGGCCAGGGCGCGGGCCTCGCGCTGGAAGCGGTCCCAGGCCTCGCTGTCCCCGGTCAGCCCCTCGACGGTGGTGAGCATCTTCAGGGCGACGCGCCGGTCGAGCCGGGTGTCCTCCGCCTCGTGGACGACGCCCATGCCGCCGCGGCCGAGGAAGCGGACCGGCCGGTAGCGGCCGGCGACCAGCACCGGCACCGAGGGCGGCGCACCGCCCGTTAACCCCTCGCGCCCCGGCCCGCCCATCCCGCTCCCCCGTCTCCGCCGCTCAGGTCATCCCGTAGGTTACGGTCTCCGCGCCGACGTCACCCGGTAGACGTCGTACACGCCCTCCACACCGCGGACGGCCTTCAGGACGTGACCGAGGTGTTTGGGGTCGCCCATCTCGAAGGTGAAGCGGGAGGTGGCGACGCGGTCCCGGGAGGTCTGCACGGCGGCCGAGAGGATGTTGACGTGCTGGTCGGACAGGACGCGGGTGACGTCCGACAGCAGCCGGGACCGGTCCAGCGCCTCGACCTGGATGGCGACGAGGAAGACCGAGGACTGCGTCGGCGCCCACTCGACGCCGAGGATGCGCTCCGGCTCCCGGGACAGTGACTCCACGTTGACGCAGTCGCTGCGGTGAACCGATACGCCACTACCGCGCGTCACGAAACCGATGATCGGGTCGCCGGGGACGGGCGTACAGCAGCGGGCCAGCTTCACCCAGACGTCGTCGACGCCCTTGACCACGACACCGGGGTCGTTGTTGGTGCGCCGCTTGCGGCCGCGACCGCGGGACGGCGGGACCGACTCGTCGATCTCCTCGGTCGCGGCCTCCTCGCCGCCGAGGGCCTGCACCAGCTTCTGGACGACGTTCTGCGCGGCCACATGGCCTTCGCCGATCGCCGCGTACAGCGAGGAGATGTCCGGGTAGCGCATCTCGTGCGCCAGCGTGACCAGCGAGTCGCCGGTGAGGATGCGCTGGATCGGCAGGTTCTGCTTGCGCATCGCGCGGGCGATGGCGTCCTTGCCCTGCTCGATCGCCTCGTCGCGGCGCTCCTTGGAGAACCACGCCCGGATCTTGTTGCGGGCGCGCGGCGACTTGACGAAGCCGAGCCAGTCACGGGACGGGCCCGCGCCGGGGGCCTTGGAGGTGAAGACCTCCACCAGGTCGCCGTTGTCCAGGGTCGACTCCAGCGGTACGAGCCTGCCGTTGACCCGGGCTCCTATGGTGCGGTGGCCGACCTCCGTGTGGACGGCGTACGCGAAGTCCACCGGGGTGGCCCCGGCCGGGAGCGCGATGACGTCGCCCTTGGGCGTGAAGACGAAGACCTCGTTGCGGGAGAGGTCGAAGCGCAGGGACTCCAGGAACTCGCCCGGGTCCTCCGTCTCCTTCTGCCAGTCGAGCAACTGGCGCAGCCACGCCATGTCGTTGAGGTGGTCGTCCTTGCCCTTGCCGGACGACTTGGGCGCGTCGGTGCGGACCTTCGAGGCGCCGGCGACGGCCTCCTGCTTGTACTTCCAGTGCGCGGCGATGCCGTACTCGGCGCGGCGGTGCATGTCGAACGTGCGGATCTGGAGCTCGACCGGCTTGCCGTTGGGGCCGATGACCGTCGTGTGCAGCGACTGGTACATGTTGAACTTGGGCATCGCGATGTAGTCCTTGAACCGGCCGGGGACCGGGTTCCATCGCGCGTGCACCGTGCCGAGGGCCGCGTAGCAGTCGCGGACGGTGTCCACGAGGACGCGGATGCCCACCAGGTCGTAGATCTCCGCGAAGTCACGGCCGCGGACGATCATCTTCTGGTAGACGCTGTAGTAGTGCTTCGGCCGGCCCGTGACGGTCGCCTTGATGCGGGCGGCCCGCAGGTCGGCCTGGACCTCGTCGGTCACTATGGCGAGGTACTCGTCGCGCTTGGGGGCGCGCTCGGCGACGAGGCGGACGATCTCGTCGTACATCTTGGGGTAGAGGATCGCGAAGGCGAGGTCCTCCAGTTCCCACTTGATGGTGTTCATGCCCAGGCGGTGGGCGAGCGGCGCGTAGATCTCCAGGGTCTCGCGCGCCTTCTTCTCCTGCTTCTCGCGCTTCAGGTAGCGCATGGTGCGCATGTTGTGCAGGCGGTCGGCGAGCTTGATGACCAGGACGCGCGGGTCCTTGGCCATGGCGACGACCATCTTGCGCACGGTCTCGGCCTGCGCGGCCTCGCCGAACTTGACCTTGTCCAGCTTGGTGACGCCGTCGACGAGGAGGGCGACCTGGTCACCGAAGTCGCGGCGCAGGTCGTCGAGGCCGTACTCGGTGTCCTCGACGGTGTCGTGGAGCAGGCCCGCCATGAGGGTGGCCGGGTCCATGCCGAGTTCGGCGAGGATCGTGGTCACCGCGAGCGGGTGCGTGATGTACGGGTCGCCGCTCTTGCGCTTCTGGCCTCGGTGCCAGCGCTCGGCGACCTGGTAGGCGCGCTCGATCTGGCGCAGCGTCGACGTCTCGATCTTGGGGTCGTTGCTGCGCACTATCCGCAGCAGCGGCTCCAGGACCGGGTTGTACGGGTTGGCGCGCTGGACGCCGAGGCGGGCGAGACGGGCGCGGACGCGGTTGGAGGAGCCGGAGCGGGCGGGGGGCTGAGCGGCGGCCGGGCGGGCGGCGGGGGTGGTCGCGGGGTGCTCTGGCGGGGCCGGCTTGGGGCGGGGCCGCTCGGCCGGCTTGTCGACGGGGGCGGAGCGGTCGTGCTCGACCGGCCCACGGGCGTCGTTCTGCGCCCCCGACGCGGGCTTGGCCGCGGGCGCCGAGGCGGACTCGGGCTTGGCGGCGGTCAGATGCTGGGCCTCGTCTGGCAAGAGGACTCCTCGTGCGCGATCCGGGTCCCCGGTCAGGCTCCGGAGCACCCATCGTAGCGATGCCGGGCGCCCGGATCGCCTTCAGGCCGATGTGAAGGCCGTCTACCCGGGAAAGACCGGGGGTGTACCGGGGAAACGCCAGGGGCGGACACCGGATTCCTCCGGGCCCGCCCCTGATCCGTACGACAGTCGCACGAAGGGTGCCGAGGCGCCTCTTCCCCCCTCAGACCGAAGCGGGGGGGACGGCGCCCGGTCCTAGACCGTGAGCAGCGCCTCCAGCGGTGCTCCCCGCAACGCCGCCTCCAGGCGGGGCCGGCCGGCCAGGAACCCGAGTTCCATCAGGACGGCGACGCCCGCGACCTCGGCGCCCGCGCGGTGGATCAGCTGGATCGACGCCTCGGCGGTGCCGCCGGTGGCGAGGACGTCGTCGACGATCAGGACGCGGTCGTCGGCGGTGAGGTCCTCGGCGTGGATCTCGATCTCGGCCGAGCCGTACTCCAGGTCGTAGGCCTGGGCGAGGGTGGCTCCGGGGAGCTTGCCCGCCTTGCGCACGGGGATGAAGCCGAGGCCGGCGCGGACGGCGACGGGGGCGCCGAGGATGAAGCCCCGGGCCTCCAGGCCGACCACCTTGGTGGCGCCGGTGTCCTCGGCGATCCGGGCGAACGCGTCGGTGAGGGCGGTGAACGCCGCCGGGTCCGCGAGCAGCGGTGTGATGTCCTTGAACATCACACCCGGCTCCGGGTAGTCGGCCACGTCACGGATACGGCTGAGCAGCAGTTCTTCGATGCCGGTCATCGGCGCTTCCCCGAGGGACGGCCGCGGCCCCGGCCGCGGGAGGCGGGCTGGGTGCGCGGGCCGACGACGGCGGCCGCGTCCTCCGGCAGGTCGTCGCGCGGGTCGATGCCGCCGGACTCGGTGAACTCCTCGTCGGCGGCGGCCTGGGCACGCTTGGCCAGGACGCGCTTCTTCAGCGCCTTGAACTGCGGCTCGCGCTCCTTGAGGTCGGCGACGAGCGGCGTGGCGATGAAGATCGAGGAGTACGCACCGGCCGCGAGGCCGACGAACAGCGACAGCGAGATGTCGTTGAGCGTGCCCGCGCCGAGGAAGCCGCCGCCGATGAACAGCAGGCCGGCGACCGGCAGCAGCGCGACGACCGTGGTGTTGATGGAACGCACCAGGGTGCTGTTGATCGAGCGGTTGGCGATCTCGCTGTAGGTGAAGCGGGTCTGCTTGGTGAGGTCCTTCGTCTGCTCCTTGAGGGAGTCGAAGACGACGACCGTGTCGTACAGCGAGTAGCCGAGGATGGTCAGCAGACCGATCACCGTGCCCGGCGTGACCTCGAAGCCGACGAGGGCGTAGATGCCGACGGTGATGGTGATGTCGTGCACCAGGGCGACGAGCGCGGCGATGGCCATGCGCCACTCGAAGGCGATCGCCAGGTAGATCACGACGAGGACCATGAAGATCGCCAGACCCTGCCAGGCCTTGTCGGCGATCTGGTCGCCCCAGCTGGGACCGACCAGGTCGGCGGCGATGGTCTCCGGATCGACGTCGAAGTCGTCGGCGAGGGCGTTCTTGACCTTGTCGGACTGCTGGGTGTCCATGCCGGCGATCTGGATGCGCAGCGATCCGTCGCCGAGCTTCTGCACGAGCGCCTCGTGGCCGGCCGCCTCCTCCGCGGCGCTCTCGGCCTGGGAGACCGAGACCGAGCTGTTCTTCGCGGTGGTGAAGACGGCGCCGCCCTGGAAGTCGATGCCCATGTTCAGGCCGCGCACCCCGAGGCCGAGGATGGCCGTGATGGTGATCAGGATCGAGATGCCGTACCAGATCTTGCGGTGCCCGATGAAGTCGTAGCTGATCTCGCCACGGTGCAGTCGGGCGCCGAGGTTACCGAGTTTCGACATCGCTCACGCCTCCTTCGGCTCGGCGGGGCCGGCGGCGGGACCGGCGGGACGACGGGTGCGGCGCAGCGGCGGCTTGGCGCCCAGGCTCTTCGGGTCGAGACCGGACCACTTGTGGCCGCTCGCGAAGAACTTGCGGCGGGCGATCAGCGTCATCAGCGGCTTGGTGAAGAAGAAGACCACGACCACGTCGAGGACGGTGGTCAGACCCAGCGTGAACGCGAAGCCCTGGACCTTGCCGACGGAGACGATGAAGAGCACCGCGGCGGCGAGGAAGGACACGAAGTCGGAGACCAGGATGGTGCGCCGGGCGCGCGGCCAGCCCCGCTCGACCGCGGGACGCAGCGAGCGGCCCTCACGGATCTCGTCCCGGACGCGTTCGAAGTAGACGATGAACGAGTCCGCGGTGATGCCGATGGCGACGATGGCGCCGCAGACGGCCGGCAGGTTCAGCGCGAAGCCGATGGCCGGGCCGAGCAGCGACATGAGCACGTAGGTGAGGGCCGCGGAGACCAGCAGCGAGGCGATCGCGATGAGGGACAGACCGCGGTAGTAGGCCACCAGGTAGATGACCACCAGGGCGAGGCCGATGGCGCCGGCGAGCAGACCGGCCTGCAGCTGGTCACCGCCGAGCGCGGCGGTCACCGTGGTCACGCTCTGCTCCTGGAAGGAGAGCGGCAGCGCGCCGTAGGACAGCATGTTGGCGAGGTTCTGGGCCTCGTCCTGCGTGAAGCTGCCGGAGATCTGCGCCTGGCCGCCGGTGATGGAGGAGCTGACGTACGGGCTGGAGACGACCTCGCCGTCGAGGACGATGCCGAACTCGTTCTGCGGGGCGCTGTTCTGGGCGAGCTGCGCGGTGATGTCGGCGAACTTCTTGGACCCCGCGGAGTTGAAGTCCATCGTGACCTGCCAGCCGGCGGCGGTCTGGGTGTCGTAGACCGCCTGGGCCTTGTCGACCTCGGTGCCGTCGACGGCGGCCGGGCCGAGCAGGTACTTGTACCAGATGCCCTGGATCTGGCCGCAGCCCACGGTCGAGTCGGCGGGCTTGGCGCCCTCGCCGGCCGTGGCGCGGGCCGAGGCCTTGGAGCAGTCGAGGGCCGTGTACGCGGCCTCGAGCGCGGCGTCGTCGGTGTCGGAGGCGCTCGCGGAGGCCGACGGGCTCGCGGAGGCGCTGGCGGAGGCGGAGGCGCTGGCCGACGGGGTGGAGTCGGCCTTCAGCGCGTCGGTGACGGCACGGCCCTGCGAGGTGGCGGAGGCCGACGGGGACGCGGAGGAGGAGGCCTTCTCGTCGGCGGAGGCGCTCGCGGACGCGCCGGCGGACGCGCTCGGCGAGGCGGTGGACGAGCCGCTGGCGGACGGGCTCGGCGAGGCGCTCGCGGCGGTGCCGCTGGCCTCGCTGGCCAGGACCGGACGGAAGTACAGCTTGGCGGTGGTGCCGACCTGTTCCCGGGCTTCCTTGGAGTTGGTGCCCTTGGGGATGTTCACGATGATGTTGCGGTCGCCCTGGGTCTGCACCTCCGCCTCGGAGACGCCCAGACCGTTGACACGGCGGTTCATGATCTCCACCGCGGTGTCCATGTTGGCCTTGTTGATCGCGGCCCCCTGGTCGGCTTTCGCCTCCAGCGTGATGCTCGTGCCACCGGCAAGGTCGATGCCCAGACGCGGAGTGGTGTGTCCGGAGAGGAACATGCCTCCGGTGAGCGCCACGATCGCGATCAGGATCAGGGCCAGCGAGCGCCCCGGCTTGCTCTGGGCACTCGCGCTCCGGCCCTTTTTAGGTGCTGCCACCTTCTCGTACTCCCTCTCGGGCCGCCTCGCGCCGGGTCAGCGCGGCGGCGGCCATGACATGGTGTCGGGATCCCCTGGTGCGAGATGCGCGCGCCCCGGGGCACGCGGGGCGCACCCGCGTGCCCCGGGGGGCGTGGCTACTTCTTCGCGTCGGAGTCGCCGTCGGTCTTCTTCGGCTCCGCGTCGGTCTCCGCGTCGCTCTCCGCGTCGGCGGCCCGCTCCTCGGTCTCGTCCTTCTTGCCGAGGTCGACGGGCTTGTCGTCGGAGGCGGCGGCAGCGTCGGCGGTCTCGTCGGACCCGGTGAGGGAGGAGGCGTCGTCCGGGACGACGTCGGACTTCAGGTCGTGCTCGATGCCGTGGACGATGCGGTTGTACTCGTCGTCGGTCAGGACGGCGCCGATGGCGTTCTTCGCGAAGAGCAGTTCCACCCCCGGGCCGGCGTCGACGAGGACCGTGTCCTCGTTGACCTCCTTGACGGTCGCGTACATGCCCCCGATGGTGCGGACACCGCTGCCGGGCTGCATTGCGTTCCGCATGTCCGCGGCCTGCTGCTGCTTCTTCTTGGCCGACCGGGTCATCAGGAACATGGCCCCGATGAGCACGATGAACGGGAGGAGGGTCACGAGACTCACGGGTCGGTACTTCCTTCACACGACCGCGATGGTGAGCGGCCTACTGGTTGGGGGTGTGTGCCGCCGACAACGGCGGCATCGGCGGAGTCTAAGCGAGTCCGCGCACAGGGAACAACGTTCAGCATGGCACCTTCGTTCCTGCGGCCGCCAATGCCCTGGCCGTCGCCCTGCCGGGGTACCGCCGGCGCCGGCCCGCTTGGCGGGTGCCCCGCACGGGCCGTCGTCCGCCGTCACCTGCCGTCACGCCCCGAACAGGCCCTGCTGTCCGTTCCCCCCGGTCGTGGGGCGGGGCGGGGTGAGGCCCAGGTGGGTCCAGGCCGCGGGGGTGGCGACGCGGCCGCGCGGGGTGCGGGCGAGCAGGCCCTCCCGGACCAGGAAGGGTTCGGCGACCTCCTCGACGGTCTCGCGCTCCTCCCCCACCGCGACGGCCAGCGTGGACAGGCCGACCGGGCCGCCGCCGAACAGTTTCAGCAGGGCCTCCAGGACCGCGCGGTCGAGGCGGTCGAGGCCGCGGGCGTCGACCTCGTAGACGGCGAGGGCCGCCGCGGCGATCTCGCGTGTGACGACGCCGTCCGCCTTGACCTGCGCGTAGTCGCGGACTCGGCGCAGCAGGCGGTTGGCGATGCGGGGCGTGCCACGGGAGCGGCCGGCGATCTCGGCGGCGCCGTCGGTGTCGATCTCGACGTCCAGGAGGTGCGCCGAGCGGTGGACGACGCGGCGCAGTTCGGCCGGTTCGTAGAACTCCATGTGGGCGGTGAAGCCGAAGCGGTCGCGCAGCGGCGGCGGCAGCAGGCCCGCGCGCGTGGTGGCGCCGACCAGGGTGAACGGGGGCAGCTCCAGCGGGATGGCGGTGGCGCCGGGGCCCTTGCCGACGATTACGTCGACGCGGAAGTCCTCCATCGCCATGTAGAGCATCTCCTCGGCGGGCCGGGACATGCGGTGGATCTCGTCGAGGAAGAGGACCTCGCCCTCCTGGAGGGAGGAGAGGATCGCGGCGAGGTCGCCGGCGTGCTGGATGGCGGGGCCGGACGTGATGCGGATCGGGGCGCCCATCTCGGCGGCGATGATCATCGAGAGGGTGGTCTTGCCGAGGCCGGGGGCGCCGGAGAGCAGCACGTGGTCGGCGGTGGCGCCGCGCGCGCGTGCCGCGCGCAGCACGAGGTCGAGCTGTTCGCGGACCTTCTCCTGGCCGATGAACTCGTCCAGGTCCTTGGGGCGCAGCGCGGCCTCGACGGCCTGGTCCTCGCGGTCGGCGACAGAGCCCACCAGCCGCTCGGCGGCGGCGCCGGTGTCGGTCGTGTCGTCCCAGTTCATGAAGTGTGCCTCGGGGTCTCGGGGTCGTTCGGCGAGGGCGGGTCGGCCGGGCTCAGCGGGTCCTGTTGAGGGTGCGCAGGGCCGCCTTCAGCAGCTGGCCCACCTGGGGCGTGCCCTCGGCCGCCTCCGCCTGGGGCGCGACGGCGGACACCGCCTCGTCGGCCTCGCGGGTCGCGTATCCGAGGCCGATCAGCGCGGCGTGCAGCTGGTCCCGCCAGCCCTGGGTGACCGGGGCGCCGATCGCGGGGGCGCCGATCGGCTCGCCCAGGCGGTCCTTCAGCTCCAGCAGCAGTTTCTGGGCGCCCTTCTTGCCGATGCCGGGGACCGCGACGAGGGCCTTCTCGTCGGCGGTGGCGACGGCTCTGCGCAGGGCGTCCGGGGTGTGCACGGCGAGCATGGCCTGGGCGAGGCGGGGGCCGACGCCGCTGGCCGTCTGGAGCAGTTCGAAGACCTGCCGCTCGTCGTCGTCCGCGAAGCCGTAGAGGGTCAGCGAGTCCTCGCGTACGACGAGGGAGGTGGCGAGCCTGGCGGGCTGACCGAGCCGGAGCGTGGAGAGGGTGTTGGGCGTGCACTGCACGGCCATGCCGACGCCGCCCACCTCGACCACGGCGGCGTCGGGAGCGAGTGCGGCGACGGTGCCGCTCACGAAGGCGATCATGCCGTACGGCCTTTCGGGGTGGTGGCTGCGGTGGCTGTGTGCAGGGCGACGGCCTGCTGGAGGCGGTTCTGCGCGGGGGCGCGCCAGATGTGGCAGATGGCGAGGGCCAGGGCGTCGGCGGCGTCGGCGGGCCGGGGCGGGGCGCCGAGCCGCAGCAGGCGTGTGACCATGGCTCCGACCTGGGCCTTGTCGGCGCGGCCGCTGCCGGTGACGGCGGCCTTGACCTCGCTGGGCGTGTGCAGGGCGACGGGGATGCCGCGGCGGGCGGCGCAGAGCATGGCGACGGCGCTGGCCTGGGCGGTGCCCATGACCGTCCGGACGTTGTGCTGGCTGAAGACCCGCTCCACCGCGACGTACTCGGGCCGGTGCTCGTCGAGCCAGCGCTCGATGCCCTGTTCGACGGCGACCAGGCGCTGCCCGAGCTCGGCATCGGCCGACGTGCGGACGACGCCCACGCCGAGCATGGTGAGCGGACGGCCCGCGACCCCCTCGACCACGCCGACACCGCACCGCGTCAGACCGGGGTCCACCCCGAGTACCCGCACGCCCGCCCCTTACGTCGACAGCCTGTTCGTGCAGGCTATCGGGTGCCACCGACAATGACCGCCGGCGACGCCCGGCACGGCGACGGGCCGACGGGGTGTCCCGTCGGCCCGTCGAACGGTGCGGCCCGCCGTGGGGTTACGCGTCGACCTTCTCCATGACCTCGTCGCTGACGTCGAAGTTGGCGAAGACGTTCTGCACGTCGTCGCTGTCCTCCAGCGCGTCGATCAGCTTGAAGATCTTCTTGGCGCCCTCCTCGTCCAGCTCGACCTGCATGGTCGGGACGAAGTTGGCCTCGGCGGAGTCGTAGTCGATGCCGGCGTCCTGGAGGGCGGTGCGGACCGCGACCAGGTCGGTGGCCTCGCTGATGACCTCGAAGTTCTCACCGAGGTCGTTGACCTCCTCGGCGCCCGCGTCCAGGACCGCCCCGAGGACGTCGTCCTCGGTCAGCTCGCCCTTGGGGACGATGACGACGCCCTTGCGGTTGAAGAGGTACGACACGGATCCCGGGTCGGCCATGGAGCCGCCGTTGCGGGTCATGGCGACGCGGACGTCGGAGGCGGCGCGGTTGCGGTTGTCGGTGAGGCACTCGATGAGCACCGCGACGCCGTTCGGCCCGTAGCCCTCGTACATGATCGTCTCGTAGTCGGCGCCGCCGGCCTCGAGACCGCCACCGCGCTTGATCGCGGAGTCGATGTTCTTGTTGGGGACCGACTGCTTCTTGGCCTTCTGGACGGCGTCGTAGAGCGTCGGGTTGCCCTCGAGGTCGACGCCGCCCATGCGCGCCGCGACCTCGATGTTCTTGATCAGCTTCGCGAAGAGCTTGCCGCGCTTGGCGTCGATCACGGCCTTCTTGTGCTTCGTCGTAGCCCATTTAGAGTGGCCGGACATCTGCCTGTCTCCTTCGCGTAACCCATCTGGTACGTACGCCCCCGGCCCTGAAGCCCGGGGGACCCCCGGAGATCCTACAAGGACTCCGTCGCCCGCTTCGCGCGCACCATCTCGACGAACAGGGAGTGAACGCGGTGGTCACCGGTCAGCTCCGGGTGGAACGACGTGGCGAGCGCGTAGCCCTGGCGCACGGCGACGATGTGGCCGTCGTGCTCGGCCAGCACCTCGGTCCCGGCGCCGACCGACTCCACCCAGGGGGCGCGGATGAAGACGCCCTCGACCGGGTCGCCCTCGACGCCCTTGACGCCGACCGCCGCCTCGAAGGACTCGTTCTGCCGTCCGAAGGCGTTGCGGCGCACGATCATGTCGATGCCGCCGACGGTCTCCTGGCCCGAGCGCGGGTCGAGGATCTTGTCCGCGAGCATGATCATGCCCGCGCAGGTGCCGTAGACGGGCATGCCGTCGCGCACGCGCGCGCGGAGCGGTTCCATCACGCCGAACAGGACGGCCAGCTTGGAGATGGTGGTGGACTCGCCGCCGGGGATGACGAGGCCGTCGACTCCGGCGAGTTCCTCGGGGCGCCGGACCGGCCTGGCCACGGCGTCGGCCGCGGCCAGGGCGATGAGGTGCTCCCGTACGTCGCCCTGGAGGGCCAGGACGCCTACGACAGGGGCTCCGTGGGACATGGGGTGGTTACCAGCCGCGGTTGGCGTAGCGCTCGGCCTCGGGGAGGGTGTCGCAGTTGATGCCGACCATGGCCTCGCCGAGGTTGCGGGACGCGTCCGCGATGATCTTCGGGTCGTCGTAGAAGGTGGTCGCCTTGACGATGGCGGCGGCGCGCTTGGCCGGGTCGCCCGACTTGAAGATGCCAGAGCCGACGAAGACGCCCTCGGCGCCGAGCTGGCGCATCAGGGCGGCGTCGGCCGGGGTGGCGACGCCACCGGCGGAGAACAGCACCACCGGGAGCTTGCCCAGCTCGGCGACCTCCTTGACCAGCTCGTACGGGGCGCGCAGCTCCTTGGCGGCGGCGTACAGCTCGTGGTTGTCGAAGCCGCGCAGCCTGGCGATCTCGTTCTTGATCTGGCGCAGGTGGCGGACGGCCTCGACGACGTTGCCGGTGCCGGCCTCGCCCTTGGAGCGGATCATCGCGGCGCCCTCGGCGATACGGCGCAGGGCTTCGCCGAGGTTGGTGGCGCCACAGACGAACGGGGTCGTGAACGACCACTTGTCGGAGTGGTTGACCTCGTCGGCCGGGGTGAGGACCTCGGACTCGTCGATGTAGTCGACGCCGAGGGACTGCAGGACCTGGGCCTCGACGAAGTGGCCGATGCGGGACTTGGCCATCACCGGGATCGAGACGGCCTCGATGATGCCCTCGATCATGTCCGGGTCGGACATACGGGCCACGCCGCCGTCCTTGCGGATGTCGGCCGGGACCCGCTCCAGGGCCATGACGGCCACGGCGCCCGCGTCCTCGGCGATCTTCGCCTGCTCCGGCGTGACGACGTCCATGATCACGCCGCCCTTGAGCTGCTCGGCCATGCCGCGCTTCACGCGCGCGGTGCCGGTCTCGGGAGCCTGGTTGTCGGTGATGGACACGGGATGACCTCACTGGAGTGGAGAAGGGTTCGCTTCGAGCACCGAGGAAACGCGATTGGACCAGTCCACAGCAAGGGCCAATGGGAAGGCGGTGGATCCTTTTGGGGCCGTGCCCCGCCGAGGGGGCGCCGCCGCGCGCGGCTCGGGCTCACGCCGCGCGGTCGGCCAGGGTCGTCGGCGGTTCGTCGTCCATCTCGAAGGCCATCGGGAACGGGGCGTGGCCGGCCAGCCGGAACCAGCGCACCTTGCGGTGCTCGCGCAGTCTGCGGGCCGCGCCCACGGCGTCGTTGTGGAAGCGGCGGGCCATGGGGACCCGGCGGGCGGCCTCCGTCAGCTCCAGGGCCGCGGCCTCTCCCCCGGGCACCTCGCGGACGACCTCCAGCTGCCGCGGGTCGGCGAAGACGGCTCGCAGCGCCTGGCTGAGCTCGCTCTCGGCGACCTCCCGCTGCTCCTCCTCGGCCTGCCGGGCGGCGTGCGCCGCCTCGTACAGCACGATGGACGCGGCCGGGTCGAGCACCCCGGAGGTGGCCAGTTCCTGGGCGACGGAGGCCCTGCGCAGCAGTTGCGCGTCCAGCGCGGCGCGGGCGGCGTCGATGCGGGCGTGCAGCCGGTCCAGCCGCCCCGCGGTCCAGCTCAGGTACAGGCCGATCGCGACGAGGACGACGAGGATCCAGATGAGGGTTGCGGTCACGGGCCGCAAGGCTACCGGGGACGTCCACCGGGCCGGCCGGGTCCCGCGGCGAGGCCGCCGGCCCGCGGGGCGGGGCCCCGGACCCCGGCTTCGGCCCGGACGCAGTCACCGCGGGCCCGGACGGCGGGTTCGTGGCCCCGGGGCCGCCACGGTGACCGGCGGCGGGCCACGTCACCAGCCGTACCGCCCGGCAGCCCCTCAGTCCCGCGCCAGCCCCAGCCGCGCCCGCAGGCCGCCGCTGCCGCTCCCCCCGCCGCCCGGGGTGCGTTCGTCGGCGGCCACCGCGGCCGCGCCCGCCGTCACCGTCTCGTAGACGGAGAGGATGTCGGCGCCGACGGTGGACCAGTCGAAGCGCCGTACGTGGGCGCTGCCGCGTTCCCGCAGCTCCGCCAGGCGGGCGGGGTCCCCGAGGAGCCGTACGGCGGCGTCGGCGAGTGCGCCGGCGTCCTCGTTGGTGAAGAGTTCGCCCGCCGCTCCCTGGTCCAGTACCTGGGCGAAGGCGTCCAGGTCGGAGGCGAGGACGGGGGCGCCGGCGGACAGGGCCTCGACCAGGATGATGCCGAAGCTCTCGCCGCCGGTGTTGGGGGCGACGTACAGGTCGACGCTGCGCAGGAAGCGGGCCTTGTCGTGGTCGCTGATCATGCCGAGGAACTCCACGCGGGAGCGCAGTTCCTCCGGCAGGCCGGCCACCGCCTCCTCCTCGTCGCCGCGCCCGGCGATGAGGAGGCGGGCGTCCGGCCGCGCCGCGAAGATCGTCGGCAGCGCCCCCATCAGGACGGGCAGGCCCTTGCGGGGCTCGTCGATGCGGCCCATGAAGCCGATGGTCCGCCCCTGCCACTCGGGTCTGGGCTCGGCCTTGGCGAAGAAGTCGACGTCGACGCCGTTGGGGATCACGACGGCGTCCCCGCCGAGGTGCTCCACCAGCGTCCGCCGGGCGTACTCGCTCACCGCGATACGGGCGCTGATCTTCTCCAGGGCGGCCTGGAGGATGGAGTACGCGGCGATCATCGCGCGCGAGCGCGGGTTGGACGTGTGGAAGGTCGCCACGATGGGGCCCTGCGCCGCCCAGCAGGCCAGCAGGCCCAGCGAGGGCGACGTCGGCTCGTGGATGTGGATGACGTCGAACGCGCCGTCGTGCAGCCAGCGCCGTACGCGGGCGGCGCTCAGGAAGCCGAAGTTCAGCCGGGCCACCGAGCCGTTGTACGGCACCGGCACCGCACGGCCGGCCGAGACGACGTACGGCGGCAGCGGGGTGTCGTCGTCGGCCGGGGCCAGGACGGAGACCTCGTGGCCGAGCCGGATGAAGTACTCGGCGAGGTCGCGGATGTGGAACTGGACGCCGCCCGGCACGTCCCAGGAGTACGGGCAGACGATGCCGATCCTCACGCGGCCCCTCCGGAAGGACGCGGGGGACGCGCCGGGTCGAGGTCCGCGAGCCAAAGCCGCTGCAACATGTGCCAGTCCTCCGGGTGGTCGGCGATGCCCGTGGCGAAGGCGTTCGCCAGCGCCTGTGTCATCACAGACGTCTTCTCGGCCCGGGTACCTGCCTCGGGCACCTGGATCGGGGGATGGATACGGCCCCGCATGACGGGCGAGTCGTCGTACCAGAGCGTGACGGGGAGCAGCGGCGCGCCGGTCTGCTGGGCGAGCAGGGCCGGTCCCGCGGGCATGCGGGCGGTGTCGCCGAAGAAGTCGACCTCGACGCCGGACGCGGACAGGTCCCGGTCGGCGACCAGGCAGACCAGGCCGCCGTCGCGCAGCCGCCGGGCGAGGGTGCCGAAGGCGGAGCCGCCGCTGTGCGGCAGGACCTCCATGCCGAGGCCCTCGCGGTAGGCGACGAAGCGGTCGTAGAGCGTCTCCGGCTTGAGCCGCTCGGCGACCGTCGTGAACGGGATCTTCAGCTCGGTGGTGACCCAGGCGCCGGCGAGGTCCCAGTTGGCCAGGTGGGGCAGCGCGAGGACGACGCCCCGGCCGGCGGCGAGTGAGTCGGTCAGGTGGTGCAGGTCCTTGACGGTGAAGCCGTCCCTGATGCGCTCGGCGCTGAAGGCCGGGAGCCGGAAGGACTCCATCCAGTACCGCAGGTAGGAGCGCATGCCCGCGCGCGAGAGCTCGGCCAGGCGCTCGGGGCTCGCGTCGGGCACCACGCGCGCGTAGTTGCTCTCCAGGCGCAGCACGCCCTTGCCTCGCTGTCTCCAGGCGAGGTCGGCGATGGTGCGGCCGAGGCGTACCGCCACGGGCTCGGGGAGCCGCTTGACGGTGCTCCAGCCGAGACCGTACAGGGCGTCGCTCGCCTGGTCCCGGACGTTCACTTGGCCGCCTCGTGCCCCTCGGTCTCCGGCCGGTCGGACGCCCCAGAACCGGCGTCCGCCGCCTCGGCCTCCGCCGCCGCCTCGGCCTCCGCCGCCGCCTCGGCCTCCGCCGCCGCCTCGGCCTCCGCCGACTCGCGCCGTACGGTGACGACCCGCTGGATCAGCGTGACCAGGCTGCCGACGGCGACGATCCACAGGGCGACCGGCAGCAGGTACTGGATGCCGGGCACGCCGAACGCGTGCAGACCCGCCAGACCGGCCGCGACCAGCGAGACCACCAGCCGCTCGGCCCGCTCCACGAGCCCGTTGACGGCGACCGGCAGGCCGATCGACTCGCCGCGCGCCTTGGTGTACGACACGACCTGGCCGCTGGCCAGGCAGAAGATCGAGACGGCGCACAGGACGTTGTCGTCGCCGCCGCCCGCGTACCAGAGCGCGAACCCGCCGAAGATCGCGCCGTCGGCGACCCGGTCGAGCGTGGAGTCCAGGAAGGCGCCCCAGCGGCTGGACCGGCCGAGCTGGCGGGCCATGTTGCCGTCGACGAGGTCGGAGAAGACGAAGAGGGTGATCACCACCGTGCCCCAGAAGAACTCGCCCCGGGGGTAGAAGACCAGCGCGCCCGCGACCACGCCGGCGGTGCCGATCAGCGTGACCGTGTCGGGGCTCACGCCCCGGCGGATGAGAAACGCGGCGAACGGCGTGAGGACACGCGTGAAGAATGCACGCGCGTACTTGTTCAGCATGGCCTTCCCGACGGTCGGTGTGGCCGCGGCCCCTGGTGGCCCCCGGCTGGCCCATCGTAGTCACGCGCGCGCGTGTGCGACCGTCGGGCACCCGGCCCCCGTGTCACGGGCCGACGGCGGCCCGGTCACGGCCCGGCTCGCGCCGCGCCCGCCGCGGGTGCGCGGCGCCGGCGCGTCCCTCGTATGGACGCGCCGTGACGGGAGTGGAAAGCTCGAAGGACCGCGGGCGTCGCCGGAGCCGCCACCGCACGCGGAGCCGCCGTGTCCGCGCCCCCGATGACCTCACCGTGCACGGGAGGCAAGAAATGGGCGACAAGACACACACCCACCCCGGAGCCGCCGGCAGGGCTACGGCGGCCGACCACCCCGCGTCCGTACGGAATGTGGTGCTGGTCGGCCACAGCGGATCGGGCAAGACGACTCTGGTGGAGGCTCTCGCGCTCACGGCGGGAGCGGTGAACCGGGCGGGCCGCGTGGAGGACGGCGGCACCGTGTCCGACTACGACGACATCGAGCACCGTCAGCAGCGCTCGGTACAGCTCTCCCTGGTGCCGGTCGTCTGGGACGGCATCAAGATCAACGTCCTCGACACCCCCGGATACGCCGACTTCGTCGGCGAGCTCAGGGCCGGTCTGCGCGCCGCGGACGCGGCCCTCTTCGTCGTGTCCGCCTCGGACGGCGTGGACGGCTCGACCCGGATGGTGTGGGACGAGTGCGCCGCCGTCGGCATGCCCCGCGCCATCGTCGTGACGCACCTGGAGGCGGCGCGCGCGGACTTCGAGGAGATGACCCGGGTCTGCGCGGAGGCCTTCGGCGGCGACGACCCCGACGCCGTGCTGCCGCTGTACCTGCCGCTGCACGGCCCGCAGGCGCCGGACGGGCACGCGCCCGTGACGGGGCTGATCGGCCTGCTGTCGCAGAAGCTGTTCGACTACTCCACCGGGGAGCGCAAGGAGTCCGAGCCCGGTGAGGACCAGCTGCCGCTGATCGAGGAGGCCCGCAACCGGCTGATCGAGGGGATCATCGCCGAGAGCGAGGACGAGACGCTCATGGACCGCTACCTCGGCGGCGAGCCGATCGGTGTCGGGACGCTGATCGAGGACCTGGAGCGGGCCGTCGCGCGCGGGACGTTCTTCCCCGTGCTGGCCGCCGCCCCCGCGGCCGAGGGCGCCCGCCAGGGCCTCGGCACGGTCGAGCTGCTGGACCTGGTCACCCGCGGCTTCCCGACCCCCCTGGAGCGCGAGGCGCCGAGCGTCACGACCGTCGACGGCAAGCCGCGCGAGCTGACGCCGTGCGACCCGGACGGGCCGCTGGTCGCGGAGGTCGTGAAGACGTCGTCCGACCCGTACGTCGGCCGTGTCTCGCTCGTCCGCGTCTTCTCCGGCACCCTGCGCCCCGACGACACCGTCCACGTCTCCGGCCATGGGCTGACCGACCGCGGCCACGAGGACCACGATGTCGACGAACGCGTCGGCGCCCTGTCCGCGCCCTTCGGCAAACAGCAGCGCGCCCTGACCCACTGCGTCGCGGGCGACCTCGCGTGCGTGGCCAAGCTGAGCCGCGCGGAGACCGGCGACACCCTCTCCGCCAAGGACGACCCGCTCCTGATGGAACCCTGGCGGATGCCCGACCCGCTGCTGCCGCTGGCCATCCGGGCGCACAGCAAGGCGGACGAGGACAAGCTCTCGCAGGGGCTGGCGCGGCTGGTCGCCGAGGACCCGACGATGCGCCTGGAACAGAACCAGGACACCCACCAGGTCGTGCTGTGGTGCCTGGGCGAGGCCCACGCGGACGTCGCCCTGGAGCGGCTGCGCAGTCGTTACGGCGTCCAGGTCGACGTCGTACCGCACCAGGTGTCCCTACGGGAGACGTTCGCGGAGAAGTGCGCCGGCCGCGGCCGGCACGTCAAGCAGTCCGGCGGGCACGGCCAGTACGCCATCTGCGCGATCGAGGTCGAGCCGCTGCCGGGCGGTTCGGGCATCGAGTTCGTGGACAAGGTGGTCGGCGGCGCGGTGCCGCGCCAGTTCATCCCCTCCGTCGAGAAGGGCGTCCGGGCCCAGGCGGCCAAGGGGGTCGCGGCCGGGCACCCCCTGGTCGACGTGCGGATCACGCTCCTCGACGGCAAGGCGCACTCGGTGGACTCCTCGGACGCCGCGTTCCAGACGGCCGGCGCGCTCGCGCTGCGGGAGGCCGCGGCCGACGCCAGGATCCATCTGCTGGAGCCGGTGGCCGAGGTGTCCGTCCTGGTCGGCGACGAGTACGTGGGCGCCGTGATGAGCGACCTGTCCGGCCGGCGCGGCAGGGTGCTGGGCACCGAGCAGACGAGCGGCGGGCGCACGCTGGTGCGCGCCGAGGTGCCCGAGATCGAGATCGGCCGGTACGCGGTCGACCTGCGCTCGCTCTCGCACGGCACGGCCCGTTTCGACCGCGCCTACGCCCGGCACGAGCCGATGCCGGTCCAGGTGGCCGAGCGGGTACGCCAACAGGCGCAGGAGGGTTAGGAGTTGGGAAGAGGCCGTCCCCGAGTGGCCTCAAGTGACCCGTACGGAACGCTTTCCCGCGATTCCTCCGGTTCCTCCGATTCGGCGGGCGGCTTCGGCCGTCCGCCGACGGATGCCGCCGGCTGGAGATACGCTGATGACCTGATCAACAGGTGTGCGGGCTACGGAAGTCGGGAAGGCCGCAGGAGCGAGAGTGGCGGCGAGTGGGGGCGGGAATGACCGTTGAGGACTTCTTCGGGCCACAGGTGCCGAGGGCGGGCGGCTCAGGGGGTGCCCCGACATACGCCCTGGCTTCGGCAGCCTATCGGGACACACCGATGGAGGAGATCAAGAAGGCCGACAACGAGTGGCACCAGACCACGGTCAAGGAGGGCCGCCCGTGGGCGAAGATCTTCCGGCCCAACTTCGGTGAGGCCTACTCCCAGGCCGTGATCGACCGCATGCTGGGCGTCGGCCGCGATCCGCTCATCCAGTCCTTCGGCAGCGAACCGCAGGTGGTCGTCGAGCACTGTCTGGCGGCCAGCCGCATCCGTCGGCAGCGCGACCAGAAGCTGACCGGGCTCATGCTGCTGTGCGGGGTGCTCTTCCTGCCGGGTCTGCTGGTCTGGCTGCTCGTCTTCCAGCTGCGGGCCACCATGGGCAAAGCGGACAACAAGCGGGTCTCCGGGCTCGCCACCGGCCTGCTGATCGCCGTCGGCGCCCTCGCCGTGATCTTCCTGCTGCGGATGCCGTTCACCGGCATCGCGGGGTGGTATGCGCGTGGGTGCATCGTGGCCCCCGTGGCCGGCTGGTTCCTGGCCAAGCGGCTCTGCGAGAGCACCGCGAAGGATCTGCGCGAGAACTGGGGCGGGCTGCTGTCCGGCGGCAGCGTCGGCGCGAAGGTCCCCGAGGCGGTGCCCACCAGTCCCGACCAGGCCGCTGCCGAGCAGCTGCGCCAGTCCCTGGCCCGGCTCAGCGCCGAGCAGCAGTCCAACTCGGTCTTCTACGCGGGCCACAAGGGCATCCTCGGCATGGGCACCCGCTGGGGCGCCTGGCACCTCGCCGAGGAGCTGGTCCCGATCGACCCGGTCAAGGGCGTCCACGAGTTCCGCAGCTGGACGGTCGTGAGGGCCATCCACGACGAGCTGAGCCTGCTGAACCGGCAGAACCTGAAGACCGGGGGGTTCCCCGCCCCGTCGGTCCGGCACTGGGTCGTCACCCACGTGGGCGCGGGCGCCAAGGCGGTGTCCAGGCCCGAGGGCACCGACGTCGAGGCCTACCAGGTCAAGCCGAGGGCCGTCGAGGACATCTGCAACAACCAGCAGTTCGACAGCGGCGACCGGCACTACCTGGGCGTCCAGTGGCCCCACCTGTGGAACGGCAATCTGATCCTCACCATGATGATCACGGTGACCGTGCTGAAGGAGACCCTGCGCATCGAGGTCACCGGACACGCCCTCGGCCCGGTCAACGGATTGTTCAGCACCAAGCCCTCGGCGCCCACCAAGCAGGTGGCCAAGACCGTCCGCTTCTGGGAGACCCGGACGGTCAAGCTTCCGCTCGTCACCCCCGACGAGGTGGTGCGGCTGGCCGCCCGCGCCACGATCAGCTGGTACCCGCCGCTGTTGAAGTGGCTCGGCGGCTCGATCGGCTTGCCCGAGCCCTTCGGTCTGCGCCACGCCTGGGCCGACCAGCCCTGGAGCCACCGCTTCATGGCGGACGACGCGCTGCGCACCGCCACGCCGGTGCTGCGTGCGGTGCACAGGGCCACGCTCAGGGTGCTCAAGGAGCACGACGTGGACACCGACAAGTTCACCTCACGCGCGTCGGCGCTCAGCGGGGCGGTGCAGGAGGCGTCCCCGAAGAAGGCCGACACCTACGACGCGTAGCCTCCCGCGGCCGGACCGGACGCGGACGGCCGGTCTCGGTCAGGGGCGCGGACGGTGGGCCCCGAGGGCCTTTCGGTTCCTGTGGACATCGCGATCCACAGCGACCCGGAAGGCCCTCACCTGTTCAGGATCCCGTGGCCGAGTCCTGGCTCACCCGTCCCGAGCCTTCCGGGACGACACCTAGGAAGCCGTCGGCCACGCCTCCGCCAGCATCTTCCGGGTGTCCGCCAGCAGCTGCGGCAGCACCCGGGTGTGCCCCACGACCGGCATGAAGTTCGTGTCGCCGCCCCAGCGGGGCACGATGTGCTGGTGCAGGTGCGCCGCGATGCCGGCGCCCGCCACCGAGCCCTGGTTCATGCCGATGTTGAAGCCCTGCGCGCCGGACGCGGTGCGCAGGGCCGTCATCGCCTGCTTGGTCAGCTCGCCGAGCTCGGCGGTCTCCGGCCCGGTCAGGTCGGTGTAGTCGGCGACATGCCGGTAGGGGACGGTCATGAGGTGGCCGCCGTTGTACGGGTACAGGTTCAGCACCGCGTACACGTGCTCACCGCGCCGGACGATCAGCCCGTCCTCGTCGGATTTCGCCGGGATCGAGCAGAAGGGGCAGCCGTCGTCGGCCCCCGGGCCGGTCGGCTTGTTCTCGCCCTGGATGTAGGCCATCCGGTGGGGCGTCCACAGGCGCTGGAACGCGTCCTGCGTCCCCACTCCGATCTGCTGTTCCGGCTCACTCGTCATGCAAGGCAGCATATGGCTTCGCCCGTTCGCGGCGTGTCGCCGGGGTTGCGGCGCGACCTGCGCGGGCCAAGCTGGGCCGATGGACGAAGTCGGCCGTCAGGCCCGCTGGGAGCAGCGCACCGAGCTACCTCTCGCCGTCGCCTCACTGGTGTTCCTCGGCATGTACGCCATCCTGGTCCTCGCCCAGGGTCTGCCGGGCGCGTGGCGGGACCTGTGCGCGGCGGTGATGTCCCTCGCCTGGCTGTTGTTCGTGGTCGACTACGGGGTGCGCTGGCGGCTGAGCGGGCAGGGGCTGCGGTTCGTCCCCGCGCACAAGCTGGACACCGTGGTCGTCCTGCTGCCCCTGCTGCGCCCGCTGCGGGTGGTCAAGGTGTACGAGGCCGTCCAGCACCGGCACGGTGAACCCCGGCTGTCGCTCTACGCGCGCGTGATCGCCTACGCCGGGGTGACGACGGTCCTGCTCGGCTTCGCGTGCTCGCTCGCCGTCTACGACCAGGAACGGGGGGCGCCGGGCACCCAGATGCACACCTTCGGGGACGCGCTGTGGTGGGCGTGCGCGACGCTGACCACGGTCGGCTACGGCGATGTCGTCCCGGTCACGGCCCGGGGCCGGGTGATCGCCGTCGGCCTGATGATGTGCGGGCTGGCGCTGCTGGGCGCGGTGACGGGCTCGTTCTCGTCGTGGCTGCTCCAGGTGTTCTCGCTGGAGAGCGACCGCCGGAACGGCGACGGGCCCTCGGAGGACTGAACTCTCCGAGGGCCCGCGCACCGGGGGATCAGACCTGCGCCCGCTCCTCGACGACCTTCGCGATCTTGGCGATGGCCTCGTCGAAGGGGATGCCGTTCTCCTGCGAGCCGTCGCGGTAGCGGAAGGACACCGAGCCGTTCGACATGTCCTCGTCGCCCGCGATGACCATGAAGGGCACCTTCTGCTTCTGGGCGTTGCGGATCTTCTTCTGCATCCGGTCGGAGGAGGAGTCGACCTCGACGCGCAGCCCCTGCTTCTTCGCGGCGGCGGCGAACTTCTCCAGGTACTCCACGTGCCCGTCGCCGATCGGGATGCCGATCGCCTGGACCGGCGCCAGCCACGCCGGGAAGGCGCCCGCGTAGTGCTCCAGGAGCACCGCGAAGAACCGCTCGATCGAGCCGAAGAGGGCACGGTGGATCATCACCGGGCGCTGCTTCGAGCCGTCGGGGCCGGTGTACTCCAGGTCGAAGCGCTCCGGCAGGTTGAAGTCGAGCTGGATGGTCGACATCTGCCAGGTGCGGCCGATGGCGTCCTTGGTCTGGACGGAGATCTTCGGGCCGTAGAAGGCGGCGCCGCCCGGGTCGGGCACGAGCGGCAGGCCCTGCTTCTCGGCGACCTGGCGCAGGGTCTCGGTCGCCTCCTCCCAGACCTCGTCGGAGCCGACGAACTTCTCCGGGTCCTTGGTCGACAGCTCCAGGTAGAAGTCGGTCAGACCGTAGTCGCGCAGCAGGCCGAGGACGAAGGTGAGCGTCTTGTCGAGCTCCTCCGACATCTGCTCGCGGGTGCAGTAGATGTGCGCGTCGTCCTGGGTGAAGCCGCGGGCACGGGTCAGACCGTGCACGACGCCCGACTTCTCGTACCGGTACACGGTCCCGAACTCGAAGAGGCGCAGCGGCAGTTCGCGGTAGGAGCGGCCGCGCGCGTCGAAGATCAGGTTGTGCATCGGGCAGTTCATGGGCTTGAGGTAGTAGTCCACGCCCTCGTCGAGCTGCATGGGCGGGTACATGCCGTCGGCGTACCAGTCCAGGTGGCCCGAGGTCTCGAAGAGCTTCCCCTTCGTCGCGTGCGGGGTGTAGACGAACTCGTAGCCCTCCTCCTCGTGGCGGCGCCGCGAGTAGTCCTCCATGACCCGCCGGACGATGCCGCCCTTGGGGTGGAAGACCGCGAGACCGGAGCCGATCTGCTCCGGGATGGAGAACAGGTCGAGCTCGCTGCCCAGCTTGCGGTGGTCGCGCTTCTCGGCCTCGGCGAGAAAGTCCAGGTACGCCTTCAGCTCGTCCTTGGACGGCCAGGCGGTGCCGTAGATGCGCTGGAGCATCGGGTTCTTCTCGCTGCCGCGCCAGTAGGCGGCCGCGTTGCGCATCAGCTTGAACGCCGGGATGAGCCGGGTGGAGGGCAGGTGGGGACCGCGGCAGAGGTCCTTCCAGCACAGCTCGCCGGTCTTGGCGTCCAGGTTGTCGTAGATCGTCAGCTCGCCGGCGCCGACCTCGACGTCCGCGCCGTCGTCGGAGGAGGCCGCGCCCTTGAGGCCGATCAGCTCCAGCTTGTACGGCTCACCGGCCAGCTCCTCGCGGGCCTCCTCGTCCGTGACCACGCGGCGGGCGAACTTCTGCCCGCGCTTCTGGATCTCCTGCATCTTCTTCTCGATGGCCTTGAGGTCATCGGGGTGGAAGGGCTTCTCGACGTCGAAGTCGTAGTAGAAGCCGTCCTTGACGGGCGGGCCGATGCCCAGCTTGGCCTCGGGGAAGAGCTCCTGCACGGCCTGGGCCATGACGTGCGCGGTGGAGTGGCGCAGGATGTTGAGGCCGTCCTCGGAGGAGATCTCGACACCCTCCACGGTCTCGCCGTCCCGGAGCTCGTGGGCGAGGTCCTTGAGCTCACCGCCCACCCGCGCGGCGACGATCGAGCGCTCGCCGGCGAAGAGGTCGGCGGCCGTAGTGCCCGTCGTCACCACGCGCTCTTCCCGCTCGGAATCGCGTTGGATGATCACACGGACGTCTGACACCGGTCTCTCCTGACTGCAGGTGGGGTGCGGCGCCATACCGGGAGCGCGCGCAATAGGGGATCGTACCGACCCGCACCCGCCGACCGCGAAATCAGTCCCCTCCGCAGGCCTCCTCGAAGCAGTCCAGATTCTCGTACAGCGACTTCATCAGCCGGTCCCGCTCGGACTCGTCCACCTGCACGGGGGCCACTCCGCGCACGGCCGTCAGCCTGCGGAACCCGCCCCGGCTCTCCAGCCTCCCCTGCACCCGCACCGGCAGTCCGACCAGGTGGGCCTGTCCCGCGATGCGGTAGTCGTCCTCGTCGAGGGTGAGCCGGACGTGCGGCACCTCGGCCCCGGCGAGCACCCGCAGCCGTACGCTGCCCTCGCCGCGCGGCCCCGACCGGCGCAGCCGGACCACCGCTCCGGTGATGCGCACGGGCACCGAGGGCTCCTCGCGCAGGTAGCGGGCGCCGGCCGCGCGCAGGGCGGTCAGGTCCCCGGGCGAGAACTCCACGGGCTCGGCGGTGGCGGCGCAGCCCTCGGGCACTCCCGCGGCGGGCGCCCAGGCGACGGCGACCCGGGCGCCCTCGGTGCCCCGGACGAGGGCGACCAGCGCCTCGGTGAGCTCCCGGCTGGCGCCCGCCGCGACGGCCCCGTCGAAGGCGTCCATGCCGCCGGTGGCGCGCTGGTAGTCGATGGCCTCGCGGACGGCGTACAGCGCCTGGTGGAGGCGTACGGCGAGGGGGCGGGCGCCGGCCACCGGCGTGAACGCGGTCAGCCGGCGGCCGCCGGCCGCGGAGCCGACGAGGACGGTCTCCAGCACCGCGGCGGCCGTGCGCCGGTGCCGGGCGCCGTGGTAGCCGGCCCGCGCCCGGGTGGCGAGCGCCGCGGCGAGGAGCAGCTGCCGGGCGGCGCCGCGCAACTGCTCCTCGACGGCCCAGGAGGCCGTACCGACGGCGTCCGCGGGCCCGGCCGGGACGTCCCGCCACCAGTGGACCTCGTCGCTGGGGACGGCGAGGGCGACCAGCACCTCCCGCGCGGCGGGCGCCTGGCTGCGCGCCAGCGCCTGGAGCGCCTCGCCGAGCAGGTCGTCGCTGTCGGGGAAGGCGCGGCTCTCGGGCACCAGCAGGCTGGTGGCGGCGCCGCCCGGTCCGGGCGGGGTCCAGCGGCCGTAGCGCCCGGCGGCACCGCCGCGGCGCTGCCAGCCGTGCCGGCGCAGCAGGGCGCCGAGGACGGCCGGGTCGACGTCGGCGGGCTCGGGGGGACGGTGCCAGGCGGGCTCGGCGGGATGGGGCCGTACCGGCCGCGAGGGTTCGTCGTACGGGCGGTGCGTCATGGTCTGCCTCCCGTCCCGACCCGCGTCATGATCTCGCACAGGGCCCGGTCGTCGAAGACGCGTGAGGTGGGGATCCGCACGGTGGTCCGGGTCCGGCCGGTGACCGGGTGGCCGGCGAGGTTGACCCAGTAGCAGCAGTGCCTGAGGTCGAGCCGGTCGTGGCCGGCCCGCAGCCACTGGTCCCGGGACCGGGGGACGATCATCACGACGAGGATCTTGTGCACCGACACCGGGGTGCGGGCGAGCTTCCTCAGGTGGTCGTTGTCGAGCGTGAAGGAGAAGGACCGGCCGGGCGGGTTCGGCGGGATCTGGTACGTCGCCTTCAGCTGCACCTTGATGGTCACCTCGTCGTCGACGGTGTGGCCGGGCGCGCTGTGGCTGACGTGCCAGTCGATGCCGTTGTCCGGAAACGGCTGGGACAGCGAGCAGCCCGCGGCCGCCGCGACCGCGTGGAGGTAGCCCACCTGCAGGGTCTCCATGCAGGCGGTGGTGGCGAGTGTGCCGCGCTGGGGTTCCGTCCGTTCGGGCAGCAGCCCGCCCCGCTCGGGCTGCGCTATCACCATGACCAACAGCCTTCCAGGCAGACTCGATCCCGCGCCGGGGGTCGAGTGGGTTCCGTGTCGAGCCTCTGAACTGCGAGGACCCGTATTCCTGTTGTGTCCTCCCGGCGTACGGCGCAAACAGCCCGGGTATCACCAAACAGGCAGAAGACGGGACGTCAGCTGCCCCGGGTGAACGAGGGGTTGTGCAGGTATGGCGAACTGGTACGAGGGCCCTTTGGCGGCGTTCGACACGGAGACGACGGGAGTGGACGTCGAGACCGACCGGATCGTGTCGGCCGCGCTCGTCGTCCAGGACGGGCCGGGACTCCGGCCGCGGGTGACCCGCTGGCTGGTGAACCCGGGCGTGCCGGTGCCCGCCGAGGCGACGGCGGTGCACGGACTGACGGAGGATCATCTGCACCGCAACGGCCGCTGGCCGTCGCCGGTGATGTTCGAGATAGCCGAACTGCTCGCCGAACAGGCGGCGGCGGGGCGGCCGTTGGTGGTGATGAACGCGCCGTTCGACCTGACGCTGCTCGACCGGGAGCTGCGCCGGCACCGCGCCTCGTCGCTGGGCCACTGGCTGGAGCCGGCGCCGCTGCGGGTGCTGGACCCGCGGGTGCTGGACAAGCACCTGGACCGCTACCGCAAGGGCCGGCGCACGCTCACCGACCTGTGCGAGCACTACGGCGTGGCGCTGGCCGACGCGCACGACGCGGCGGCGGACGCGGTGGCCGCGCTGGAGGTGGTGCGGGCGCTGGGCCGGCGCTTCGCGACCCGGCTGGAGCGTCTGTCCCCCGCCGAACTGCACGCGTTGCAGACGTCCTGGCACGCGGCGCAGGCGCGCGGCCTCCAGGCGTGGTTCGCGCGCAGCGGCTCACCGGAGACGGTCGACACGTCGTGGCCGTTGCGCCCGGTGCTGCCGGCGGCGGCGTAGGAGCCCTGCGCCCTGCCGCGGCTGCGGGAGGTCACCAAGGTCACCAAGGTCACCAAGGTCACCACGACCCTCCGCCACCGCCGCCGCCGTCGCCGCCACCGCCGCCACCGCCGTCGCCGCCACCGCCTCCGCCGCCGGAGGACGGAGCCGTGCTGGAACCGACGGCGGCGACCAGGCCGAGGGCGAGAGCGGGGCCGATCCGGGACCTGCCGGCCGCGCCCCGCCGGGGGACGGCCGTCGAGTCGGCGACGGCCTGCTGCCAGCGGTACTCCGCCTGGAGGGACATGGACCAGGCCGTGCACAGCTCCACCCGTTCCGCTTCCTCGTCGAGGGGTTCGCCGTCCCGGCGCGGGGGCGGGTCGAGGAGGTAGCGCCGGAACGCCTCCGTCCGGAGCCAGAGGGCGGTGCCGCGCGGGGTGCGGGTCTGCAGTTCCCAGGCGCGCAGCCGCAGCGCGAAGCGGTGGTCGTCCCCGACGGTGAGTTCCCAGGGGACCCGGGCGCCGTCCATGGTGACGACGATCCCGGCCGCGTCCTCGTCGTAGGGCAGGTCCGGCAGGTCCCGGTAGATGCCGTGCCGGGTGGTGCCGGGGTATCCGAAGTCGTAGTCGATGACCTCGGTGACACGGAGGCTGCCGTCAGCGGCGACCTCGGCGCCCACCCACATCGTGTCGACGCGCTCCACGTTGCCGGTCGCCCGGAAGAGCGCGACGAGCCCGCCGAGCAGCAGCACGACGAAGAAGATCTTGACCGGGGCGACGACCCTCCGCGCCCGGGTGAGGTTCTCGGCCGCCCACGGTCTGCTGCCCTGCTCCGTACGCAAGGAAAGGCCCCCTCCGTCACGGGCGCCTCCCCTGCCCCGTGAAGATCGGAAGCGTATCCGGCCACGCAGCACACACGAAAGAGCCGGTCCGCATCATGCGGACCGGCTCTTTTCCCGGTGGGCGATACTGGGTTCGAACCAGTGACCTCTTCGGTGTGAACGAAGCGCTCTCCCACTGAGCTAATCGCCCGGGAACGGACTGAACAATACAGGTCCGTGCGGGCTTCGTTCAAACCGCTTGCAGGTAGGCCGCGAGTCCGCGCCGGCCGGCGCGCATCATCAGCCGGTGGTTGGCGCGGAAGACCGGCCGTCCGGGCACGGCGAACCGCCGGAGCAGCGGCTTGCCGACGTCGACGACCTGGTCGTAGCGGGCGAGCGCGCCGGCTCCGGCCGCGGTGACCGTCCAGCGCGCCCAGCCCTCGATGTCCCCGGACAGCGCGACCTCCAGCACCCCGGCCCCGGGATCGTGCCGGACCTCGCGCGCGGTAAAGGTCATGGCGTACGGCAGGAGCGAGCGGATCGTGAAGACGCCGGTGGTGTCGTCGAGCCGGGTCACCTCGCGGACCTGCGGCCACCAGCGCGGGTAGTCCTCGGGGCGTTCCAGGGCGGCGTAGACGGCGGCGGGCGGCGCGGGCAGGTGCCACAGGCTGCGGAAGCGGTAGTGCGTCCAGTCCATGGGCCGAGTGTGCCCGCCGCCGGCCCCGGATCTGAGTACGTCCTGAGTAGCCGCGCTCATGCCGTCGGGCGTGACACGGACCACACTCCGATCCATGACGCATTTTCCGCCCCCGGCCGAGGAGTTGTGGCTCATCGACGCCGAACTGCGGCAACTGGACGCCCGCCGGGCCTGGTTGCTGACGCGCCGCGGCCAGGTGGTCGCCGCGCTGCGGCACGGCCGGCCGCCGGTGGGGCCGCCGCCCCGGCCCGCGGCGCGTCCCGAGGCGAGCGCCCCGCGCGTCCAGAACGTCCTGCTGCTGCTCGGCGGGACGCTGCTGACGATCGCGGCGATCGCGTTCACCCTGGTGAGCTGGGGGCATCTGGGGATCGCCGGGCGGGCCCTGGTGCTGGGCACGGTCACGGTGGCCGTGCTCGCCGCGCCGGTGCCGCTGCTGCGGCGCGGGCTGCGCTCGACCGCGGAGTCGGTGGCGGGCCTCGGCCTGGCGCTCACGGCGCTGGACGCCTACGCGCTGCGCGAGGCGGCGCTCACCGGTACCGACGGCACCGGGTACACGGCGGTCGCGGCGGCGGTGCTGGCGGCGCTCTGGGCGGCGTACGGCCGCGGGCTGCCCGCCCTGCGGCTGCCGCTGCCCTCGGCGCTGGCCGCCGCCCAACTCCCGCTGCCGCTCGGCATGTTCGCGGTGGACGCCGGCCTGGACGCCGTCGCGGCGGCGCTGCTGGTGACGGCCGGCCTCGACACTGCCGTCGCGCTGCGGGTGGCCGTACGGTCCGCACGTGCCACCGCCGCCGTCGGCGCCTGCGGGCTGGGCGGCGGGGGCGTCCTGGCGGCCGGCTGGCTGTCCTGGACGGCCGCCGGTCCGAGCGCCGCCGCCCGTGCGGCGGCGCTCCTCGTCCTCGCGGCGGCCGTCGCGCTGGGCGCCGCCCGGCGGCTGCCGGGAGCGGGCCCGGCGGGGGCCGCGGCGCTCACGGGCGGTCTGCTGCTGGTGGCGGCGGGCGGCGGGGCACTGCGGGTGGCGCTGCCCGCCGGCTGGGCGGTCCCCGCCCATCTGGCCTGCGGCGTCGCCCTGATCGTGGCGATCGTGGCGGTACGGCGGCGGCTCGCCGAGCCGGTGCGGGTGGGCCTCGCCCGGGCCGGTGCGGTGGTGCAGGCGCTGGCGCTGCTGTGGGCCCTGCCCCTGGTCCTGGTGGTGCTGCTGGGCCCGCTCGGCCGGCTGGAGCGGCCCTGGTCGGGAGCGCCCGCGGACGCCCGCGCCGCGGTGACCGTCCACACCCCCTGGCCGCCGTACCCGGTGCAGGCACTGCTCGTCCTGGCGGTCGTCGCGGGCAGCCTCGCCCTGGCCGTCCGGCACGAGACCTGGCGTCCCCGGGCCCGGACCGGGGCGCTGTTCCTGGCGTGGGCGGCGTGCACGGCCCTCCCGGCGGTCTGCGAACTGCCCTACGTCCTCACGCTGCTGGCGCTCGGCGTCCTCACCGCGGCAGCGGCCTTCCTGCCCACCCCGTGGACCGCCGCCGCCCTCTCCCTGGCCGGCTCGGTCACCGTCGCCCTGCTGTCCCTGGCGACGCAGAGCGCGACCCTGACCGTGCTGGCGGCACTGACGGCGCTGTTCGTGACGGTGTCGGCGCGGCCTCGCCTCACCCCGGTCACGGCCCCGGCCGCGCTCGGGTACGCCACCGCGCTGGCCTGCGCGGCGGGCGCGGCGGCGGACTGGCCGGCGGCGCACACGGCACTGCCGGTCCTCGCGGTCGCCGCGGCCGCGGCCCTGCTCGCCGCCCGGCTCGGACCGTCCCCGGCGACCGTGCCGGTCGAGGTGACGGGCGCGGCCGCCGGGGTGCTCGCCGTCGGTCTCGCGGTGACCGATCCGCCCATGCTGGCGCTGGTGCTGTCCCTGTGCGGTGTGATCACGGGTGCCTCGGCGGTCCGCGCCGGCCGCCGGCCCGCCGGCTTCGCGGCCGGAGTCCTCTTCGTGCTGGCCACCTGGGTCCGGCTGGCCGCCTGGGACGTCTCCACGCCGGAGGCGTACACGCTGCCCGTGACCCTCCCGGCCCTGGCCGTCGGCGCCTGGCGCCGGCGCCGCGTGCCGCAGACCTCGTCCTGGACGGCGTACGGCCCCGGGCTCGCCGCCACGTTCCTGCCGAGCCTCGCCGCGGCCTGGGGCGACCCGCAGTGGACGCGCCCGCTTCTGCTGGGGGCCGCGGCGCTGCTGGTCACCCTGCTGGGCGCCCGGCACCGGCTCCAGGCGCCCCTGGCGCTGGGCGCCTCGGTGCTGGCCCTGGACGCGCTGCACGAGCTGGCTCCGTATCTCGCCCAGGTCGTCGGTCTCGTCCCGAGGTGGGTGCCTCCCGCACTCGCCGGTCTGCTGCTGCTCGCGGTGGGTGCCACCTACGAGCAGCGGTTGCGCGACGCGCGGCGGGTGCGGGAGGTGCTGGGGAGGATGGACTAGGCCTGGCCTGGGGGGTGATCCGGCCGACACGGATCACCCCCCTCAGCCGGCTACGACGGCATCTTGTCCCCGAGCAGCGCCAGGTTCTCGATGGCGGCGAGGCCGTACAGCGCGGTGTCGTTGGTGGACACCCAGGCCGCCTCGCTGCCCGGCACGAGGGTGGCGGGGCCGCTGAGGGCCTCCGTCTTCCAGGGCGCGGACTCCTTGTAGCCGTCGGAGTTGTAGAACTTCTCCCAGGCACGCGTGGCGAGCTTCTCGTCCCCGGTCTGCACGGCCGCGTACGCGTCGAGGCGCGAGTGGCCCTGGAACAGCAGCAGGGTGCCGAAGTTGGAGCCGTAGCGTGCCGCCTGTTCGGCCTTGGTGGCGTTGAAGTAGCGGCAGTAGTCGTAGTAGGCCTCGTTGAACTTCGGGATGTCGACGAGGTGGATGAGTTCGGCGCACAGCTCGTTGAGGCCGAAGACGGCGGAGAGGTGGGAGACGCCGACGACCGGCGCCGTGGCGACGGCGAACTGGCCGGTGTCGAGGTCGTACAGGCCGCTGCCCTGCACGAAGCCGTTCGGCTGGGCGGCGATGCCCTCCATCGTCGACAGCACGCGCGCCTTGGCCTTCTCCCACTTCGGGCCCTTGCGCTCCCACTCCGTCAGCCAGGCCGACACCAGACCGCTCCAGTCCGTGCCGAAGCCGATCGACAGGGCGTGCCGGTCGGGCGTGTAGGTGTCGGTGCGCACCTTGCGCTGCGGGTCGAGGACGAGGAAGGTCTCGTCGGAGTCGACGTTGGCGTGCATGAGGTCGCCGACGCGTTCGTCGGCGGTGAGGAAGTAGTAGTAGCGGCGGTAGGTGGTGTTGGCGATGCGCTGCTGCTTGGCGCTGTCGGCGTAGTGCTGGACGCCGTGCCGGGTGCCCAGGCCCGCCCACTGGCCGATGTGGTAGACGTCGACCTCGCCGGTGTGCCGGGTCATCGCCTCGGCGAAGCGGAAGATGTCCGCGCGGCCGGAGCGCAGGTAGGCGAACCAGAGCCAGAGGTCCGGCGAGAGCTCGGAGTTGTCCCAGGCGTAGCCGCCGATGTCGTACCGCCACTGGTGCCGGACGGTGTCGTAGGTGTGCATGATGTCGCCGTAGTCCCAGAAGCCGTACCAGCGGCGCTGCTCCACCTGGTCCTTGTAGTAGGTGAAGAGGAAGTCGAGGTGGTCCTCGATCTTGGCCTTGGCGGGGGTGGAGCGGTCGGGCTCGGAGTAGAGGCCGGGGCCGAAGACCTTGGCCTTGATGAGCTGCTTGGGCGGGGCGGCGAGCTGGGGCAGCACGCGGACGGCCTCGACCTGTTCGGCGAGCTTCTCCGGGGTCGGGGTGGCCTCGTTGGCCCAGAAGAGGAGTTCGGAGGTGCGGGCGATGCCGTAGGGGGTGCCGAAGCCGGGCTCGTAGTCCTCGTAGGTGATGTTGAGGCCTTCGAGCTGCTCGGCGTAGGTGTCCTGGCCCATGCCGTCGTGGTAGAAGCGCAGGTCCATGGGCTGCGCCTCGGGCGACCAGAGCCAGAGGGTGACCTCGGCCTCTTCGGTGTGGGCGTCGCGGATGTCGAGCTGGGCGGGGAACTTCTCCCAGAAGTCCCTGAGGCCGAAGGAGAGGCCGCCGCTCACGCCGCCGACGTACCCGAACCCGGAGGCCCGCTTGCCGCCGCCGGCGCCGATCCAGCCGTAGCCCTTCTTGGTGCGCTTGCGCAGGGTGAAGCCGTCGGCGGAGAGCTGGGAGAGGGTGTAGTCGCCCCACTCGGGGATGTACTGGAGCCGGGTGGTGACCCGCTGGTCCCAGGTGGAGGGGTCGGGCAGCTTCTCGCCCGCGTACTGGGCCGCCTGGACGGCCGCGCCCGGGTCGCGGCGCAGGCCGGTGATGCCCTTGACGGCCTCGCGGAGCAGGCCGGTGCCCTCGCCGCCGATGCGGATGTGCCGGTCGTAGGACTCGTCGCGCATCGGGACGGTGAAGCGGACGCCGAGGCCGCGGATGAAGTCGCCGCTGGCCTTGCCGGGCTCCTGGGTGCCGTCGAAGGTGATGGTGTGCACCATGCGGAAGGAGTCGGCGCCGGCGTAGAAGTACAGCCGGATGGAGAACGGCAGCCAGCTGCGGCTGCCCTTGCGGTGCTTGCCGTCGATCCGGACGACCGCGCGGACCGGGCCCTCCTGCTCGACGGTGACGTCGGAGATGGCGCCGTCGAAGCGCTCGGTCTTGACGCTGCCCTGGTCCTCGTCCTCGATCTCGGGCTGGCGGATCAGGACCAGGCGGCCGTTCTTGGCGATCTCGGTGGAGCCGCGCTTGACCGACTTGATGAGGGTGGCGCCGTCCTTGCCGATCTTCGCGGTGATGACGCCGGTGGAGACGTCGATGGTGCCGCCGCTCTTGTCGACGGTGACCTTGGCGGCGGGTGCGGCCGGGGTGCCGGCGGTGAGGGTGAGCTTGCCGGTGCCGGAGCTGACGGCGTGGGCGGTCCACTTCAGGGAGCCGTCCGGCCAGTAGGCGATCGGCCAGGACTGTACGGGCACGTCCTTGCCGTCGGCGTCCGTCAGCGCGAAGGTCTGGTCCTCCTGGTAGGTGCCCATCGGCCAGGGCACGCCGAGGGTGGAGCCGGGGGCGGCGCCGAGGCCGCCGTCCTCCAGCCAGTCCAGGGTCACCGGGTCGTCGTCGGCGGCCGCGGCTGCGGGCGCGGCCTGCGCGTCCTTCGCTCCCAGGGCCCAGCTGAACTGGGCGGCGGCGCCGGCGACGGCTGCCGCCTTGAGGAGGGACCTGCGGGGGATGGGAGACATGGGATGCAGCCTTTCCTTCCGTGCGGGATGCAGGGGGTGGTCAGGGGCATGACAGATAGAGGTACGGCGTCCAGGGCGCCGGACCGGGAAGGGGGCACCGCCCGTCAGCGGTGCCGATACCCACCTCGGGCGGCGCTCGGGGCGCCGGCCCGGGAGGGAGCACCGCCCGTCAGCGGTGCCGGTAACGCTCCTCGACGGCGACGGCCGCCGCCGCGACGGCCCCCAGGACGGGGACCGCCAGCGGCGCGACGAACATGCCGGACAGGGCGACCACGGCGAGCCCGGCGGTGAGCAGAAAGGATCCGGCAGGGTCGAGCACGGTACGCCGGCCCGCCTGGGCGAGCAGGGAGCGCCAGGAGTCCCCCGGCGTCCACACCGCGGCCGCGCGCATACCGGCGACCACGGCCCCGATCAGGGCGAACAGGCCCACGGCCCCGACGAGCGGCCCGCCGGGGAGCCCGGCGCGCGCGGCCTGTACGTCGATCCAGACCGCGGCCGCCGCCGCCCAGCCGACGAGCCCGACGGCCCACCCTCCGCGCACGGCCGTCCGGAAGTCGGCGGCGAAGTCCCGCCAGCCGCCGTCCTCATGCCGGGTACGCCGCCGCAGATGCCGTGCGCCGGCGGCGAAGGCCGCGGGGTAGGTGACGACCCCGAGACAGGCCACGGCGATCCACACGCCGGTGAGCAGGGACTCGGCGAAGAGCGCGAAGCGCTCGCCGAACACGGACTCCTTGCGTGCCTTCACGCGTGTGTTCGCCATGGTGAACCGTCTCAGCCCTTCAGTCCGGACGTCGCCATACCGTCGACGAGGTAGCGCTGGAAGGCCATGAAGAAGGCGATGACCGGCACCAGCGCCACCAGCGACATCGCGATCATGCTGCCGTAGTTGGAGATGCCCTCCTGGTCGCGGAACATCATCAGGCCGAGCGAGACCGTGTACTTCTCGGGGGTGTTGAGGTAGATCAACGGCCCCATGAAGTCGTTCCACGCGTTGATGAAGGTGAAGATGGCGCTGGTGATGATGGCGGGGCGGCACAGCGGCAGCACGATGGACCAGTAGGTCCTCAGGTGCCCGCAGCCGTCGAGCTTGGCGGCCTCGTCCAGCTCGCGCGGCAGGCCGCGCATGAACTGCACCATCAGGAAGACGAAGAACGCCTCCGTGGCCAGGAACTTGCCCGCGACGAGCGGTACCAGCGTGTCGACCAGCTCGAGGTTGCGGAACATCACGTACTGCGGGATGAGCAGGACGTGATACGGCAGCAGCAGCGTGCCGATCATCAGCGTGAACAGCACGTTCCGCCCGGCGAACCGGATCTTGGCGAAGGCGTACGCGGTCAGCGAGCTGGACACCACGACACCGACGACGGCGAGGACGGCGTACATCAGCGAGTTGACGAAGAAGCTGCTGATGGCGATGCCGGAGATGCCGTCGGCGAGCCCGGAGAAGTTCGCCCAGACCGGCTCGGTGGGCAGCAGGTCGAGGCTGGCGATGATGTCCTTGCTCGGCTTGAACGAGGCACCGACCACCCAGATGACGGGATACAGGACGACCGCGAGGACGAGGAGCGCGCCCACGTGCCAGGCGATCGATCCGGTGCGCCGCCGCTCGCTGGCGGTACGCACCACAGGGCTGGTGGCAGTGGTCACTTGGCGGCCTCCTCGTAGTGCACCCACTTCTTCTGCGACCAGAACAGGACCGCCGTCACGAGCGCCACCGCGACCACCAGCGTCCAGGCCATCGCGGAGGCGAAGCCCATCTGGGCCTCCTTGAAGCCCTTCTGGTAGAGGTAGCAGGTGTAGACGAGCGTGGCGTCGGCGGGCCCGCACCGGGTGTCGGAGACGACGTACGCCGAGCCGAACACCTGGAACGCGTGGATGGACTCCAGCAGCACGTTGAAGAAGAGCACCGGGGAGATCATCGGCAGCGTGACGTTCCAGAACCTGCGGAACGGTCCGGCCCCGTCCATCTCGGCGGCCTCGTACAGCTCCTGCGGGACCTGCTTGAGGCCGGCCAGGAAGATGACCATCGGCGCGCCGAACTGCCAGACGCTCAGGGCCACCAGGGCGTAGATGATGTAGTCCGGGTTGCCGATCCAGCCACCCACGTCGAGACCGAAGATCTTCTGCGTGCGGTCCACGACCGCGTCGTCCGAGAACAGCGCCCGCCACACGAAGCCCACGGAGACACTGGCGCCGATGAGCGAGGGCATGTAGAACGCGGCCCGGTACAGGCCCTGTCCTCGCCGCTTCTGCGCGAGCAGCAGCGCCACGCCGAGCGCGAGGATGAGCTTCAGGGGAGTGGCCACGACGACGTACTTCAGCGTGACCTGCACCGACTTCTGCCAGCGCGGGTCCTGGAACATCGTCGTGAAGTTGTCCAGCCCCACCCACTGGGGCGGCGTGAACAGGTTGTAGCTGGTGAACGCGTAGTACAGCGACGCGATCATCGGCCCCGCCGTGAGCAGCAGGAACCCCGCGATCCACGGCGACATGAAGAGATAACCGGCGAGGTTCTCGCGGCGCCGCCCGCGCCGCCCGGCGACGGGAGCGGCGGGCCGCTTCCCGGCCGAGCGCGCGGGCGCTTCCTTGACGAGCGTCATGGTGGTACGTCCCCTCAGCCCGCGAACGCGGCCTTCGCCTCGTTGAACAGCGTCTTGGCGGCGGCGGCGGGCTTGGTCTTGCCCTGGGCCACCTCGCCGCCGATGCGCAGGAACGCCGCCTCGACGATGTCCGCGCCGGACGGGTGCGGGGTGATCTTCCCGAGGACGCCGGCCGCGGCGACCTCCTCCTCGTACGTCGCGACGCCCTTGTTGTTGGCGTCGGTGGGGGTGAAGGCCTCGTACTGCTCGGTCGTGGCGAGGAGGCCGCGGTCGTAGCCCATGATCTTGCCGACCTCGGGGTCGTGCACCATGAAGTCGATGAACTGCGCGACCTCCTTGGGGTGCTTGGTGCCGGAGAAGCCGCTGAGCAGCAGCGAACCGAGGTACTGGCCGGTGTCCTTGCCGTTCACGGTGGGGATCGGCGCGAGGCCGTAGTCCGACTCGCCCTCGCCCTCGTAGCGGATGGAGAAGTTGTCCCAGGTGAACTCGGACGCGGCGAGCCCCGCCGAGAGACCGGACTTCGGCTTGACCTGCTCGATCTTCTTCGGGTCGGCGACGAGCCCGGACTTCACGCGCTTGTAGCCGTCCTCCCACCACTGCGTCAGGTCGTCCTCGGTGAAGCCGAGGCCCGAGTCGGTGAAGAAGGCCTTGCCGTTCTGACGCAGGTACAGGTCGTAGAGGTACATGATGCTGAAGTAGCCCGTGTCGCCGGCGATCTTCAGCTTGTCCTGGATCGTCTGGAGCGCGTCGAAGTACTCGTCCCAGGTCCAGCCGAACTTCGCCTCGACGCCCGCCTTCTTGAAGGCGTTGACGTCGATGACGAGCGCCATGGTGTTGGCGCCGACGGGTATGCCGATCTGCTTGCCGTCGACCTGACCGTTCGCCAGAACGCCGTTGCGGAAGTTCTCGAGGTCCAGATTCCCCGCGTCCGCCTGCGTCTTGAGATCCAGCAGGACACCGCGCTTGTCGTACTTGCGCAGGAAAGCGACCGCGTTCTGGAAAACATCCGGCGGATTCCCACCGGAAGCCTGAGTCTGGAACTTCTCCCAGAACGCCTCGTAGTCGGTGAATTCGGGCTTGATCTTGATCTTCGGGAACTTCTTCTCGAAGAGTGCGATCGTCTTCTTGATGGCGATGGTGCGCGGCTCGCCACCCCACCATGCGTAACGGAGCGTCACCGTCCCGTCGGCGGAACCGCTACCGCCTCCGCACCCCGTCGTGGCGGCCAGCCCAAGGGTGGCCGCCGATGCCCCGGCCACCTTCAGGATCGTTCGCCTCTCAACATTCCTGCTGGCTCCCACAGTCGGCCTCCCCGCAGCGTCGTTGCCGCTTGCATGAATCGTTTCAAGAAAGCGCTTGCTGGCACAAGGTACGAGGGGGTCGGAGGAGCGTCAATGATTCGGACAGGAATTTCTTGACGAGCGGGCGCGGGTCGGCGGCGGAGCGGGTGACTGACACCCCGTCGACGACGAGGAGAAAGCACAGGTGAGAGGCGGACGTTCGGCCGCTCGGACGGCGGGCGGGGGGTTGGCGGGGGTGCGGGAGCGGCCGGAATTCGCCGACGGCGGGGCGGGGACGGGGGCGGGGATGGGGGCAGGGGCAGGGGCAGGGGCAGGGGCAGGGGCAGGGGGCCGGGGTGGTGGCGCGTGAGGAAAGGCGTACGGGGCAGGCGCCGGCCGGCCGGGAGGGGGTGGGGTCGTGCTGGGGCGGGCGCCCATGGCGCCCATGGCGCCCGTGACCGGGGCGGAGACCCGTGACCGGGGCGGAGACCCGTGACCGGGGCGGAGACCCGTGACCGGGGCGGAGACCCGTGATCGCGTGCCCGTCCAGCCATCCGGCCTTCCCTGCCGCCACCGCGCATCCCGCCCCCCGGCCTGCTGCCGCACATCCCGCCACCCGGCCTCCTGCCGCCACCACCCGTCCACCACCCGCTCTCCCCTGCCGCCACCCCACGCACGGCCTCACCGGCCAGCGGCGCCCCACACACGGGAACGCGCGCCGGCCGACTGTGCCGGGGCGCATCCTGTGCCCAGGAGGCGGCCTGCTGTGCTCAGGTGGCGGCCTGCTGTGCTCAGGTGGCGGCCTGCTGTGCCCACGTGGCGGCCTGCGCCGGGGTGGCGGTATGTGCCTGAGCGGCAAGGATGGACCACGACGGCCCAGCCCGCCACCCCGGTAGGAGGGGAATTGGCCGGTCGAAGGGGGGCGAGGGTGCGAAGTGGCGCGAACCGTCGAGCGGGGATCCGGGGCCCCCGCCGCCGACCCTCCCGGCGACGGGGGCCCCGGATCCCCGCACGTCGCCCCCGCCCCGCTTCGCCGCCCTCGGAGACCCCTGCGCCCTCTCCGGCCCTCCCGACAGCCGGTCCCGGCGGATGTCGACCGGAGGCGCCGTGCCAGGCCGTGCCAGGCCGTGCCAGGCCACGGCACGGCCCGGCACGAGCCCTCGGGCGGTTCCCTGCGCCGCCGACGGCGCAGGGCGTCGGCACGCGGCGGCACGTCGGAAGGAAGGCGCACGACGGCACGTCGGGAGGATGGCGCACAGCGGCGCGTCGGGGAGGAAGGCGCACGACGGCACGTCGGGAGGATGGCGCACAGCGGCGCGTCGGGGAGGAAGACGTACGACGGCCCGTCGAGAGAATGGTGTACAGCGGCACGTCAGGGGAGGAGGGCTTACGGCGACCCGTCCAGAGGATGGCGTACGGCGGCGCGTCGGGAGGGAGACGTAGGACGGGCACACGACGGCGGCCCGTCTGCTCTGTCGCAGACGGGCCGCCATGCCGGGTGGGCGATACTGGGTTCGAACCAGTGACCTCTTCGGTGTGAACGAAGCGCTCTCCCACTGAGCTAATCGCCCGGGCGCAGGAAGAACATTACCCCATGTCAGGGGGTGCCTGTGACCGGCCGGCCGGTCTGTGCGCCCCTGCCGCGGATCACTGGTCCTCGATGTTCCAGGGCATCTCGAGGCCGAACTTCCACAGGTAGATGCCGACGATCACCGCGATGATCACGAGGCCGATCGACGTCAGGATGATGTTGCGCCGCCGCACCCTCGGGTCGAGCGCACGCTGGGCCGCCTCGGTGACTTTGCGCTTGGTCCAGCGCAGGACCAGCTGCGCCCAGACGAACTCGGTCGCCCAGATCGCCATGCCGCCGAAGATCACGACCCAGCCGGGTCCGGGCAACGGCAGCATGATGATGCCGGCCACCACGACCGCGAGGCCGACGACGAAGATCCCGACCTGCCAGCTCAGGTGCAGGACGCGGCGGGCCTTCACGAATTCCGGCGCCCGTGAGCCGAGCCCCTGCTCCTGCTGCGCGGCCCCGTCGGTCTTCGCGTCCTCCGCCGCCATGGCTACCTCGCCCGGCTCGTCACTCCCCGTATTCATACAGGCCAACCCTACCCGAGAGATTCCGGTCACCGTAATGGTGGCACTCCCCGAACGATCTCTCGGCCGGAAGAGTTACATAAAGGCACGCAAAACACTCAGAGGGGTTTACAACGGCACCGTAGGTGGCATGTCGATTTCGCCGACGTGCGAATCCCCGAGCGCACACTGAGCGAAAGGCCCTGGCGCTTATGAACACCACGGTCAGCTGCGAGCTGCACCTGCGCCTCGTTGTGTCGAGCGAGTCCTCCCTGCCTGTCCCCGCAGGCCTGCGGTACGACACGGCCGACCCCTACGCCGTGCACGCCACCTTCCACACCGGAGCCGAGGAGACCGTCGAGTGGGTGTTCGCCCGCGACCTCCTCGCGGAGGGCCTGCACCGGCCCACGGGCACCGGCGACGTCCGTGTCTGGCCGTCGCGCAGCCACGGTCAGGGCGTCGTGTGCATCGCCCTGAGCTCTCCTGAGGGCGAGGCTCTGCTCGAGGCCCCGGCGCGGGCCCTGGAATCCTTCCTGAAGCGGACGGACGCGGCTGTGCCCCCGGGCACGGAGCACCGCCACTTCGACCTCGATCAGGAGCTCTCGCACATCCTGGCGGAAAGCTAGGGCGAAGCTCCCACTGAGCCGCCCGGCGCCGTCCACTCGGGGAGACGGCTCGGGCCAGGACAATCGCATAGGGCATGCGCCGGCGCCGCGCCACGGGTCACCGTGGCGCGGCGTCGGCATGTCCGGTGCGCGTCCACGGCGTCGACGGGCCGTGGCTCGGCGGTCCGGTGCGGCTACCATCGGCCAGCATCGGCGGGCGTCCGCCCGACCCCCAGGCCAGGGAGCGAAACGTGCTGATCACCCACGACACCCGGTGTGCACTCGATGCCGTGGTGGATCTGGTCAACACCGCACCGGACGACGACAGCGCACAGGACGGGCTGCCGGACGTCGCCGGCCTCGCGGATTTTGTACGAAAGCACGAGATCAGTGACGTCGGTGTGCTCTCCGACTTCGACCTCTCCGCGGTGCGCAAGATCCGAGCCCGGTTCGCGGGTATCTTCGCGGCACCCGACCCCCGCGCCGCCGCCACACTGATCAACGAACTGGTGGCCGCCGCCGGCACCACGCCCCGGCTCACCGATCACGACGGTTACGACTGGCATGTGCACTACTTCGCGCCGGGCGCGTCGATCGCCGATCACCTGGCGGCCGACTGCGGGATGGCGCTGGCCTTCTTCGTGGTGGCCGGTGAGCAGGAACGGCTGCGCCGCTGCGAGGCCCCGGACTGCCGACGCGCCTTCGTCGACCTCTCCCGCAACCGCTCCCGCCGATACTGCGACAGCCGTACCTGCGGCAACCGCCTGCACGTGGCCGCGTACCGCGCACGCCGCAAGGAGGCCGCGGGCTGAGCAGCCGGTTGACCACTCCTGCTGGACGGGACCGTCGACCGCCCGCTCCCCCTCCGTCCGCCGATCCGGCCGTCGGGCCGTCGGCGCCCGGTCCCCGATGCCGACGCGGCCCCGGCGGGTGGCGCCGGGTACCGCGGGTACGGCTCACAGCAGCAGCAGGTCGTGCAGCGCAGCCATGAGCAGCAGACTCCCGATCACCGCCAGGAAGATCATCAGCGGTGGCTGGGAAAGGGCGAAGAGGCACCCGCGCGGCTCGTCCTGAGGTGGCGCGGCATCGCTCTGTGTTGTGTCCAGCATCTCGCGGGCGATGATGACGCAGCCGGTACCGGCAACGCGATCAACACGCCCGCATTGAGCGGGTGTTCCCCGATTTGGTAAGGCCGACTTCCGGCCGTGATCACTTTCGCGCGGGTGTGGCTCGCCTGTGTCGCTTCAGGTGCGGATGCTGTGCCGACCTGCGCCGGGCCGTCTCCCGTGCGGTGTGCCGCCGCGTGGTGCCCTACCTGCCGGTGCGGCCGGCGCCGCCGGTGCGGCACCGCTTCATATGCCGTGCTTCTTCAGGATGGCCTCGATGTCACTGAAGTCGTCCGCGGCGGTCTCCCGGGGTGCGGCGGCGGGACGGGAGGCCGGGCGGGAGCCCTGGTCCAGGGAGGGCGCGGAGACGCTGGGGGCCACGGCGTCGGGCTGCGCGGTCCGCGCCGCCGCCTTGCGCTCCTTACGGGTACCGCCTCGGCGGCGGCGCTCCACGGCCCGGGTGGTCGCGAAGAGCGCCCAGGCCGCGCCGAGCACGCCGAAGCCGGCCCAGGCCGTGGGGCTGAAGGCGGTGTCCGCGGCCCACTCGACGGCGCCGGTCATCACGAGGCCGAGCGGGACGAGTGCGTAGGCCGCGATGCGGGCGGCCGTCAGGAAGCGCTTGCGATAGGCCGTGATCGCGGCGATGCCCAGGCCGGCCGCGGCGACGGCGGAACAGACGGTCTCGGCAATCATCCGGTCCTCCAGGCGACGGTGACGCACTCGGGCAGGGACGGCTCGGCGCCGCGGCACGGCAGCGCTTCGCCCCTTCCATCCTGCACCTGCGCGGCGCCCCCGGGCCATGGGTTCGAGCGGACATCAGGGACATCTCGGGGTCGGTTCCTCCACGGGTCCCGGTCGGCGCCGCGCAGTGGCCGCGCAGTGTGCGGGCCGGCGTCCCCGGCCGGGGGCGTGGTGCGGATCGGCCCGCCCCGGCCCCCGGGGGCGGCGCAGGGCGGGAAGCCTCCCGTGGCCCGGTCCGGATTCGGGTGGCACGGCGCGGGCTGGGAGACTGGTGCCATGAGTGACTCCTCCCCCGCCTCCGCCCCGGCGCCCGCGACCGCCCGTCCCGCCGCGGTCGTCCTCGACGTCTGGTGCGAACTGCAGTGCCCGGACTGCCACCGCGCCCTCGACGACCTCCGCGCCCTGCGCGAGCGCTACGGGGACCGCCTGGAGGTGCGGCTGCGGCACTTCCCGCTGGAGAAGCACAAGCACGCCTTCGCCGCCGCGCAGGCCGCCGAGGAGGCCACGGAGCAGGGCAAGGGCTGGGCGTACGTCGAGGCGGTGCTGGGCCGGGTCGAGGAGCTGACCCGTGAGGGTGAACCCTTCCTGGTCGCGGTCGCCCGGGAACTGGGCCTGGACGGCGAGGAGTTCGACACCGCCCTCATCGACGGCCGTCACATCCTGATCGTGGACGCGGACCAGGCCGAGGGCAAGGCGATCGGGGTCACCGGCACCCCGACGTACGTCATCGGCGGCGAGCGCCTCGACGGCGGCAAGAGCCAGGAGGGGCTGCGCGCGCGGGTCGAGGAGATCGCCGACCGGCTGCTGGCCGGACAGGACTGACGCGCCGGGCGGGACCGGAACAGGGCCGGGGCGGGCTGACGCGACAGGCCGGGCCGGGCCGGGCCGGGGAGAGCTGACGCGCCAGGCGGGACCGGGCCGGTCTCGGAGCAGCTGCTCGTACCCGGTCTCAGAGCAGCTGCTTGTACAGGGAGTAGCTCACCGGGACGTAGCCGAGTGAGGCGTAGAGCCGCTCGGCGGGGGTGTTGCCGGCGAAGACGTTGAGGCCGATCACGCGTTTGCCGGCGGCGGCCGTCTGGGCCTCCGCCAGCAGCATCAGGGACCGGCCGTGGCCGCGGCCCCGGAAGGGCTCGCCGGTCTCGACGTCGAAGACGAAGGCCTTGTCCGCGGTGAACGACACCCACAGGCTGCCGACCGGAATGTGTTCGTGCTCCAGGACGCTGAACAGTATGTTCTCCGTCGCCAGGCCCCGCGGCAGCAGCACCTCGTGGTCCCGCCGCGACTTGGCCGACGCCTCGTCCTCGGGCACGCCCCGGTCGAGCCATTCCCGGGCGTAGCCGGGGACGGCCCGTTCGTACCACCGCTCGAACTCGGGCTCCGTCATGGGCCTGACCCGGCTGCCCACCGGCAGCTCGGGCACGGCCGTACCGAGATGCTTCTCCATGCCCCGGTTGCGCTGGACGTAGCCGAGCGCGGTCGCGAGCCGCAGTGCGGCCTCGGCGTCGGCGGGCACCCTGGTCTCGATCCGGGCGCAGCCCCAGCTCCGGGCCACTTCCTCGGCGGCGAGCGCGGCCACCGTGGCCCGGCCTCTCCCGCGGTCCGGCTCCTCGATGCGCAGATCCGCGATCTCGGCGACGCGGGGGCCGAAGGAGACGGACGTCGAGAGGTGAATCGCTCCGACGGGACGGCTGTTCACGCACACCTGGTAGTGGCGGGACAGCGCCCCGTCCGCACCGTGCTGGAGCGGCTCGGTCGGCCGCAGGGTCGTCGTCATCACGGGTGTTCTACCCACTGTCGCGCTCCGGGTCAGCCGAATACACGCGGACGCGGACGTGATGGAGGCGCGAGGCGCACACAAGAGCGGACGCCTCCGCGCGAACGCCGAGGACGGACGCCTCCGTACAACCGCCGGGCACCGCCGCCTCCGTGGAACCACCGGGCACGGACGCGTCCCGGCGACCGCCCGGCCCCGCCCGTCACGGGTCGAGGTCGTCGCCCGCCCGCTCCTCGAAGACGCGCATCGCCTTGGCGGCCACCGGTCCCGCCGCACCCGGCAGTTCGCGGCCGTCGACGCGGTGCACGGCCTGGACGTCCCGCAGGGTGGAGGTGAGGAAGACCTCCTCGGCCCGCTGGAGCGCCTCCAGGGGAAGGTCGGTCTCCTTGGCGCCGGTCCACGCGATGGTGAGCGCCCGGGTGATGCCCGCGAGGCAGCCGGAGGCGAGCGGCGGGGTGTGGATCTCGCCGTCCAGGACGACGAAGACGTTCGACCCGGTGCCCTCGCAGAGCCGGCCAACCGTGTTGCCGAACAGCGCCTCGGAGGCGCCCTCTTGGTTCGCCCGGGCCAGCGCGACGACGTTCTCGGCGTACGAGGTGGTCTTCAGGCCGGTGAGCGCGCCGCGCTCGTTGCGGGTCCAGGGGACGGTGATCACGGCCGTGGAGTCGGGCCGGCGGCCGGTCTCGCCGAGGGCGACGACCAGGGTCGGGCCGTGCTCGCCGCGGTCGGAGCCGAGCGGGCCGTGGCCGCCCGTGTAGGTGATGCGCAGTCGTCCGAGCGGCATGGGGTTGGACTCGAGGACGGCGGCGCAGGCGCGGCGGACCTCGTCGTGGTCGGGGTCGGGCAGCCCGAGGCCGCGCGCGGAGCGGGTCAGCCGGTCGAGGTGGCGGGTCAGCGCGAACGGCCGGCCGTCCACCGCTTTGACGGTCTCGAAGATGCCGTCGCCCACGGTCAGGCCGTGGTCGAAGACGGAGACGCGCGCGGACTCGCTGTCCTGAAGCCCGCCGTCGAGCCATATCTTCACGTCAGAGTCCTTCCATCCGCCTCGTGAGCCCCCGACGCTACCGCGAGCAGTCGGGCCGCCTTCAGCTCGGTCTCCCGCCATTCCGCTTCGGGGTCGGATCCCCAGGTGATGCCGGCGCCGGTGCCGAAGCGCAGGACTCCTTCCGCGCGGTCGATCCAGAAGGTGCGGATGCCCACGGCCAGCTCGCCGGTGGCGCGGCCGGCGTCGACCCAGCCGATGCCGCCGCAGTACGGACCGCGGGGCGCCGTCTCGAGCGCGTCGATGATCCGCAGGGCGCTGGACTTGGGGGCGCCGGTGACGGAGCCGGGCGGGAAGGCGGCGTCCAGCAGCTCCGGCCAGCCCGCGCCGTCGCGCAGCTCGCCGCGGACGGTCGACACGAGGTGGACGAGCCCGGGGTGCTTCTCGACCGCGCACAGGTCGGGGACGGTGACGCTGCCGGTGAGGCTGACGCGGCCGATGTCGTTGCGGACCAGGTCCACGATCATCACGTTCTCGGCGTAGTCCTTGTCGAGCAGGTCCGCCTCGGTCCGTCCGGTGCCCTTGATCGGCCCGGACTCCACGGCGCGCCCGTCCCGGCGCAGGAACAGCTCGGGCGACGCGGTGGCGATCTCGACGCCGTGCCCGGGCAGGCGGATCGTTCCCGCGTACGGCGCCGGGTTGCCGCGGGCCAGCAGGGCGGTCAGCGCGTCCACGTCCGCGTCGGGTGCCACGGGTGCGGAGAGGACGCGGCAGAGGTTGGCCTGGTAGACCTCGCCGGCCGCGATGTGCTGCCGTACGCGGCGCACGCCGGCCGTGTACGCGGCGCGGTCGAGGGACGACGTCCAGTCGTCCACCGCGGGTCCCCGCCACTCCCCCGGCGCGGGCGCCGGCACCGGCTCGACCCGCACGTCCGCGAAGCGCGCGCAGATCAGACGGCCCTCGAAGTCGGCGCAGACGGCCCAGAAACCCTCGGAGTCGAGGGCCGCGGGATCGTCGGTGACGTCGAGGAGCCCGGTGGCGACGCGGTCGCCGAAGCGGGCGAGAGGAGGGAGGTCGAGCACGCTGTCGAGTCTAGGTCGGGCGTCCCGGCGGCGGCCCCGGGCACGTCCCGCGGGGGGCCTGAGCAGGCACTGTGGCCGGTACCCGGGCAGACGCAGCGCAGCACGCTGCACAAACGCGTTTTTGTACTGGCCCAGGAATCCGCTAGAGTTCAACACGTCGCCGGGACGCGCAAGCGAACCGAAACGACAGGCGGACGTAGCTCAGTTGGTAGAGCGCAACCTTGCCAAGGTTGAGGTCGCGAGTTCGAGCCTCGTCGTCCGCTCGAAGGAACGAGGGGATCTTCCCGAACCCCTGCACTCCTGGTGGAGTGGCCGAGAGGCGAGGCAACGGCCTGCAAAGCCGTCTACACGGGTTCAAATCCCGTCTCCACCTCCAAGGACGATTAGCTCAGCGGGAGAGCGCTTCCCTGACACGGAAGAGGTCACTGGTTCAATCCCAGTATCGTCCACTGGATCTTCGGATCCCCCGCGCGATTAGCTCAGCGGGAGAGCGCTTCCCTGACACGGAAGAGGTCACTGGTTCAATCCCAGTATCGCGCACGCAGCACCCATGACCTGCGGGTCGTGGTCCCGAGGACGATTAGCTCAGCGGGAGAGCGCTTCCCTGACACGGAAGAGGTCACTGGTTCAATCCCAGTATCGTCCACACACCGGAGCCCCCGGCCGTTCCCACGGCCGGGGGCTTCTCCGTATGCGAGTGCTGCGGAGGGGGCGGGCCGGGTGGCCCGCCGGGCTCAGCTGGAGAAGAGCATGTGGCCGAAGCTCTTGTGGCGATGGTGACCGTAGTGCCCACCGTGGCCGCCGTGGCCGCCGTGCGGCGCGCCCCAGGCCGGGGCGGGCGGGGCGGCCGGCGGGTAGGCCTGCGGGGCGGCCTGGGGCGGCGGGGCCGGCTGGGACCACTGGGACTCCAGGCGGGTCAGCGCCTCCAGTTCGCCGTAGTCGAGAAAGATCCCGCGGCAGTTGCTGCACTGCTCGATCTGGACGCCGTTGCGGTTGTAGGTGTGCATCGGAGCGTGACACTTCGGACACTGCATGGTTCGGCTCAACTCCTCGCCGGTCGGTCCTGCTTCACCTATCGCCGGGACAGACTCTGTCCGGCTGCGGTCGGTTGCACCCTACTTGGCGGAGTTCGGCGCCAACTGCGGAGGGAGGGACCCCATTCGGGCACAGGCCTCGACGAGGCTCCGCTCGACCTCGTCCAAGGGCCGGCCGCCCCCCGCGAGCGCCTTGGTGAGGGCGCGGGCCGCGCTCTGGACGGTGAGGGCGCGGGCCGGGACGTCGAGGTCGGGCCAGGGGTCGCCGTCGGCGGGGACGGCGGGGCCGTGCGCCTGCCGGTAGGCGGTCAGGAAGCGGGTCCACTCGTCGGGCGGCAGCAGACCGCAGGCGTACCAGGCGGCGGGACGGGCGAGGTCCCAGGCCGGGACGCCGACGCCGAGATCGTCGACGTCGATGAGGCGCCAAGGACCGTCGGGGGCCGGGTGACGGACGAGCTGGCCGAGGTGGAGGTCGCCGTGGCAGACGGTGGTGCCGTCCGGCATGGGCGCCTCGGCGCGGGCCCAGGCGGGCAGGGTGTCCCAGGCACGCAGGATGTCGGCCACGGCCGGGTGGGGGCCGGCCGCGCGCAGGCGGGCCACGGCGTGGGCGGCCTTGACGGGACCCCGCATCGGCGGCAGCGGGGTGGGCGCGGGGGCACGGTGCAGACGCGCGAGGAGGGACCCCGCGGCCTCCCAGGGGGCGGCGTCCGGGTCGTCCGCGTCCACCGGGGTGCCGTACGGCCAGAAGGTGACGAGGCGGCCGTTGAGAGGAGCGGGGGCCGGGGTGAGCGGCGGGAGGAGGACGTCGGGCAGGTGCGCGGCGGTGACGAGGCGGGGGACGAGCGCGCCGGCGGTCGTGTCCGGGGCGTGTGCCTTGGCGACGGTGCCGGCGTGGCGGACGACGGTGGCGTCGGCACGGTCGGCGAGCGTGGCGGTGCCGCAGGCGCAGTCGTCGACGGTCGGATGGGCGGAGCTGCGCGCGCGGGCGGCGAGCGCCGGGAGCAGGGGAACGGCTGGCATGGGACTCCCTCGGCGGCGCCTGACGTCGGTTCGTCGGTGAGGGTACGTGGCCGGGGCGAACGCCTGCCGGGCGGGACAGAGACGAGGGCGCCAGGGCCCGGGGACAGGGGCAGAGACGACGGCCGGCCGGCCAGGACACGGGGGGGCGAGGGGCTGTCGGGGAGCAGGGGCGGGGACAGGGACAGAGACGACAGCCGGCCTGCCAGGACACCGGGGCGAAGGCCTGCCGGGGAGCAGGGACAAGGGCCGAGACGGCAGCCCCTGCCGGGACGCGGGGCCGGCGGGGCGGGACGCGGGGCGAGCACCTGCCGGGGCGCGAGGCCGGGTAGCTCCCTGTCGGGTCCGGGGGCGGAAGGGCCGCCGCCGGCCCGGGGCCCCACGGCTTCGGGCAGGCGGGAGCGGCCCGCTACCGGGAACGTCACTCGGGGTGGACGGCACGGGCGGTGGCCGTGCCGGGAAATGGGCAATGCCGGCGCAGCTCCCCAGCTGCGCCGGCATTTGTGCCGTCCGCCGCACCCCCGTCCCCACGGGGTTTCATGGGTGGATGTCCCCGCCCGGACCGCTCTTCCGGGCCTGGGGTCGCCGCTCAGCGCCCCAGCATCACTCCCACGGACGACGCCTGTGTGGTCACTGTCTCCCAGCCGTCGAAGACGACGAGGAGCAGGACCGCCAGAGGAAGGGCCATCAGCGTCGCCACCAGCGGGTGGCGGCGGCCCTGACGGCGGGCGCGGAGCGTGGTGCGCTCCTGGCTGCGGACGAGCGTCCGCGGTGCCGTGTGGGCCATGGTCCCTCTCCTGACCGTGTCGGTTGTCGTCGGCAGCGGCGGGTGTCTGACCTCGGGAGACGAGTGCTGCACCCGCCGCTTGACCTCCAATCTAGGCGCGTGGCGGATGCCGGACGTCATGCCTTCGTACCGATTGCCGGGCCTCCCGGAGGATGAGCCGTGACCTGGGGCGTACTCCCCTGGGTGGAGACGGCGGCTCAGCTCTCGGGGTCTTCCCGGAGGGACCGTCCGGTACCGAGCTGCTTTTCCGAGTTGTCCTCGCGGGGCACCGGCTGCTCGACCAGGGCGAGGACCCGGGTGGCCATGAAACGGGCCGTCCGCACGGCGGTTCCGTTTCGGGTGACTTCGCTCACTTCCACCACCCCGCGGCGTACCGCCGTCTCCACCCGGCGGCCCGCCCTGCTCGCCACCACCTCGTACGTACGTGTCGTGTCGCCGGCGTCGACGACGATCTCCACTCGGTCACCCTTCATGGGTTCAATCCCCCTTCCCTGAGGCACCGTTGAGGCACCGAGGGCAGCAAGGCACCGCTGACTGCAGGCCCCCTGACCACTCTTCAAGTGTCCCACCGGGCACTGACAATCCGCCGGGCCGAGAGGGCGCGGCCTCTGCGCGCGGACGGCCGTGGAAACGTAAGCTGTGCCACGTCACACGGACCGGGCAGCGGGGATGAACATGGCGATGATGCGCCTGAGGCGCGAGGACCCGCGCGTCGTCGGCTCGTTCAAGCTTCACCGACGGCTCGGCGCGGGCGGGATGGGCGTCGTCTATCTGGGCTCCGACAAGAAGGGGCAGCGGGTCGCGCTGAAGGTGATCCGGCCCGATCTGGCGGAGGACCAGGAGTTCCGCTCGCGGTTCGCGCGGGAGGTCTCGGCGGCACGGCGGATCAGGGGCGGGTGCACGGCACGGCTGGTCGCGGCGGACCTGGACGCCGACCGCCCGTGGTTCGCCACGCAGTACGTGCCCGGCCCGTCCCTCCACGACAAGGTCAACGACGACGGTCCCCTGGGGGCCGCCGAGCTCGCCGCGATCGGGGCCGCGCTGTCCGAGGGGCTCGTCGCCGTCCACGAGGCCGGGGTCGTGCACCGGGACCTGAAGCCGTCGAACATCCTGCTCTCCCCCAAGGGGCCGCGGATCATCGACTTCGGCATCGCGTGGGCGACGGGGGCCTCGACGCTGACCCATGTCGGTACGGCGGTCGGCTCTCCCGGTTTCCTGGCACCCGAGCAGGTGCGCGGCGCGGCGGTCACCCCGGCGACCGACGTCTTCTCGCTCGGTGCCACGCTCGCGTACGCCTCGATGGCCGACTCCCCCTTCGGGCAGGGCAGTTCCGAGGTGATGCTGTACCGGGTGGTGCACGAGGAGCCCCAGCTGCACGGCGTACCGGACGCCCTGGCCCCGCTGATCCGGGCGTGTCTGGCGAAGGACCCCGAGGAGCGGCCCAGCACCCTCGACCTGTCGCTCAGGCTGAAGGAGATCGCGGCCCGCGAGGCCCACGGGATGACCGACGTCGTCCGGCCGCCCGTGCCGCGGGCCAGTGAGGCCGACCGGCCGACCGGGCGGCTGACCGACCCCGGTTTTCCGCAGCGCACGCTGCGCCAGCCCGGCACTCCGGTGCCGCGGGGCGGGGTACCGTCCTCGCGCGGGGCGGTACCGCCCCGGGGAGGCGCGCCCTCGCGGGGCGGTGGCGCCGCATCGGGCGGGAGCGCCTCCCGGGGCGGAGGTGCCGCGCGGGGCGGCGGTGTGCCGCCGTCGTCGCGGTCCGGGGCCCGCCCCACTCCGACCGGCCGCACCGCGCGCGCCGCCCGCAACACCCGGTCCGGCAGCGGCAGCCGGCCGGCGCCCCGCGGTGCCTCGGGCCGTCCGGCGCCACGGTCCACGGGGACCGGGCTGCGGCCGGCCAATCCGCGGCTGCTGCGGCAGCGGTTGTTCGTCTTCGTCGTCGTGACGCTGCTCGTGGCGCTCGGCATCGCCGTCGTCCAGGGCTGCCAGGGTCCGGCCCGGGGACTCGGGGGCGGCGACGGCGTCGTACAGGATCAGCGGCAGGGACAGGGTCAGGGGCAGCGGCAAGAGCCGGAGCAGGGACAGGGGCAGGGGCAGCCTCGGGCGGGGGCGGGCGTGGGGTCGGCCGGGTAGGTCACGGACCCGGGGCGGGGGGCCGGCGTGTGGTCCGTGACGCCGATTACTCGCCTCGCGGGCGCGGTGCCTGGTCGGTCGTGTCCTACGCCCGCGGGCGGCCGGTCGCCACCGCGTAGAAGGCGACCGCTGCGGCCGCGCCCACGTTGAGCGAGTCGACGCCGTGGGACATGGGGATGCGGACCCATTCGTCGGCGGCGGCCAGGGCCTGGCGGGACAGGCCGTCGCCCTCCGCGCCCAGCATGAGGGCGACCCGGTCCATGGTGTGCGGGGCGGCCTCGTCCAGGCTGCGGGCCTTCTCGTCCGGGGTGAGGGCGAGGAGCGTGAACCCGGCCTCGCGGACCGATTCCAGGCCCTTCGGCCAGGTGTCCAGGCGTGCGTACGGCACGGAGAAGACAGCGCCCATGGAGACCTTCACGCTGCGCCGGTAGAGGGGGTCGGCGCAGTCCGGGGAGAGCAGGACGGCGTCCATGCCGAGGGCGGCGGCCGAGCGGAAGATGGCGCCGATGTTGGTGTGGTCGTTGACCGATTCCATGATCACCACCCGGCGGGCGGTGCGCAGGAGGCCGGCGGCCGTCGGGAGCGGCTTGCGCTGCATGGAGGCGAGGGCGCCGCGGTGGACGTGGTAACCGGTGACCCGTTCGGCGAGCTGCGGGCTGACGGCGTACACCGGGGCCGGGAGCTCGTCGATGACGTCGCGCATGACGTCGACCCACTTCGCGGAGAGCAGCATCGAGCGCATCTCGTAGCCGGCCTCCCTGGCACGCCTGATGACCTTCTCGCCCTCGGCGATGAACAGGCCCTCGGCGGGCTCGCGCCGACGGCGCAGCTCGACGTCGGTCAGGCCGGTGTAGTCGCGCAGACGCGGGTCCGCGGGGTCCTCGACGGTGATCAGATCGGCCACGGGGGTCATACCGCCTTGTCCTGGGTGCGGTGCCAACGGCTCGGAACGGGGTCGTCGCCTGCGGTCATGCCGGCGTGCGCGGCTGTGCCTGCGTCCGCGGGCCGACGGTGACGACCTCGCCGACGACGATCACCGCCGGGGGTTTGACCTCCTGCGTACGGACCGTCTCGGCGACCGTCGCCAGGGTGGCGTCGACGCGGCGCTGGGCGGACGTCGTGCCCTCCTGGACGAGCGCCACGGGGGTGTCGGCGGGCTTGCCGTGCGCCACCAGCGTCTCGGCGATCCGGCCGATCTTGTCGACGCCCATGAGGATCACGAGGGTGCCGGTGAGCTTCGCCAGCGACGCCCAGTCGACCAGGGAGCGCTCGTCGTCGGGGGCGACATGGCCGCTGACCACGGTGAACTCATGGGCGACGCCACGGTGGGTGACCGGGATGCCGGCCGCGCCCGGCACCGAGATCGAACTGGAGATGCCCGGGACGACCGTGCAGGTGATGCCCGCGTCGGCGAGCGCCTGGAGTTCCTCCATGCCGCGGCCGAAGACGTACGGGTCGCCGCCCTTGAGGCGGACGACGGACTTGCCCTGCTTGGCGTGCTCGATCAGCGCGTTGTTGATCGCCTCCTGGGCCATGTAGCGCCCGTAGGGGATCTTCGCGGCGTCGATGACCTCGACGTGCGGCGGGAGTTCGGCGAGGAGGTCGCGCGGGCCGAGGCGGTCGGCGATGACGACGTCGGCCTCGGCGAGGAGACGGCGGCCGCGGACCGTGATCAGGTCCGGGTCGCCGGGGCCGCCGCCGACCAGGGCGACGCCGGGGGTGCGGGTGCGGTGGTGCGGTGCCACCAGGGTGCCGTCGCGCAGGCCCTCGACCACCGCGTCGCGGATGGCGGCGGTGTGGCGGGGGTCGCGGCCGCGGGCGTTCGTGGTGAGGACGGCGACCGTGACGCCCTCGCTGGTGCCGGTGGCCGGGGTCCAGGCGGTCGCCGCGTCGGCGTCGTCGGAGCGGACGCACCAGACGCGGTGCGTCTCCGCCTCGGCCGAGGCACGGGCGTTCGCCTCCGGGTCGCTCGTGGCGATCAGGGCGTACCAGGCGTCCGCGAGGTCGCCCTCGGCGTAGGGGCGCCGCGTCCAGGCGATCTCGCCCGCGTCCGCCATGGCCTCGACGGACGGGGTGGCGGTGGGGGACACGAGGACGATGTCCGCGCCCGCCGCGATCAGCGCCGGGAGGCGGCGCTGGGCGACCTGGCCGCCGCCGAGGACGACGACCCGGCGGCCGGTGAGGCGAAGGCCTACGGGGTAGGCGGGGTGTTCGGCCATGAGGTACGGCTCCTCTTGCGGCGGTGCGATAGCCCTGACGTGCGGATTTTAAGCGGCGAGGGGTTCTGGCGGATCAGGTGTCCGGTGGCTGGGCACGGTGGGCGGGCCGAGGGCCCGGCGGAGGGTCCGGTGCCACCTCGGCTCAGGCGTCGGAGGCGTCGGAGGCGTCGGAAGGCCCGGTGCCACCTCGGCTCAGGCGTCGGAGGCGTCGGAGGCCTCGGAAGGCCCGGTGCCACCTCGGCTCAGGCGTCGGAGGCGTCGGAGGCCTCGGAAGGCCCGGTGCCACCGCGTCGGAAGCGTCGGGGACGCGGAGGCCTCCGCCGGCGACCGGGGACCGCTGTGTCCCCGGTCGCCTGCTGCCCGGTCGGCCGTGCCGCCCGGCCGGCCCTGCTCTCCGGTCACCACTACTTCTCGGTCACCTACTTCTCGGTCACCCCGGCCGAGTCGAACGTCGCCACCTCGTGCATCGCCCGGGCCGTGCTCTGGACCATGGGGAGGGCCAGGAGGGCGCCGGTGCCCTCGCCGAGACGGAGGTCGAGGTCGACCAGGGGGCGTAGGCCCAGCTTGTTCAGGGCGGCGACGTGACCCGGCTCCGCGCTGCGGTGGCCCGCGATGCAGGCCGCGAGGACCTCGGGAGCGATGGCGCGGGCGACCAGGGCGGCGGCGCCAGCGCTGACGCCGTCCAGGATCACCGGCGTACGGAGGGAGGCGCCGCCCAGGAGGAGGCCCACCATCGCGGCGTGCTCGAAGCCGCCGATCGCGGCCAGGACGCCGATGGGGTCGGCGGGGTCCGGCTGGTGGAGTTCGAGGGCGCGGCGGACGACCTCGGTCTTGCGGGCGAGGGTCTCGTCGTTGATGCCGGTGCCGCGGCCGGTGACCTCGGCGGGGTCGGCGCCCGTGAAGACGGAGATGAGGGCGGCGGACGCCGTGGTGTTCGCGATGCCCATCTCGCCGGTGAGCAGCGCCTTGTTGCCGGCCGCGACCAGGTCGCGGGCCGTCTCGATGCCCACCTCGATGGCCTGTTTGGCCTCCTCGCGGGTCATGGCGGGACCGGTGGTCATGTCGGACGTGCCCGCGCGGACCTTGCGGGGCAGCAGGCCGGGGGTGGCGGGGAGGTCGGCCGCCACGCCGACGTCCACCACGCAGACCTCGGCGCCCACCTGGGTCGCGAAGGCGTTGCAGACCGCTCCGCCGCCCAGGAAGTTGGCGACCATCTGGGCCGTGACCTCCTGCGGCCAGGGGGTGACGCCCTGGGCGTGCACACCGTGGTCGCCGGCGAAGACCGCCACGGCCGCGGGCTCCGGGATCGGCGGCGGGCACTGGCGGGAGAGGCCGGACAGCTGGGCGGAGATGATCTCCAGCATGCCGAGCGCCCCGGCCGGCTTGGTCATGCGCTTCTGCCGTTCCCAGGCCTCGCCGAGCGCCTTGGCGTCCAGCGGGCGGATGCCGGCGACGGTCTCGGCGAGCAGGTCGTGCGGGTCCTCGCCGGGCAGCGCGCGACGGCCGTACGTCTCCTCGTGGACGACCCACGACAGGGGGCGGCGCTTGGCCCAGCCCGCCTGCATCAGCTCGGGCTCGTCCGGGAACTCGTCGACGTAGCCGACGCAGAGGTAGGCGACCACTTCGAGGTGGTCGGGCAGGCCCAGCGCGCGGACCATCTCGCGCTCGTCGAAGAAGCTGACCCAGCCGACGCCGAGGCCCTCGGCGCGGGCGGCGAGCCAGAGGTTCTCGACCGCGAGCGCGGAGGAGTACGGGGCCATCTGCGGCTGGGTGTGGCGGCCCAGGGTGTGGCGGCCGCCGCGGGTGGGGTCGGCGGTGACGACGATGTTCACCGGGGTTTCGAGGATGGCCTCGATCTTCAGTTCCTTGAACTGCTTCGCCCGGCCCTTGGGCAGCGACTTCGCGTAGGCGTCGCGCTGCCGCATCGCCAGTTCGTGCATGGCGCGCCGGGTGTCGGCGGAGCGGATGACGACGAAGTCCCAGGGCTGCGAGTGCCCGACGGAGGGCGCGGTGTGGGCGGCCTCCAGGACGCGCAGCAGCACCTCGTGCGGGATGGGGTCGCTGCGGAAGCCGTTGCGGATGTCGCGGCGCTCCCGCATGACCTTCAGGACGGCCTCGCGCTCGGCGTCGTCGTACGCGGGCGCGGCGGGGCCGGTGGGCTGGGGTGCTTCTTCCACCGGGGTCGTGCTCTCCTCCTGGTCGGCGGCCCTGGTGTCCAGGTCCTCCGGGTCCTGCGCGACGTTCGGGTCGGGCTCGGGCCCGGCTCCCGGCTCCGTGCCGGGGGCGGCGGCCGCCGTGATCGGGGTGTCGGCTGCGCGGGGGGCGGGGACCGTGGCGACGGGGGTTCCGGCCGCCGGGGCGGCAGCGGCCCCGGGCACCGGGGCGGCGAGCGTCTCGGTTCCCGGCTCGGCCGCCTGCGGCTCGTCCGGCAGCACGATGATGTGCGGTGCGGTCGCGGTCGGCGCGAGGTGCGCGGCGGTCTGGACCGTGCCGTCCACCGGCACGGACTCGCCCGCGGGCGCCTCCGCCCCTGACTGCGCGGCGGCCGCGGCAGCGGGGTCGGCCTCGGCCGCCACGGGGGCGGCGGCGGTGTCCGGGGTCTGATACGCCGGGTCCGCGCCGTGAGCGGGCGCCGGGGTCCCGGGCGCGGCCGGCTCAGGCTCCGCCGGCTGTTCGGGCTGGTGTTCCGCCTGCGGGTCGGACTGCTGCTCGGGCTGGTGTCCCGCTTGGGCTGCGGGCTCGTGTTCCGGCTGCGGTTCCGGCTGCGGTTCCGGGGCGGGGTGGTGCTCGGGTGCGGGCTCCACGGGGGCTTCGGCCACGGGCTGCTGCTGCGGGACCTGCCCGGCCTCGGCGGGCTGCTGCTGGGGCGCGGGCTCGGCGGGGGTGCCCTCGGCGGGGACCGCGGAGGCGTCCGCGAGGTGAGCGTCGGTGGCGCCGGGTACGGCGACGGGTTCGGCCGGCGCCTCGACGGCGGGCTCGGCGGCGGGCGCCTCGGGGGCGGCGGCTGCGGCTGCGGCTGCGGCTGCTGGGGAGGCCGGGGCATCCGGCTGCTCGACCGCAACCGCCTGCTCGGCCGCAACCGCCTGCTCGACCGGAGCGATCTGTTCAGCCGGAGCGGCCTGCTCAGCCGGAGCGGTCTGCTCAGCGGCATCGGTCTGCTCTGCCGGAGCGGTCTGCTCAGCGGCATCGGTCTGCTCTGCCGGAGCGGTCTGCTCGACCGCGGGGGCGACCGGTTCCGGGACCTGCGGGGTCGTCGGTGCCGCCGCGTCGGGCGTCCCGGCGGCCTCCTGGACCGGGGCCGCGGTGTCCGTGGCGGGAACTTCGGCGACTGCGCCGGGGGCGGGCGGGGCGTCGGAAGCGACGGCCTCAGGGCCCGGTCCGGGTACGGGCACCTCGGCGATGTCGGCCGGGGCCTCCGCGTCCGCGTGGGGCGCCTCGGCGGGGGCCGGGGCCGTCGCGTCGGCCGGTGCCTCCGCGACCGGGGCGGCAGGGGCGGGAGGGGACACCTCCGGACCCTCGGCCGCCGGCCCCTCGGCCGCCGGCCCCTCGGCCGCCTGGACGGCGGGGGCCGCGTCGACCGGCGTCTCGGCAGGGGCCGCGTCGGCCGGCATCTCTACTGGGACCGCGTCGGCCGGCGTCCCGGCGGGGGCCGCCTCGGCCGGCGTCCCGGCGGGGGCCGCCTGGGGGCCGTCGACCGGATCGGCGGGCAGGCCCGCGCCCTGATCGACGGGCAGGCCCGCGCCCGGAACCTCCGCCCCGGGAACCATGACGGGCCCGGACGGGACGGGACCGGGCTCCGCCGGCACGGACTCCGGCGCCACGGCCCCGGGCTCCGTCGGACCGGAGGGCACGGACTCGGCACCGGTCGGCGCCGACGCCGGCTCCGGCGCCTGCACACCAGCGGGGACGTCGGCGGCGGACTCCGCCGCGTAAGCGCCCTGCTGGACCTGCTGGGCCTCCGGCACCTGGGGCCCGTCCGCGAGCCCTCCCACGGCCGGCGCCGGGGCAGCGGCGGCCTCGGACACCGGTCCGGGTTCCGGTAGCGGGGCGGGCACGGGCTCCGCCCCCGGCGTGTGCGGCGCGGCCTCGGCGGACATCGCGCCGCCGGCCCCGGCCTGCGCGGCGTCGGCCGTGCCGGGCTGCGCGGCCCCGCCGGTGTGAACGGCCTCCACGGGCTGCGGCGTCGCGGCGGCGTGCCCGTGCTCATGCTCGTGCTCGTGCTGCGGGGCACCGGTGGTCGCGACGGCCTGCGTGGCCACGCGGGCCACGACCGCCTCGGCCACGCCCACCGGCTCGGGCGGCTGCGGGGCAGCCGGAACAACCGTTTCGGCGGGGGCCGCCCCCGGGACGACCGGCGCCTGAGGCGCGGCCTGGGCACCCCAGGGAACGGCGCCCTGCGGGGCCGTCTCGCGCAGCGGCTGGGCGTCGAGGTACTCGGGGCCGGACACGGGCGGGCCGGGGTGGCGTACCGGTGCTCCGGCGGGGCCGCGGTCGGCGAGGGAGCGGACCGGGCTGGCGGAGGTGTCGGGGAGGGGCGGGCCCAGGTGCAGCGGGCGGCGGGGGGCGATCGGCGGGATCGGCGTGGTGGGGGCGGTGGGCACCGTGGGGCCGGGCAGGCGCACGGCGCTGAGGTCGACCGATCCGCTGTCGCGGCCGGCCGTCTCGTGCGGGCCCGGCTCGTGCAGGGCCTCCACCACCGGCTCCGGTGCCGGCGGCGCCACCTCGTTGCCCCAGGCGCTCTGGGCGCCCGGCAGCAGCAACAGGTCCTCGTCCTCGGCGGTGGTCTCGGAGAGGTAGGTGTACGCGCCGGGTGCGGAGGCGCCCGGCTGATCCACCATGCCTGCGTTCTCCGGCAGTCCCTCGCCCGGAACCTGGCCGGTGTCGGTCATGCGTACCCCTCGCCCATCGGTTAGTGCTCCTACGACCAGCTCACCCGGAACGGCGCACCGACCGCCCCGTAGTGAAGAACGAGCGTCCGCGCCCAGCGGCACGAACGACCCGCCCGCAAAAGACGACAAAGCCATTCAGTGGCATTGTCCCGGCCCTCGTCGCGCCACGACAGGTTGATCCGCGACGCTCCGTTGTGGACTGCGCCACGTTGCGCGCCCTCCGGTTCCGCCGTATCACACGCACCCCAAAACGGATGCGTTTTCCGGACATTGACCGACGAAGCGCCGGGCGAACGGATGCGGTACGACGATCGGCCAGCCTACCGCGCGCGGTACGACAACAGGATCACGGGGAGGGTGGAGCGGGTCAGGCGGAACGGTCGGGGAGCACCCCGCTGAGCAGGAACGCGACGCTCCGTTCCGTCTCCGCCCAGTCCCCCGTGTCGAGTTCGACGGACTGGAGGAGGGCGCACTCGACGCGGTAGCCGTGCTGGGTCAGCTCGCGGCCGACGAGTTCGGCGGCGTCCCGGGTGAGGGCGTGGGTGACGATGCGCTGCGGACGGCGGTCGGCGACCGCGGAGACCACCGCCGCTCCCCCGCCGCCGACGCGGACGACGTCCGGTTCGGGCAGGTTCTCCAGGACGTGCGGGGCGGTGCCGCGGACGATCTGGAGGTGGACGCCGTGGCGGCGCCCGGTGGCGTCGGTGCGGGCGCAGGCCTCCAGGTCGCGGTCGACGGCGAGGACGGCGGCGCCCGCCCGCGCGGCGTCGGTCGCGAAGGCGCCGCTGCCGCAGCCGATGTCCCAGACGAGGTCGCCCACGCGCGGGCCGAGACGGGCGAGTTGCGCCGCGCGGAGCAGTTCCGACTCGCCCTCGCCGAGGTCGCCGCCGTGGGTCTCGGCGGGCAGGACCCAGCCGCGCGGGCCGGTGCCCGGGTCGCGGCCGGCGATCCAGCCGCCCTCGGCGCCGGCCACCGGGGCGGTGGCCCCTCCGATGACGATGACGACGTTGGGGTCGCGCCAGGTGTGGTCGGCGGCCTTGTCGGACGTGACGACGGCGACCCGTTCGCGGTCGGTGCCCAGTTCCTCGCAGACGACGAAGGTGCGGTGGACGCCCTCCAGGAGCAGGCCCAGTTCGGCGGGGCCGGCACCGGGCGAGGTGAGGACGGCGACCTTGGGGTGGGCACGGCACACGTTCACCGCGCGGCGCAGGGTGCGCGGGTGGGCGACGACCACCTGGGCGTCGTCCCAGGGCATGCCGGCGCGGGCGAAGGCGGCGGCGACGGAGGAGACGGCCGGGACGACCTCGACCTCCAGGCCGAACTCGGGTGCGCGCAGGGGGCGTACGACACCGAAGAAGCCGGGGTCGCCGTCGGCGAGGACGACCGCGGTGCCGCGGTGGGCGGCGATGCGGCGGGCGGCGAGGGGGACGCTGCCGAGGCGGATGCGTTCGGCGGCGGGCGGCACTTCGGGCAGCCCCAGGTGGTGGGCGGCGCCGGCCACGAGCGTGGCGGCACCCAGCGCGGAGCGGGCCGCGGCGGTCAGCGGCGAGCCGTCCCAGCCGATCACCGTGACGCGGTCGGCCATCGTCGTCAGTCTCCCGGGAATCTACGCAGGCGGCGGGCTCCGTGAGAGTACCTGGTCGGGTGGGCCCGGGCGGCGGCGGTGCGGTGGCCGGAGGTCAGTTCCAGTCGGTGTAGGACGTGAAGCCGCCGTTGTCCGCGAGCTGCTCCCCGGCGCCTTCCAGGTCCTCGGGGAGGAGGCTCCAGACGATGAAGTCGGTGCGCACCTCGGTCCAGGTGCCGTCGTCGGCGCGGGCGCGCGCTATACAGGCGTTGCGCAGGACGCCCTCGCTGATGCAGCCGATCCTCTGCGCGACCTGCTGCGAGGCGGTGTTGTCGGCGGCCGTGCGCAGTTCGATGCGCTCGAACTTCTGGTCGGTGAACAGCCATTGGGCGGTGGCGAGCGCGGCTTCGGAGGCGTAGCCCTCGCCGCGGGCCCAGGGGGCGACGATGTACGACAGCTCGGTGGAGCGGACGTGCCAGTCCGTGCCGCCGAGCTGGATGACGCCGACGAGCCGCTGGGTGAGGAACTCGGTGACGGCGAGGTCGAGGCCGCGCCCCGCCGTGCGTCGGGCGGGGGCGTACTCGGTGATCCAGGTACGGGCGCCGTCCTCGGTGAAGGGCTGCGGGACGTCGGTCCAGGCGGCGACCTGTTCGTCGTTCATCATCTCGGCCAGGGCGGGCACGTCGTCCTCGTCGAAGGGGCGCAGCACCAACCGCTCCGTGCTGATGGAGATGGTGGGGAAGGTGCTCGTCATGCGCCGCTCCGTAACCGTCGAAACCGTCTGGGCCCGGCCTGCCGGACCGTCAGACCTGCTGAACTGCCCAGCATGCAGCATGAAAGCACCGCGACGCACCACGGGGTCCTCCCCCACCGCCCCGTCGGGGAGTGGGGGTGCTCCCACCGTGTGGAGGAGCGGACCCCGAGGGCGCGCGGCGAGCCGGCGACGGCCGGCCGGGGTGTGTAGGCGAGCCGGCGACGGCCGGCCGGGGTGTGTAAGGGAGCGGTGCGGTGCCTCAGAAGGAGGCGATGACGGAGCCGGCGTACTTGTCCTCGATGAACTTCTTGACCTCGGCGGAGGTCAGGAGCTTGGCGAGCTTCTTCACGCGCGGGTCGTCCTCGTTGCCCTCCTTCACGGCGAGGAAGTTGCCGTAGGGGTTGTCCTTGGCGGACTCCAGGACGAGGGCGTCCTCGGCGGGCTTGAGGTCGGCCTCGATGGCGTAGTTGCCGTTGATGACGGCGGCGTCCACGTCGCCCAGGGAGCGCGGGGTCTGGGCCGCCTCCAGCTCCTTGAACTTCAGGCCCTTGGGGTTCTTGGCGATGTCGGCGGGGGTGGCCGAGTTGCCCGCGCCGTCCTTGAGGGTGATGATCCCGTTCGCGGCGAGCAGCTTCAGCGCGCGTGCCTCGTTGACGGTGTCGTTCGGGACGGCGACGGTCGCGCCGCTCTTCAGGTCGTCGACGCTCTTGACCGTGCTGGAGTAGAGGCCGAGCGGCTCCAGGTGGACCGTGACGACGGGCACGATGTGGGTGCCGTTCTTCTTGTTGAAGTCGTCGAGGTACGGCTGGTTCTGGAAGTAGTTCGCGCCCACGGAGCCGTCCTCGGTCGCCGTGTTCGGCGTCACGTAGTCGGTGAACTCCTTGACCTCCAGGTCGAGGCCGGCCTTCTCGGCCAGGTTCTCCTTGACGTAGGTGAGGATCTCCGCGTGCGGGACCGGGCTGGCGGCGACGATCAGCGGGCCGCTGGTGTCGGAGGCGGAGTCCTTGTCCGAGCCGCAGGCGGTGAGTCCGAGGGTGAGGGCTCCGGCGGCGAGGACGGCGGTGGTGATCTTGGCAGTGTTACGCACGAAAAGTGCCTTTCCTGTGGGTGAGGCGACCCCGCTGCGGATGTGCGGGAATCCGGGTGGACGGGTCAGACGACCTTGCCGATGTCGGCGGCCGCGGGCTCCTTGACCTTGAGCAGCCGCAGCTTGGGCGCGGGGCCCGAGCGGCCGCCCCGGCGGTGCAGGGAGCGGGCCGCGTAGTCGCCGGCGAACTGGATGAGCGAGATCACGACGGCGAGGATCGCGACGGTGATCCACATCAGTTCGGTCTCGAAGCGCTGGTAGCCGTAGCGGATGGCGATGTCGCCGAGGCCGCCGGCGCCGACCGTGCCGGCCATCGCGGAGTAGCCGATGAGGGCGACGATCGTGGTGGTGGTGCTGGCGATCAGCGAGGGCAGGGCCTCCGGTACGAGGACCTTGCGCACGATCGTCCAGGTGTTGCCGCCCATCGACTGCACGGCTTCGACGAGCCCGCCGTCCACTTCGCGCACGGCCGTCTCCACCAGGCGGGCGAAGAACGGGATGGCGCCGATGGCGAGCGGCACGATGGCGGCCTCGCGGCCGATGGTGGTGCCGGTGAGGGAGCGGGTGAAGCCCATCAGGGCGACCATCAGGATGATGAACGGCATGGAGCGGGCGATGTTCACGACCTGCCCGATCACCTTGTTGGCGACGACGTTCTGCAACAGGCCGCCGCGGTCGGTGAGGACGAGGAGGACGCCGAGCGGGAGACCGCCGACGACGGCGATGAGGGTGGACCAGCCCACCATGTAGAGGGTGTCCCAACACGCCTGCGCGAGCAGGGGCTGCATCTCGGACCAGGTCACTTGGCACCGTCCTTCACCAGCGGGGACTTCTCCTGCGAAGCGCCCAGTACGTCGATCTGAAGTCCCTGTTCGCGCAGGAAGCCGACCGGCACGACGTTGTCCTCGTAGCGGCCCGGCAGTTCGATGCGCATCCGGCCGACCTGGAGGCCGCCGACGGTGTCGATGGCGGCACCCAGGATCGAGATGTCGATGTTGTAGGTGCGCGCGAGCTGGGAGATGACCGGCTGGGTCGCGGACTCGCCGTGGAAGGTGACGTCGATGACGGTGCGGCCCTCGCCGGCGGCCTCGCCGCTCACCGGGAAGAGCGCGGCGGCGAGCTCCGAGCCCGGCGTCGCGAGCAGCTCGCTGACCGTGCCGGACTCCACGACGCGGCCCTGTTCCATGAGCGCGGCCGAGTCGCAGACGCTCTTGACCACGTCCATCTCGTGCGTGATGAGCAGGACGGTCAGGCCCAGCTGGCGGTTCAGGTCGCGCAGCAGCGTCAGGATCGAGCGGGTGGTCTCCGGGTCGAGGGCGCTGGTGGCCTCGTCGGAGAGGAGGACCTTGGGGTCGCCGGCCAGGGCGCGGGCGATGCCGACGCGCTGCTTCTGGCCGCCGGAGAGCTGGGCGGGGTAGGCCTTGGCCTTGTCGGCGAGGCCGACCAGGTCGAGCAGTTCGAGGGCCTTGCGGGAGCGCTCCCGGCCGGACCTGCCGAGGATCTCCAGCGGCAGCTCGACGTTGTCCTGCACGGTGCGCGTGGACAGCAGGTTGAAGTGCTGGAAGACCATGCCGATACGGCTGCGGGCCTGACGGAGCTCCCGGCCGGCGCGCGGTCCGCGTCCGGCGAGGGCGGTGAGGTCCTGCCCGTCGACGGTGACCGTCCCGGAGGTGGGCCGCTCGAGCAGGTTGATGCAGCGGATGAGCGAGGACTTGCCGGCGCCGGACTGGCCGATGACGCCGTAGACCTCTCCTTCGCGCACGTGCAGGTCTACGCCGTCCAGGGCGACGACCTCACGGCCGCGTGAGCGGTCAGCCCGATAGATCTTCGTCAGGCCCGATGTGGTGATCACTGGTCTTCCGTCACTGTCGAGTGCGCGGGCGTGGGTGTGCCCGGGCACGGAGGCAATTCGGTCAGGGACGCGGCACGGTCCTCGCGGTGGCGATCGAACCGGGGGAGAACAGGTGCGCGGGGCGCGGCTCGGGACGCGTACGGCTCACGGCGTACCGACATGCCACGGCGGCTCGCTTCGGGGCGCGAGCCCGGGGTGGTGCAGGGGCCCTCTAAAAGGCGCACATTCGACCCATACAACGAGCACCGGGCGTCGTGGTCGCCTCGGTCGCAAGGGTGCGGCTGCTCGTGGTGGTCATGCGATCAGTAAACCAGACGTACGGTCCTGACAGAGCCCGGACGTCCGAATCATGGACGGCCGTGGACCCGCCCCCAACACGCCCGGAGATCTCCCCTCCCCGTCGGTGACCAGGGCGGACAAGGCGGACAGCTCCTGCGTGAGCGGGTCGGCGCCAGGTCGCCGGACCGATGGGTTGTGGCCAACGCCACGGTCCTCGCGCCGAGGGCCCGGGCGGCGGGTCGATGCGGCCCGGGGCCGACCGCGAGGGGCCGGTCACGCCGTACTAAGGTCGCTGCATGCTTGATGTCCTGACGCTGGTGACCGGGGTCGCCGCGCTGCTGCTGGCCGCGTGGTGCGGCTGGGCGGCCTACCGTGACCAGCCGACGAAGGACTGGCACTTCATCGGGATGGCCGTGGTCTCGGTCCTGGCGCTGGCGCAGCTGGTGATCGGGATCGTGCGGCTGGCGCGGGGCGAGGAACCGGCGCAGGGCACGACGATCTTCGTGGCCTATCTGCTGGGGGCGTTCGCGTGCGTGCCGGCGGCGGGGTTCATGTCGCTGGCCGAGCGGACGCGGTGGGGTTCGGTGACGGTCTCGGCCGGCGCCGTCGTGCTCGCCGTGCTCGAGGTGCGGCTCTATGACATCTGGGGAGGCTGAGATGGCGGCCGTGGAGGAGAAGCCGGCGCGGCTCATCGGGGGCCCGGGGCTGGTGCTGGTGTGGTTCTACGGCGTGATGGTGGTCGGGGCCGTGTCGCGGTCCGCCTACCAGATCGCCACGGAGTTCGACCGGGCGCCACTGGCGTACTCGCTGTCCGCGCTGGCCGGGATCGTGTACGGCTTCATCACGTACTCGCTGGTGCGGGGTGGGGAGACGGCGCGGAGGGCGGCGCAGGTGTGCTGCGCCGCCGAACTCGCGGGGGTGCTGGTGGTCGGGACGTGGACGCTGGTGGAGCCGTCGGCCTTCCCCGACTCGACCGTGTGGTCGGACTACGGGATGGGGTACGTGTTCATCCCGGTGCTGCTGCCGTTGACGGCGCTGTACTGGCTGCGCAGGTCGCGCACGGTCACGCCGTAGCCACGTACGCCCCGGCCGCCTTCTCCAGGACGATCATCGGTACGCCGTCGGCGCCCTGGGAGGTGCCGACCGTCTCGTAGCCGACGCGGCGGTAGAGGCGGAGGTTGCCCTCGCTGCGGTGGCCGGTGAAGAGGCGGAACTTGGTGGCGCCGCGTTCCTCGGCGAGGGCGGACTCGGCGGCGCGCAGCAGCCGGGCGCCGATGCCGTGCCCCTGGAGGCGGGGGTGGACGCAGAGCTTGCCGATGGCGGCGGCGCCGTCCTCGGTGATGGAGCCGCGGACCGAGCCGACGACCTCGTCGCCCAGCCGCGCCACGAAGACGCAGTCGGAGGCGAGCTCCTGCCGGACCGAGTCGAGGGTCTGGACGAGGGGGGCGATGCGGTAGTTGCCGTAGAGGGCGGCCTCGCTCTGGAAACACAGGTACTGCAACCTGAAGATCTGCTCGGCATCCTGCTCGGTCGCCACCGAGATGGTCACGCTCATGCCCATGTGCGCACGCCTCCCGCTCACCTGATCGCTCGTGGTCCTTCACTCCTATCCCCGCACTTCGCGGGCCGCAACCTCCGGCGCGAGCTGACGCCGCAGACATCCCAGACATCTGGAACGTTCCGGTCCGAGGCTGCCCTGTGAGATACCCAACTCCCCCGCGATCTCCCGGTACGTGAGGTCCCGCGGCGACAGCAGTGCCTGGAGGAGACGGGGGCAGCGGCCGGGGAGCCGGCGCACGGCGTCGCGCAGGGCGCGGTGGCGGGCGGCGGTGAGGGCGAGGTGTTCGGGGCCGTGTTCGCCGTCGTCGGCGGGATCGGTCTCGTAGGGCCGTTCCCGGCGGGTGGTGCGGCGGGTGCGGCGGGACTCGGCGCGGACGGCGCCGCGCAGCCAGCCGTGCGGGTCGAGGGGCGGCCGGCCGTCGGTGGCGAGGTGTTCCAGCAGGCGCAGCCAGACCGCCTGTTCGAGGTCGGCGGGCTCGGTTCCGGTGGCGTGCGCCTCGGCGGAGGCCTCCGCGGTGAGCAGCGGGCGCAGGGCGGCGAGCAGGTCGTGCGTCATGTGCGGCACGACGCGGCCGCCCGGGGCGGGGTTGCCCGGGCGGCCGGTTTGTCACCCCAACGGGTCGGTCAGCCGTTGACGTGGTCCTCGCGGGCCAGCAGGCCGGTGTCGGGCTGGTCGGTGAAGACACCGTCGATGCCGGTCGCGAAGTACGCCCGGTAGGCGCCGAAGACGTCGCCGTAGGCGTCCGCGTCGGTGCCCTTGCGGAACTCCGCGGGCAGGAAGGGGTTCTCGTTGCGCAGGGTGTAGGGGTGCAGGATCAGGCCGGCCGCGTGGGCGTCCTTCACCAGGGTCGTCGGGGTGCCGAGGTTGCCGTTCGCGTCCTTCGGGACGACCAGGTCGAGGGTGGGGCCGATGCCCTGGGCGTAGCCGGCGATCTCCCGCAGGCCCTTGCGGGTGATGAGGTCGGCGACGGTGCGCGGGTCCCCGGTCTCGACGAAGTCCCAGGGGCGGCTGGCGGCGGTGGAGAGGAGGACGACGAGGGGGTTGTCGACCAGCTTGTTCAGGCGCTGGATGCTGGTCGGTTCGAAGGACTGCAGGATGACCGGCGCGTTCCTGTCGTCCTTGCCCTCCCGGCGCAGCAGCTTGGCGACCCGCTCCTCCAGGCCCAGGCCCAGCTTGCGGAAGTAGGTGGGGTGCTTGAGCTCGGGGTAGATCCAGACCTGCTTGCCGCGCTCCCGGGTCTGCTCGTCCTGCCAGGCGAGGACCTCCTCGAAGGTGGGGATCTCCCAGCGGCCGTCGTAGAGGGTGTTGTGCGGGCGGTTGGCCGGGATGCGTTCGGTCGCGCGCAGGGTCTTCAGCTCGGCGAGCGTGAAGTCCTCGGTGAACCAGCCGGTGGTGGAGACGCCGTCGAGGACCTTGGTGGTCTTCCGGTCGGCGAACTCGGGGTGGTCGGCGACGTCCGTGGTGCCGCCGATCTCGGGCTCATGGCGGCAGACGAGGTGGCCGTCCTTGGTGGGGACGAGGTCGCCGGCCTCGACGATGTCGGCGCCGAGGTCGAGGGCGAGCTGGTAGGAGCCGAGGGTGTGCTCGGGACGGTAGCCGCTGGCACCCCGGTGCCCGATGATCGTCGGCACGGGCAGGCTCTTCAGGCCCTTGCCGCTGCCGGCGGCGCCGGTCCGGGTCCCGGCGGCCCGGGCGGTGCCGGTCAGGCCGAGCGCCGTGCCGCCGGCCCCGAGGACGGCGGCCGCTCCGAGGAACGCCCGCCGTCCGGTTCCGCTCGCCCGGTCGTTCGACTCCGGCGCGTGCTGCGACTTCCGCGACTCCTGCGACTCGTGCGTTCCCATGAGGCCTCCCTGCCGTCGGCTGGTGTGGTGCGCGCAGATCGTAGGGGCCTTCACATGACCGAAGGGAGGCTCCGGCCCGAACGGGCGAGTGACGGGAGATGGCCGGTTTCCGACGCTGTCGTGACGGTCCGTCGATTCGGCGCGGCGGGGCGGGGTAGCCGCTCGGTGTCGGCCGGAGCGGGCCGGGGCCGGCCGGCCCGGGCCGCGGTGGCGCTCGCCGGCGTACGGCGTACGGCGTCGAGCGCTTCCGCGCCGGTGACACGGCGCGCCGCGCACAACGGGCGGCGGGCCGCACCGGGTGGCTGGCGGCCGTGCCGGGTGACGGGCGGCCGT
>NZ_JBHWKO010000005.1:91077-216712 GCF_042731035.1 Streptomyces sp. NPDC059895
CGTGCCCGGTGACGGGCGGCCGTGCCCGGTGACGGGCGGCCGTGCCCGGTGACGGGCGGCCGTGCCCGGTGACGGGCGGCCGTGCCCGGTGACGGGCGGCCGTGCCCGGTGACGGTGGAGCGAGGGCCGCCACGGTCCGCGCCGGTCCGGGACCGCCTCGGCCGCGACATCCGTCACACCGGTCCGTCCGCGTGACGGACCGGCGGCGGGGCGTCCGTTCAGGTAAACGTACGTCAACAGTACGTAAGACCTCGGTGAACCCGATGTGCGGTTCCAGGGGCGCCGCGAGTATCGTCCTCACCTGCACAGACTCATACCGCTATCCCTTGACATCGGAGGGCTCGTTGTCCCGCTTCGCGCTCATCAAGGCAGTGCTCGGACCGATCATGCGCCTGATGTTCCGCCCCCGTGTGGAAGGCGCGGAGCACATCCCGGGGGACGGTCCCGTCATCCTGGCCGGCAACCACCTCACCTTCATCGACTCGATGATCCTGCCGCTCGTGTGCGACCGGCAGGTCTTCTTCATCGGCAAGGACGAGTACGTCACCGGCAAGGGCCTCAAGGGCCGGCTGATGGCCTGGTTCTTCACCGGCGTCGGCATGATCCCGGTGGACCGGGACGGCGGCCGCGGCGGGGTGGCCGCGCTGACGACCGGCCGGCGGGTGCTGGAGGAGGGCAGGGTCTTCGGCATCTACCCCGAGGGCACCCGGTCGCCCGACGGACGTCTGTACCGCGGCCGTACGGGCATCGCCCGGCTGACGCTGATGACCGGGGCGCCCGTCGTCCCCTTCGCGATGATCGGCACGGACAAGCTCCAGCCGGGCGGTGCCGGGATGCCCCGGCCGGGGCGGGTCACCGTCCGCTTCGGTGAGGCCATGGAGTTCTCCCGCTACGAGGGCATGGACCGTGACCGCTACGTGCTGCGGGCGGTGACCGACTCGGTGATGACGGAGGTCATGCGGCTGTCCGGGCAGGAGTACGTGGACATGTACGCGACCAAGGCGAAGGCGGCGTAGGCCTTCTCGGCCGGCCGCCTTCTCGGCTGACCGTCACCTCGGCCGGCCGTCTCCGGCGGGTGCGGGCGCGTGGTGTTCGTCCGCGCCCGCGTGCCATCCGGCACAGGGGCCCGGGCCCCGGGCCCCTTCAGGGGCGGTTCTCCAGCCGGGGGTTCTCCAGCCGTGCGTTCCGCAGCAGGAACCATGCCGCGACCGCCGTGACCAGCAGGACCACCGCTCCGAGGCCTGCGGCGACGGAGAGGCCGTCGACGAACGCCCCGCGCGCCGAGGCCAGCATCTCCCGGGCCGCGGCCGCCGGCATCTCCGTCGCCGCCTCCACCGCGCCGCCCAGTGACTCGTGGGCCGCGCCGGGGGTGCCCGCCGGTGCGGTGAAGCCCCGGTACACGCCCGTCACGATCGAGCCGAGTGCGGCGATGCCGAGGGCGGCGCCCAGTTCGTACGCCGTCTCGGACACCGCGGAGGCCGCGCCCGCCTGTTCCTTGGGGACCGAGGACAGGATCACGTCGGCGGTCACCGTGAAGGAGAATCCGGCGCCCAGGCCGACGACCAGGAGGGCGCCTCCCAGCAGCGGGTAGCCCGTGGACCGGTCCAGGACGGTCAGCGCGGCCAGGGCCAGGCCCACGGCCGCGAGACCGCCGCAGACCACCGCGCGGACCGAGAACCGGCGCGCCGCCCGGCCCGCGACCAGACCCGCGGCCACCGCGCCGATCGCCGCGGGCAGTTCGGCCAGACCCGCCTCCAACGGGCCCCGCCCCTGGACGAGTTGCAGGTACTGGGAGAGGAAGAAGACCAGGCCGGACAGTCCGAGCACGGTCAGCAGGTCGGCCAGGACGGCACCGCTGAAGCCCCGGTTGCGGAACAGCCGCACGTCCAGCAGCGGGGCCGGCAGGGTGAGCTGACGGCGCACGAAGCCGTGGAGGGCCGCCGCACCGAGCGCACCGACCGCGAGGGCGTCCCAGGTGGGGCCGTGGGTGGCGGCCTCCTTGACCGCGTAGACCACGCCGATGACGCCGGCCAGCGACAGGACGACGCTGGGCAGATCCCAGGGGCCGGGATCGGGGTTCCTGGACTCCGGCAGGAGCTTGCTGCCGACGAGGACCAGGACGACCATCACGGGCAGGTTGATCAGGAAGACCGAGCCCCACCAGAAGTGCTCCAGCAGGAAGCCTCCCGCGATGGGGCCGACGGCCGTGCCGGCGGAGGCGGTGGCGCCCCAGATGCCGACGGCCAGGCTGCGCTCGCGCGGGTCGTGGAAGAGGTTGCGGATCAGGGCGAGGGTGGCGGGCATGAGGGTCGCTCCGGCGACACCGAGCAGCGCCCGGGCCGCGATCATCGTCTCCGGTGTCGCGGCGTAGGCGTTGAGGACGGATATCAGGCCGAACGCCGTGGCACCGCCGAGCAGGATCCGCTTGCGGCCGATGCGGTCGCCCAGGCTGCCCATCGAGACGAGCAGGCCCGCGATGACGAAGGAGTAGACGTCGCCGATCCAGAGGAGCTGGGTGCCGGTGGGCTGGAGGTCCTCGCTGATGTAGGGGGTCGCGAGACCGAGGACGGTCGCGTCGACGGCCACCAGCAGCACGGCGAGCACGAGGACGGAGAGCGCGAGCCAGCGGCCCGGACGGCTCACCTCCGCCGTCGTCGCGGCCGGCTGCAGGGTGCTGGTCATGGTTCCTCTCTCCGTGGTGCGGGGTGCTGTGGTGCGGGGTGCTGTGGTGCGGGGTGGCGCAGCGCGCCGCCGAGCAGCAGTTCGACGATCATGTGGTGGAAGTCCTTGGCGGCGACCTTGCCGCTCAGCACGACCCAGGCGCCGGAGGCGATGAGGCCGTAGAGGGCCTCGGTGAGCCAGGCCGGTGTGAGGTCGATGCGGAACTCGCCGTTGTGCTGGCCGCGCCGGAACAGGGCGGCGATCCGCGCGTCGAGCCGGTCCCAGCCCTCGTTCTGCCCTTCGCCCTCGAAGAGCTGGTTCTCGGTGTAGAGGAAGGACAGCAGTCCGGCGGCGGGTTCGAGCTCGCGGACGAGGCGGCTGACGGCGTCGCCCGCCGGGCCCTCGTCGAGCCGGGCCGCGTCCAGCGCGGCCTCGCACTCCGCGATGCCCAGCGCCTCCAGTGCCCGCACGAGCGCGTCCCGCCCGGCGAAGTGGCGGTGCAGGGTGGCGCGGCTGATCCCGGCGGCCTTGGCGACCTCGTCCATGGTCGCGGTGGCTTTGCGGGTCAGCAGGGCGGCTGCGCTGCGCAGCACATGGTCTCGGTCGACAGCCATGAGACGAGAGTAGCCCATGTGAGACATCAATGTCTCACTATGGCGCGCGAGTCTCAGGAGGGTGGTGTCAGAGGGGTGTTTTCCGGTGACGGCTCAGTGCCAGGGCAGCCGGCCGCGGCGCTCCCAGTAGGCCTGCGGTTCCTCGGCGAGTGTGCCGAGCCTCGCCCGCTGCTCCTCGTCGAGGTCGACGACGGCCGCGTGCAGGTTGGAGGCGAGCTGGGCGGTGGTCGCGGCGCCGGAGAGGACGACCCCGGCCCACGGCTGCGCGAGGATCAGCGCGAGGGCGACGGCGTCGCAGCCCAGGCCGGTCTCGGCCGCGACGGCCCGCAGGGCGTCCGGCGCGTGCGGCTCCGCGAGACGCCCGTTGGCCATGCCCTCCTTGACGATCACCGTCAGTCCGGCCGCGTGGGCCTCGGCGAGGGCGGGGCCCGCGGAGGTCTCCAGCGCGTTGTACGTCGACTGGACGGTACGGAAGAGGGGGTGGCCGTCGACCGTGATCGCGACGGCGGCGCGGATCGCGTCGGCCTGGGCGGGGCCGCTGGTGGAGAAGCCGACGGTGAGGCCACCGGCCGCGGCCTCCGCCAGCTTCGCGTGGAGTTCCTTGTCGGTGAGGGCCGGGCTGTCGGGGGTCAGCGAGTGGATCTGGTAGAGGTCGAGCCGGTCGCCGAGCAGCCCGGCCGTCTCGGCGCGCTGCCTCTCGTACGTGGCGAGGCCGTGCTCCTTGACCTCGTGCCGCTCGGCGTCGGTGGTCCAGCCGGCGGTGTAGGTGTAGCCCCATTTGCTGCCGACGACTACGTCGTCGACGTCGGGGCGGGCCCGGAGCCAGTCTGCGAGGAACTCCTCTGAACGGCCGTAGGAGCGGGCGACGTCGATGTAGCGGACGCCCTGGGCGTAGGCCGCGTCGAGGAGTTCGCCGGTGCGGGCGCGCAGCGTCTCGACGCTGCGGTCCTCTCCGAGGTCGCGGTCCCGGCCGAGGTTGATGTAGCCGGGGCGGCCGACGGCGGCGAGACCCAGTCCGAGGTGGCAGGTGGGGGTCGTCGCTGAGGCGAGGCGGGCGAAGGGCATCGCGGGCTCCGTTCGGTCGGTCCGGTACGGCTTCGACCAACGTAACCCGCGATGACCTTCGCCTGAGAGACCCGTCGCCGCGGTCGCCGCGGTGCTGTGGCGAGTGCGGGATCGTCGTGGCTCGTCGCGCAGTTCCCCGCGCCCCTCCAGGGCGCTGTCCCCGCGCTCCTTCAGGGCGCTCGCCTCAGCTCTTCTTCTTCGCCGTCGCCCATGCGTGCTGGGCCGCTACGTTCCGCTTGACCTCCGACAGCTGGATCGCGACCGCACTGGGCGCGGTACCGCCGCGGCCGTCGCGGGAGGCGAGGGCGCCGGGGACGTTGAGGACGGAGCGCACCTCGGGGGTGAGGTGGGCGGAGATCTTCGCGAACTGTTCGTCGGTGAGCTCGTCGAGCTCCTTGCCCTCTGCCTCGGCGACCTTCACGCACTCGCCGGCGACCTCGTGCGCCACCCGGAACGGCACGCCCTGCTTGACCAGCCACTCGGCGATGTCGGTGGCGAGCGAGAAGCCGGCCGGGGCCAGTTCCTCCATGCGCTCGCGGTGGACGGTGAGCGTGGCGATCATGCCGGTGAAGGCGGGGAGGAGGACCTCGAGCTGGTCGCAGGAGTCGAAGACCGGCTCCTTGTCCTCCTGGAGGTCACGGTTGTACGCGAGCGGCAGCGCCTTCAGGGTGGCCAGCAGGCCCGTCAGGTTGCCGATCAGACGGCCCGACTTGCCGCGCGCCAGCTCGGCGATGTCCGGGTTCTTCTTCTGCGGCATGATCGACGAGCCGGTGGAGAACGCGTCGTGCAGGGTGACGAAGGAGAACTCCTTCGTGTTCCAGATGATGATCTCCTCGGCGATCCGGGAGAGGTTGACCCCGATCATCGCGGTGATGAAGGCGAACTCGGCGACGAAGTCGCGGGACGCCGTGCCGTCGATGGAGTTGCCGACGCTGCCGTGCTCGAAGCCGAGGTCCTGGGCGACCGCCTGGGGGTCGAGACCGAGCGACGACCCCGCGAGCGCGCCGGAGCCGTACGGCGAGACCGCCGTGCGCTCGTCCCACTGGCGCAGCCGCTCGGCGTCCCGGGAGAGGGACTGCACGTGCGCGAGGACGTGGTGGGCGAAGAGGACCGGCTGGGCGTGCTGGAGGTGGGTGCGGCCGGGCATCGCCACGTCGGGGTGGGCCTCCGCCAGGCCGATCAGCGCGTCCTGGAGCTCGGCGATCAGGCCGCCGACGATCCGGGCGTGGTCCCGCAGGTACATCCGGAAGAGGGTGGCGACCTGGTCGTTCCTCGACCGTCCCGCGCGCAGCTTGCCGCCGAGGTCGGGGCCGAGGCGCTCCAGGAGGCCGCGCTCCAGGGCGGTGTGCACGTCCTCGTCGGCGACGGTGCCGGTGAAGGAGCCGTCCGCCACGTCCGCCTCGAGCCGGTCCAGGCCCGCGAGCATGCCCGTCAGCTCGTCGTCCGCGAGCAGGCCCGCCTTGTGCAGCACGCGCGCGTGGGCGCGCGAACCGGCGATGTCGTACGGCGCGAGCCGCCAGTCGAAGTGGACGGACGCGGACAGCTTGGCCAGGGCCTCGGCGGGACCGTCGGCGAAACGGCCGCCCCAGAGCCGGACGTCACCGCTGTTGCTGCTCACTTGTGCTGCTCCTCGCAAGGGGTGTGGATGATCCGCCTGGATGGTGTCCGGATCCGCTCGGACGGTGCCCCGTTCCACCTGCCGTCACCATGCATGAGTATGCAGAACTCTGCATGATTCGTCAATCAGGCTCCGGCTCGGGCCCGTCTCCTCGGACACCGCCGCCCCCGGCGAACTTTTCGCGGGCCCCTTGAACACCAGCAACCGCTTACCCGTACTCACCGCTGAACCCGCCGGCGCCGGTCCGTCCACCCGTCCCCGACCCAAGTGAGGCATCCGCATGTCCAGGGCTCTTCCGAAGTACAACAAGCGTCGTGTGGCGGCCATCGGCGCCGCCGCCGCTCTGGCGCTGACCGGCGCCGTGGTCGTGAACTCCGCCCTCGCCGGGGAGTCGTCCGGGAAGAGCGCCACGGACGCCAGGACACTCGCCTCCCCCGGCACGATCACCTGCCCGGACGTGGCCTCCCAGCTCCCCTCCGTCCCCGCCACCGCGCAGGCGGAGGTCGACCGCAACCTCGCCCTGCTCGACACCCAGATCGCCGAAGCCAACCAACGCCTCGCCGACACCGTCGGCCAAGGCGGCCCCAACTTCGTCCAGAACGCCATCCTCGGCCCCCTCGAAGACAAACGCATCGCCACCGTCAACCGCATCGCCACCGCCATCGGCCGCACCGCCGCCCGCCCCGAAGGCCTCGACGCACTGGCTCCGTGCACCCTCGACACGGCCGGTACCGGCACCACGGCCACCCCGAGCGCCACGGCGACCGAGTCGACGGGTGGAGCCGACGACGCGGAAGACGCGGGGAACGCCGGGGAGACGGGCGACACCGGCACCGACGTCTCCACGATCACCTGCCCGGACGTCGCCTCACAGCTCCCCGCCGTCCCCGCCACCGCAGAAGCGGAGGTCGACCGCAACCTCGCCCTGCTCGACACCCAGATCGCCGAAGCCAACCAACGCCTCGCCGACACCGTCGGCCAAGGCGGCCCCAACTTCGTCCAGAACGCCATCCTCGGCCCCCTCGAAGACAAACGCATCGCCACCGTCAACCGCATCGCCACCGCCATCGGCCGCACCGCCGCCCGCCCCGAAGGCCTCGACGCCCTGGCCGCCTGCACGTTGAACCAGTGACGTGACAGGCGCGGCGGCCGCCCCGTGGAGCGCCGGCCGGGGCGGCCGTCGCGGCGTTCGGGCCCACCACCCCGGAGATTTCCTCGGACGAACGGAGGAAAGTCCCGGATAATCACCGGACATGGGAAAGACCTATGAGCGCATAGACGGCAGGCTCCGTACGTTCATCGAGGAGCAGCCCCTGTTCTTCACCGCGACCGCGCCCCTGTCCGCCGACGGCACGGTCAACCTCTCCCCCAAGGGCCTGAAGGGGTCGTTCGCCGTCGTCGACGACCGCACCGTGGCCTACCTCGACTTCGCCGGCTCCAACGCCGAGACCGTCGCGCATCTGCGCGAGAACGGCCGGATCACCCTGATGTGGTGCGCGTTCCAGGGCCCGCCGAACATCGTGCGGGTGCACGGCCGCGGCGAGCCGGTCTTCCGCGACGACCCGCGCTTCGGCCCGCTCCTCACCCACTTCCCTGACATCGACCCGACGCCGCACGGTCTGCGCGCGGTCATCCTCGTGCACGCCGAACTCGTGCGGGACACCTGCGGGTACGCGGTGCCCTTCATGACGTACGACGAGGACCGCGAGCTGCACGGGAAGCGGTTCGCCCGGGAGGACGACGCCTCGCTCAGCGCGTACTTCGAGAAAAAGGAGCACATCGCCACGAGCATCGACGGACTGCCGGGCGTCCCCCTCCCCCTCCCGCCTGCCCGGTTTACGCAGATTGACTGAATGTACAGAAATGTAGGATCACTGCGGTATTTGACGGAATTCTCCCATCCGGTGCTCGGGTCACCTAGCGTGGGCGCCATCATGCGCGCCGACAGGAACACATGGGGGAATCATGTTCCGATCCTCACGCGAACCGCAGAGCAAACGCCATGTCCGCTCGTCGTTCTTCGTCGTCGGTGAGGGTGTGCTCACCGACGACGGGAGCGAGGGGCCGGTGACACCGGTCAAGGCGTCGGCCCTCGCGGCCCTGCGCAAGTTCCAGTTCTCCCGTCTGGGCCCCCAGGCTCGGACCGAGCAGTTGCTCGACCACGACGCCCGGGTGGCGCTCGCCGAGGCGATGACCGGCGCCGGCCGGCCCCAGCCCGACTCCAACAACCCCGCGGTCCCGGCCGGCTTCACCTACCTCGGCCAGTTCGTCGACCACGACCTGACCCTGGACGCCACCGCCGTGCACCTGGGCAAGGACGTCACCGTCGACCAGCTCCTCCAGGGCCGCTCCCCGGCACTGGACCTGGACAGCCTCTACGGGCTCGGACCGGACCACCCCGTCGACCGCCGCTTCTACGAGGACGACGGGCTGCGCCTGCGGACCGGCACGACCCAGGGCCTGCCCCGCCCCGGCGAGGACCACCTGGTCGGCCTGCCCCTCACCGGATTCGACCTGCCCCGGGCGGGCGTCGGCTCGCTGAGGTCCGAGCGGCGCCGGCCGCTGATCCCGGACCCGCGCAACGACGAGAACCTGGCCGTCGCCCAGATCCACGCCGCGTTCATCCGCTTCCACAACAGGGTCGTGGCCGACCTCGTCGACAAGGGCGTCTCGAGCGCGGTGCTGTTCGAGACCGCCCGGGAGACGGTCGTCAAGCACTACCAGTGGATGCTGCGGCACGACTTCCTCGGCCGGATCGTCGAACCGGCCCTCGTGGACGAGGTGTTCACCCAGGGGCGCAGGTTCTTCGAGCCCCGGGCCGGCGAGCACGACCGCCCGACGATGCCGATCGAGTTCTCGGTGGCCGCCTACCGGATGGGTCACAGCATGGTCCGCGGGGCCTACAACTGGAACCGGATCTTCGACGACGGCGCCGGCACCCTGCGCCTGCTGTTCCAGTTCAGCGGCACCAGCGGCATCCTCTCCCCGCCGCCCGACGACCCCGACGACCCCGAGGCCGGCGGGTTCGAGCGGCTGCCCACCAACTGGATCGCCGACCTGCGGCGGCTGTTCGACTTCCCGGCCGGCGGCCGGCCTGACCTGGGTGTGCCGGCGGCCAAGTCCAACGTGGCGAAGAGGATCGACACACTGCTGGTCAACCCACTCGCCGAGCTGCCGCTGGGCTCCTTCGGGGGCCGGCCGAACGCACCGGGAGACACCAACGAGCTCAACCTGGCCTTCCGCAACCTCACCCGTGGCAACATGCTCCGCCTCGCCACGGGCCAGCAGATGGCCAAGGCGCTCGGCGTCAAGCCGCTGCTCGCCTCCGACGTCGCGAACGGATCCGGGGCCCAGCTCGGCGCCGACCTCACGGCGAAGCTCGTCGACCACTGCCCGCTGTGGTTCTACGTCCTGCGCGAGGCCGAGGTGAACGGCAGCGGGCGGCTGACCGGCGTCGGCGGGCGGATCGTCGCCGAGGTCTTCCACCGGGCGATGGAGGGCAGCCGGTACTCCATCGTGCGCGACCCCTTCTGGCGCCCCTTCCTCAGCCCCGACCCGGCGCGCAGCGCCAAGGACGTCTTCGAGATGACCGACCTGCTGCTGCACGCCTTCGAGGGGCGGGCGGACCTGCTCAACCCGCTGGGCCCGTGAGCTGACATGTCGGAGCGGGCGGATCCGCCCCCGGAGGCGGATCCGCCCGCTCCGCCGTCGGCGGGCGCCCGGTCCGGCACACCCGGGAACGGCCGCTGAACACTTGGCGGTACCGGCACGTATTCGTGGGTCAAGGGTCCGTACCCACGGAGGAACCGTGACCACGACGATCGCCGGCGGCCGTGCCGCCCGCCGCCAGACGATGCGCCGCATCCGCCCGCGCCGCTCCCCGGCCGTCCCCCTGCTGATCGCCGTCTGGGCGGGGGCCGCGGGCGTGCTGTGGCTGTGGTGGGACAACACGCCGTCCATCGCGGACGACACCGGCCGGATCCTGAACGCGGGACGCATCACCGGTCTGCTCGCCGGCTATCTGATGGCACTGGTGGTCCTCCAGATGGCCCGGGTGCCGGCCCTGGAGCGGCGGGTGGGCTCGGACCGGGTCGCCCGCTGGCACGCGATGACCGGCCGGTACACCCTCTGCCTGACCTTCGCGCACGTGTTCCTCATCATGTGGGGCTACGCGCTCCAGGCCGGCAAGTCGCTCGGCGACATCGTCCAGCAGACCGTCGACTCCGTGAACCAGCTGCCCGACATGGGCAAGGCCGCCCTCGGCACCGGCCTGCTGCTGGTCATCGGCCTGGTCTCGATCGGCCCGGTCCGCCGCCGGATGCCCTACGACACCTGGTACCACGTCCACCTGATGACGTACGCCGCGGTGTTCCTGACGTTCTGGCACCAGATCACCACGGGCAACGACTTCGCCGTCCAGCCGGCCGCGAAGACCGCCTGGTACGCCCTGTACGGGGCGGTCACCGCGCTGGTCGTCTGGTACCGCGTCCTCACCCCGCTCCGGCTGAACCTGCGTCACCGCCTGTACGTCGAGGCGGTCGTCGAGGAGACGCCGGGGATCGTGTCGGTGCTGATCGGCGGGCGCAGGCTGCACCGGATGGGCGCGGAGGCCGGGCAGTTCTTCCGGTGGCGGTTCCTGGCGCCGGGGATGCGGTTCAGCTCCCACCCGTACTCGCTGTCGGCGGCGCCCCGCCCGGAGATGCTGCGGATCACCGTCAAGGCGATCGGCGACCACAGCGCGGCGCTGCGCGGGCTGAAGCCCGGCACCAAGGTGTGGGCCGAGGGCCCGTACGGCGCGATGACGGCGTCCCGCCGCAGCCGCGGCAAGGTGCTGCTGGTGGCCGGCGGGGTCGGGATCACCCCGATGCGGGCGCTGTTCGAGACGCTGCCGGGCGCGGCCGGGGACATCACCCTCCTCTACCGGGCCAACAGCACCCAGGACCTGGCCCTGTGGAACGAGCTGGCGAAGATCGCCGACGAGCGCGGGGCGCGGCTGATGTACGCGGTCAACAGCCCCGACGGGGAGCGCCCCGACATCTCGGCGGAGTCGCTGCAACGGAAGATCCCCGACATCGACCGCCACGACGTCTTCATGTGCGGGCCGAACGGTTTCGCGCAGTCGGTGTACGAGGCCTTGCGCGGCGCCGGGGTCCCCGCCCGCCGCATCCATCACGAGTCGTTCGAGATGTGAGCGACGGGAATCAGGAGCTCAGGAAGCGATGAGGAAGAGCCACCCCTTCCGGCGCGTCGTGCTCGCCGGCGCCGCCACCGTGTCCGGGATCGTGCTGCTGCTGGCGCTGAAGCCGTCGTCGGACCCGGCCTCGGCGGCGGGCACGGCGCCCGCGCAGTCCTCGGTCCAGGGCGGTGCCCAGGCCGCGGGAACCGGCACGGTCACCGGTGACGCGGCCCGGACCCAGTACGGGGCCGTGCAGGTCCGGCTGACCGTCGCCGGCGGGAAGATCACGCAGGCGGAGGCGGTCCAGGCGCCCAAGGGCGGCCAGAGCGACCAGATCACCGCGACCGCCGTACCCGAGCTCAACCAGGCCGCGGTCGCCGCGCAGAGCGCGGACATCGACTCCGTCTCCGGGGCCACGTACACCAGCGAGGGCTACAAGAAGTCGTTGCAGTCGGCGCTGGACAAGGTGAAGGCGGGCGCGGGCGCCTCCCAGGGCTCCGGCACCGTCCAGGTCTCGGGCACCTTCACCGGGGACGCGGCGCAGACCCAGTACGGCGCGGTGCAGGTCCGCATCACCGTCAGCAAGAACGAGATCACCAAGGCGGAGGCGGTGCAGGCGCCCAAGGGCGGCCAGAGCGACCGGATCACCGCGACCGCCGTGCCGCAGCTCAACGAGGCGACGGTCGCCGGGCAGAGCCCCGACATCGACACGGTCTCCGGGGCGACCTACACCAGCACCGGGTACCAGAAGTCCCTCCAGTCCGCGATCGACAAGGCGAACGCGAGCGCGGGGTCGTCGTCACAGGCCTCCGGGGCGCAGGAGTCTCAGTCGCCGGGGTCGCAGGAGCCGGGGTCGGGAGGGCAGGAGTCCGGGAGCGCCCGGGCGTCCGGCACCTTCACCGGGGACGCGGCCCAGACCCAGTACGGCGCGGTGCAGGTCCGCATCACCGTCGCGGGCGGGAAGATCACCGAGGCGGAGGCGGTGCAGGCGCCCAAGGGCGGCCGGAGCGACCAGATCACCGCGACCGCAGTGCCCGAGCTCAACCAGGCGGCCGTCGCGGCCGGCAGCGCGGACATCGACGCGGTGTCCGGGGCGACGTACACCAGCGCGGGCTACCAGCAGTCCCTGCAGTCGGCGCTGGACCGGGCCGGTGGCTGACGCGGTGGCCGAGTCGGCGCAGGCTCCCGCCGCGGTGCGTCACGCGGAGGAGGTCATGGGGACGGTCTTCTCCTTCGACGTCCGCGGCGGGGAACCCGAGGCGGTGCGGGCGGCGCTGCGGGCGGCGGTCGCCTCGCTGCACCGGGTCGACGAGGTGTTCAGCACCTACCGCGAGGACAGCCAGGTCTCCCGGCTGGTGCGCGGGGAGCTGGGCGTCGAGGAGTGCGATCCCGAGGTGGCCGAGGTGCTGGAGCTGGGCGCCGAGGCGGAGCGGGTGAGCGGGGGCTGGTTCAGCCTGCGCTACGACGGCCCGCTCGACCCGACCGGGATCGTGAAGGGGTGGGCCGCCGAGCGGGCGGCCCGGATCGTCGCCGGGGCCGGGGTGAGCGGGGTCAGCGTCAACGGCGGCGGCGATGTGCAGTTGCTGGGCGTGCCCGGGCCGGAGCGGCCGTGGCGGGTGGGCGTCTCGGACCCCCTGCGGCCGGGTGGGCTCGCGGCCGTGGTGTCGGCGGCCGGCGCGGACGAGCTGGCCGTGGCCACGTCGGGTACGGCGGAGCGGGGGGCGCACATCGTCGACCCCCGCACGGGCCGCTCCGCGGTGACGGATCTCGTCGCCGTGACGGTCGTCGCCCCCGAGCTGACCTGGGCGGACTGCTGGGCGACGGCCGCGTTCGCGATGGGGTCGCGGGAGGGGGCGGCCTGGCTGGAGTCGCTGCCGGACGTGGAGGCACTGCTGATCACGGCGGGCGACGAGGTGCGCTGCACCGGGGGGTTGGCGAGGCGGCTGGGGTGAGCCGGGCGGTGGGGCCCCGGACCTCTGAGGCGCTGGGGGAGACACCACTGCCCGCGGCTCACCGGGCCCGAAGGGGGCGCGGGGAACTGCGCGACCAGCCCCCACACACCCGCAGCCGGCGCACCGCCGGGCCCCACACACCCGCAGCCGGCGCACCGCCGGGCCCCACACACCCGCAGCCGGCGCACCACGGTCACCAGGCACCCGCAGCCGGCGCACCACGGTCACCAGGCGACTCAGTGGCCGTTCTGCGCCAACCGGAGCAAGTGGTCGGCCAGGGCCTGTCCCCCCGTCGGCTCCCGGCTGATCAGCAGCAGTGTGTCGTCCCCCGCGATCGTGCCCAGGATGTCGTGCAGCTCCGCCTGGTCGATCGCCGAGGCGAGGAACTGCGCCGCCCCCGGAGGGGTGCGCAGGACCACGAGGTTCGCCGAGGCCTCCGCCGAGATCAGCAGCTCCTGGGAGAGCCGCCGCATCCGCTCCTCCTTCGCCGACTCCCCCAGCGGCGCGCGCGGCGTACGGAAACCGCCCTCGCTGGGCACCGCGTAGATCAGGTCGCCGTCGGTGTTGCGGATCTTCACCGCGTTCAGCTCGTCCAGGTCCCGGGAGAGCGTCGCCTGGGTGACGCTCAGCCCGTCGTCGGCGAGCAGTTTCGCCAGCTGGCTCTGGGAGCGCACGGCCTGCCGGTTGAGGATGTCGACGATCCGGCGGTGGCGGGCGGTGCGTGTCTGCGGCACGGCGGGCCCGTTCGCCCCCGGCTGCTCGTCGTGGTCCTGCGCCTGACTCATCGTCGTCTCATTCCCCGGATCGTCCGTCCCCGCCCACTGCGTCGAGGAGGCCGGGCAGCGCTGCGAGGAAGGCGTCCACCTCGTCGTCCCGCAGGTTCAGCGGCGGCATGAGCCGGATGACGTCGGGGGCGGGCGCGTTCACGAGGAGACCGGCCTCCTGAGCCGCCTGCTGCACCTGGGGCGCGAGCGGCTCGGTGAGCACGATACCCAGGAGGAGGCCCGCGCCCCGGACGTGATCGATCAACGGGTGGCCCAGGCCCTCGATCCCGTCGCGCAGCTTCTCGCTCTGCCGCTTGACGTTCTCCAGCAGGCCGTCGTCGGCGATGGTGTCGAGGACGGCGATCCCGGCGGCGCACGCGACGGGGTTGCCGCCGAAGGTCGTGCCGTGCCGGCCGGGCCGGAGCAGCTCGGCGGCGCGGCCGAAGGCGACGGTGGCGCCGATCGGCAGCCCGCCGCCGAGGCCCTTCGCCAGCGTCACGACGTCCGGCAGGACGCCCTCGTGGGCCTGGTACTCGAACCAGTGCCCGGTGCGGCCGATGCCGGTCTGCACCTCGTCCAGCACGAGCAGGGAGCCGGTCGCCGCGGTGATCGCCCGGGCGGCCTTGAGGTAGCCGGCCGGCGGCACCACGACGCCGTTCTCGCCCTGGATCGGCTCGATGACGACGAGGGCGGTCTCCTCGGTCACGGCGGCGGCCAGCGCCTGCGCGTCGCCGTAGGGGACGTGGGTGACGTCGCCGGGCAGCGGATGGAAGCCGTCCTGCTTGCCGGGCTGGCCGGTGAGCGCGAGGGCGCCCATGGTGCGGCCGTGGAAGCCGCCCTGGGTGGCGACCATGTGGGTCCGGCCGGTCAGCCGCCCGATCTTGAAGGCGCCCTCGTTGGCCTCGGCGCCGGAGTTGCAGAAGTAGACCCTGCCGTCCCGGCCGAAGTGCTGGAGCAGCCGTTCGGCGAGGGCGACGGGCGGTTCGGCGACGAAGAGGTTGGAGACGTGGCCCAGCGACGCGATCTGCCGGCTCACGGCCTCCACGACGGCCGGGTGGGCGTGGCCGAGCGCGTTGACCGCGATGCCGCCGACGAGGTCGAGGTACTCCTTGCCGTCGGCGTCCCACACCCGGGTGCCCTCACCGCGCACGAGCGGGAGCCGCGGGGTTCCGTAGTTGTCCATGAGCGCGCCCTGCCACCGCGCGGTCAGTTCCTGGTTGCTCATGACGGCTCCCCCTGTTCGGCCGGCTTCTCGTCGGGCACGACCATCGTGCCGATTCCTTCATCCGTGAAGATCTCCAGCAGGATCGAGTGCTGGACCCGTCCGTCGATGACGCGGGCGGTGGTGACGCCGTTGCGCACGGCGTGCAGGCAGCCCTCCATCTTCGGGACCATGCCGGAGGACAGCTCCGGCAGCAGCTTCTCCAGTTGGGAAGCGGTGAGGCGGCTGATCACCTCGTCGGAGTTCGGCCAGTCCTCGTAGAGGCCCTCGACGTCGGTGAGGACCATGAGGGTCTCGGCGCCCAGGGCGGCGGCGAGTGCCGCGGCCGCCGTGTCGGCGTTGACGTTGTAGACGTGTCCGTCGTCCTGGGAGCGGGCGATCGAGGAGACGACCGGGATGCGGCCGTCGGCGATGAGGGCCTCGATGGCGCCCGTGTCGATCGAGGTGATCTCGCCGACCCGTCCGATGTCGACCCGTTCTCCGTCGATCTCGGGCTGGTGCTTGGTGGCGGTGATGGTGTGGGCGTCCTCGCCGGTGAGGCCGACGGCGAGCGGGCCGTGCTCGTTGAGCAGCCCGACCAGTTCGCGCTGCACCTGTCCGGCGAGGACCATGCGCACGACGTCCATGGCGTCCTCGGTGGTGACGCGCAGGCCGGCCTTGAACTCGCTGACGATGCCGTGCTTGTCGAGGGCGGCGCTGATCTGCGGGCCGCCGCCGTGCACGACGACGGGCTTGAGGCCGGCGTGGTGCAGGAAGACGACGTCCTGCGCGAAGGCGGCCTTCAGGTCCTCGTCGACCATGGCGTTGCCGCCGAACTTGATGACGACGGTCCTGCCGTTGTGGCGGACCAGCCAGGGCAGCGCCTCGATGAGGATCTGGGCCTTGGGCAGGGCGGTGTGCTTGCGGGTAGTGCTCATGACGAGTACGCGCTGTTCTCGTGGACGTATTCCGCGGTCAGGTCGTTGGTCCAGATCGTGGCGGTCTCGGAGCCCGCCGCGAGGTCGGCGACGATGTGCACCTCGCGGTAGCGCATGTCGACCTTCTCGCGGTCCTCGCCGACGCCGCCGTTCTTGCACACCCAGACGCCGTTGATGGCGACGTTGAGCCGGTCGGGCTCGAAGGCGGCGCGGGTGGTGCCGATCGCGGAGAGCACGCGGCCCCAGTTGGGGTCCTCGCCGTGGATGGCGCACTTGAGGAGGTTGTTGCGGGCGATGGAGCGGCCCACCTCGACGGCGTCGTCCTCGCTCGCGGCGTTGACGACCTCGATCCTGATGTCCTTGCCGGCGCCCTCGGCGTCGCGGATCAGCTGCTGTCCCAGGTCGTCGCAGACGGCGCGTACGGCCTCGGCGAACTCCGCCTCCTGCGGGGTGACCCCGGAGGCGCCGGAGGCGAGGAGCAGGACGGTGTCGTTGGTGGACATGCAGCCGTCGGAGTCGACGCGGTCGAAGGTGACCTTCGTGGCGGCGCGCAGTGCCCGGTCCAGGGTCGCGCCGTCCAGGTCGGCGTCGGTGGTGAGGACGACGAGCATGGTGGCGAGGCCCGGGGCGAGCATGCCCGCGCCCTTGGCCATGCCGCCGACGGTCCAGCCGTCCCGGGTGACGACGGACGTCTTGTGGACGGTGTCGGTGGTCTTGATGGCGATGGCGGCCTTCTCGCCGCCGTGCTCGGAGAGCTGGGCGGCGGCGGTCTCCACGCCCGGCAGGAGCTTGTCCATCGGGAGCAGGACGCCGATCAGGCCGGTGGAGCAGACCGCGACCTCGCCCGCGCCCACGCCGAGCACGTCCGCCACCTTCTCGGCGGTGGCGTGCGTGTCCTGGAAGCCCTTCGGCCCGGTACAGGCGTTGGCGCCGCCGGAGTTGAGGACGACGGCGGCGAGCTCGCCGCTCTTGAGTACCTGCTCCGACCACAGCACCGGGGCGGCCTTGACGCGGTTGGAGGTGAAGACGCCCGCGGCGGCGCGGCGGGGCCCGGTGTTGACCACGAGGGCCAGGTCCGGGTTGCCGTTCTCCTTGATCCCGGCGGCGATGCCCGCCGCCGTGAACCCCTTGGCTGCCGTGACACTCACGGTGCGACTCCGATCGTGGAAAGGCCGGTGGTCTCGTCGAGACCCAGGGCGATGTTCATGCTCTGGACGGCACCGCCCGCGGTGCCCTTGGTCAGGTTGTCGATGGCGCTGATCGCGATGACGCGTCCCGCGGCCTCGTCGTACGCGACCTGCACCTGCACGGCGTTGGAGCCGTACACGGACGCGGTGGCCGGCCACTGTCCCTCGGGGAGCAGGTGGACGAAGGGCTCGTCGGCGAAGGCCTTCTCGTAGGCGGCGCGGACGGAGTCGGCGGTGACGCCGTCCTTCGCCTTCGCGCTGCACGTGGCGAGGATGCCGCGGGGCATCGGCGCGAGGGTCGGCGTGAAGGAGACGGAGACGCGCTCGCCGGCCGCCGCGCTGAGGTTCTGGATCATCTCCGGCGTGTGCCGGTGGCCGCCGCCGACGCCGTACGGCGACATGGAGCCCATGACCTCGCTGCCCAGCAGGTGCGGCTTGGGCGCCTTGCCCGCGCCGGAGGTGCCGGAGGCGGCGACGATCACGGCCTCGGTCTCGGCCAGTCCGGCCGCGTACGCCGGGAAGAGGGCGAGGGAGACGGCCGTGGGGTAGCAACCGGGGACCGCGATGCGCTTGGACCCCTCCAGCGCGGTGCGGCCGCCCGGCAGTTCGGGGAGGCCGTAGGGCCAGGTGCCGGCGTGGGCGGAGCCGTAGAACCGCTCCCAGTCGGCCGGGTCCTTCAGCCGGAAGTCCGCGCCCATGTCGACGACGAGGACGTCCGGGCCGAGCTGTTCGGCGACGGCGGCGGACTGTCCGTGCGGGAGCGCGAGGAAGACGACGTCGTGTCCGGCGAGGACCTCGGCGGTCGTCGCCTCCAGCACCCGGTCGGCCAGGGGCAGCAGGTGCGGCTGGAGCGCGCCCAGCTTCTGGCCCGCGTTGGAGGCGCCGGTCAGGGCGCCGATCTCGACCTCGGGGTGCGCCAGGAGCAGGCGCAGCACTTCGCCGCCCGCGTACCCGCTCGCTCCGGCCACTGCTGCACGTACCGCCATGGACTCCTCCTCTTGGATGGCATGACTATACGTTTCGCTGCACGTTTATGCAATCTATTCAGGCGCCGGTGCGCTCCGGGCGATCCGTGCCCAGGCGGCTGGGCCGCGTAACCTCCCCGCATGGGGAACGTCTTCCAGGCTGGTGCCGACAGCATGTATCTGTCCAACGGGCGGGCTGCGTGTTCTGTCACCACGACGGGACCGGCCCGATGAGCACCACGACGGGACCGGCCCGATGAGCACCACGACGGGACCGGCCCGATGAGCACCACGACGGGCCCGGCCCGATGAGCACCACGACGGGACCGGCCCGATGAGCACCACGACGGGACCGGCATCATGACCACCGCTGCTGCCGCCGTTCGGCGGCCCGGCCGCCGCCCCGCAGGCGCCGCCCCGGCGGGGGGGTCGGCTGACGGGAGTCCCGGCCGGTCGGCGGTCATCGGGACCCGCCCGGCATCCGCGCCGGCCGTTCTCCGTCCCGGGCGCGCCGCGCGTGGACGCCCGCGGCGGGGGCGTCCACGCGGCCCGGCGGAAGGTGTCCCGGGGAATCCCGGCCTACCTCCCGCGGGCCCGGCTCACCTCTGCTTGATCCGCAGGAAGGTGATCGAGTTCGCCGGGAAGGTGTACGTGAACTCGTCGGCGACCCCGGTGAAGGTGGAGGTCACCGGTGTGACCGGGGTCTCCGTCTCCGTGTTGACCGCGTCCGGCGCGGCGGCCAGCGTGGTCACCCGGGCCTTGGAGGCGACCTCGGCGCCGCCGAGGTCGATCGCCGTGCGGGCGTCCGCGGACTGGGCGTTGACGACCTTGACGATCAGGTCGCCGGTCTTCTTGTCCTCGGTGACGACCTGGCGGAACGGCTCGGCCGGCTTGTCGTCGGTGAAGCCGCCCCACTCCTGGCCGTCGAGGTAGAGGGTGACCTGGCGGCCCCGCACCTTGATGTCGATGTCGTAGGCCCGGCCGGTCTCGATCGTCCCGGCCTTGGAGACGAGCGTCGACTTGCCGCCGTCGACGGCCTGCTCGACGGCGCTGGTGGTGTTGTTCCAGCCGCCCAGGTTCCACCAGTAGTAGTTGCCGGTGTCCCGCACGCCGAAGGCGACGAGGAAGCCCTCCTTGCCGGCCGTCTTGGTGGCCTTCACGTGCAGGTCGTAGTCGTGCCAGCCGGTGTCGCCGGCGGAGACCATGGTGTTCTCGGCGGCCACGTCGGTCTGCGCGTACCGCCCGTCCTGGAGCGACCAGCTGCCGCCGCCGGTGTGCGTCCACCGCGAGGCGTCACCGGAGAAGTCGTCGGTCAGCAGGGTGGTGCCGTCGGCGGCCGTCACCTTCACGTCGTCGTACGCCGCCGTGGTCGCCCAGGTCGACAGGCCCACGGCGCCGGTGATGGGGCCGCTGACGGACGGGGTGGTGGTGGCCGTCGAGGGGACGACACGGTCGCCGACGTTGTTCATGAACAGCTTCTGGACCTCGTAGTTGGCCGAGTTCCAGGAGGCGTGGTTGTTGAACCAGATCAGGTCCGGGTTCCACTGCACGTAGTCCTCGTTGGCCAGCAGCGGCGCGTAGGACGCCAGCTTCACCACGTCGGCGTTGCGTTCCAGGCCGGTCATGAAGGCCGCTTCGGCGAGGCCGTTCTTGAAGGCGTTGCCCAGGGAGGCGTACTCGCCGAGGAAGACCTTCGGGCCGCTGCGGTCGTAGGTGTCGTAGCGGTCGTTGTTCTGGAGGAACCACTGCGGGCTGTTGTAGTAGTGCTCGTCGACCATGTCGACGTCCGCGTCGCGGTTGAGCTGCCAGGCGGTGTCGAAGGTGGTGCCGGAGTCGTCGGGGCCGGAGTTGGAGACGACGGTGATGTCCGGGTACTCGGCCTCGATGGCGGCGCGGAACTGCTGGAAGCGCTCGAAGAACGCCGTGGGCAGGTTCTCCTCGTTGCCGACCTCGAGGTGGGTGAGGCCGAAGGGCTTGGGGTGGCCCATCCGGGCGCGCTTCTTGCCCCAGGTCGAGGTGACGGGTCCGTTGGCGAACTCGATGAGGTCGAGGGTGTCCTGGATGTGCCGCTTCAGCAGCGCGTCGTCGACGACGGCCTGGTTCTGGCCGCAGCCGGTCACCAGGGCCGGCACGACGGGCAGCGGCATCGCGCCGATGTCCTCGGCGAAGCGGAAGTACTCGTAGTAGCCGAGGCCGTAGCTCTGGTTGTAGCCCCAGAAGTTGGCGTTGGTGGCGCGCTCCTCGACGGGGCCGATGGTGTCCTTCCACTGGTAGGAGCGGGCGCGCTGCCAGTCGGAGGCCTCGCTGTAGTCCTGCATGGAGCCGGTGTTGACCAGGCAGCCGCCGGGGAAGCGCACGAAGCCCGGCTTCAGGGCGGCGATCTTCTCGGCGAGGTCCGCGCGCAGGCCGTTGGACTGGTGCTTGTAGGTGTCGCGCGGGAACAGCGACACCATGTCGAGGGCCGCCGCGCCGGAGGAGGCGACGGTCAGGCGGCCGGCGGTGCTGGTGCGGGTGGCGGTGAGGGTGGCCTTGTACTGGGCCCAGCCGCCCTTCGCGGCCACCTTGCGGGCGGTGGCCAGGGTGCCGTCGGCGTCCTGGAGGGAGACGGTGAGCGAGGTGCCGGCCTCGGCGCGGGCCCACACCGAGAAGTCGTACTTCTCGCCCTGCGCCAGGGGGATGCCGGTGTTGTAGCCGGCGTTGGTGACCGACGTCCCGGCGGCCAGGGAGAGGTAGGTGCGGTTGCGCTCGTTGAGGCGGCCGCCGTCGTTCAGGGTCTGCGCGGTGCCGTCGACGGTCCAGGAGGTCAGGGGCGTGTAGGAGCGGTTGTCGACGGTGGAGTACTCGAAGGACCGGTTCTGCACGAGTTCGGCGTACAGCCCGCCGTCGGCGGCCCGGTTGATGTCCTCGAAGAAGACGCCGTACATCGTGTCGTCGATCGTCGCGCCCCGGGCGGTGGGGTCGACGGTGATCGCGTAGTCGGTGACGTCCTCGGCGTGCGCGGGTGCGGGGAGGAGGGCTCCGGCCGTCAGCAGGGCGGTGACGGCGAGACCGGCTCTCCAGCGGGTGCGGGTGGTGCTGCGTGACATGGATACTCCGCGGCTCGGGTGGGGCATCGTCGCAGTTGTTCGAGATTTCGGACATTGATCAGCACTTCGAACGGCAAGATAGGGAGGGGGCGGGAGCGCGTCAATGGGTCGCGCAGCAACGGACGTGACGGAGGACGGAATCAATGGGCGAGTTCTGGCCGGTGCCCGACGTCCTGGCCCACCTGGCCGGCCGGTGGCGGGTCGAGCGGTCCGTACGGGATCTCGCGGGGGGCGACGAGGGCACGTTCACCGGCGTGACCGACTTCGGCCCGCTCGACGGGGGCGGGCTGCTGCACCACGAGTCGGGCACCTTCACCTGGCGGGGCGTCCCCCGGCCCGCCGAGCGGACGCTGCGCTTCCTGCCCGGTCCGGCCCCCGGCACGGCGGACGTGCGGTTCGCCGACGGCCGGCCCTTCCACGACCTGGACCTGACGAGCGGACGGCACGTCACCGACCACCCGTGCGCGGCCGATCTCTACCGGGGCGAGTTCACCGTCCGGGACGCGGACCGCTGGCGCACGGTCTGGCGCGTGGGCGGACCGGCCAAAGAGCTGCTGCTCACCACCGACTACCTGCGCGAGGCCTGAGCCGGCGTCCCGTCGAGGCGCAGGTGCCAGCGCCCGCCCCGACCGCTGACGGTGGTCGTCGACAGCGGCCTGACGTCGATGTTCCAGTACGACGACGGCGGCGCCTTGAGCGCGTACACCAGGGCGGCCCGGATCACGCTCGGCTCGGCCACGGCGACGATCCGGCAGCGGTCCTCCACCGGCCGGGTCTCGAGCCAGCCGCCCACCCGGGAGATGAACGACAGCAGCGACTCACCGCCGTGCGGAGTGGCCCGGGGATCGGCCAGCCAGGCGTCCACGGCCTCCGGTTCCCGGGCCATCGCCTCACCGAGGGTCAGTCCCCGCCAGCGGCCCATGTCGCAGTCGCGCAGGGCGAGCTGGACGAGCGGGGCGTACCCGAGCGCGTCCCCGGTGGCGCGGCTGCGCGGGGTCGGCGAGCAGTAGCGCAGTTCGGCCGCCGCGAGCGGCAGCAGGTCGCCGACCACGCGTTGCACCGCGTCCCAGCCCGCCCTGTCCAGCGGCCGGTCGTCCTCGAAGCGGTCCGCGAGCAGCGGGGAACTGCGCGCGGTGGCGACGAACGTGACCCGGACTGCCATGCGGCGATGGTCCGGCGACCGCGTGGGCAGGGCAAGGGGTGTTCGCGCATTACTTCTCGTTACTTCTCGAAAAACAGCGCCATGTACTGATCGGGCTCCGGCAGGTTGGCGAAACCGGCCTTCTCGTACACTCCGTGCGCGTCGTGCGTGGCGAGCAGGATGCGGCGCAGGCCGTGCGGCCGGAGGTGCTCGCGGACGGCCTCGACGAGCGAGGTCCCGATGCCCTTGCCGCGCACGGCCGGATCCACGTAGACGTCGCACAGCCACGCGAAGGTCGCCAGGTCCGTCACGATGCGCGCATAGGCGACCTGCTCCCCCGACGCGCTGTCGTACACCCCGAAGTTGAGCGACCCGGCGATCGCCCGGTCCTGCTTCTCCCGGGCACGTCCGAGGGCCCAGTACGCGTCCGTGGACAGCCAGCGGTGGACCTTCCCGGCGTCGATGCGGGCGGGGTCGGTGGAGATCTCGTAGCCCTCGGCGAGGGTCGCGGTGTCGGTCATGGGGGGACCCTCACAGACCGCGCGCCCCCTGTCGAACGGATTGCGCGAGCACCTCGTCCCACGCCTGCCGCAGCCGCCGCACCCCCTCGCCGATCTCCGCCGTCCCGGCGACCGCCGCGAAGCTCAGGCGCACGTGCGCGGCCGGGGGTTCGGCGCTGAAGTACGGGCGGCCCGGGGCGAGGGCGACGCCGGCGCGCAGGGCCGCCGCCGTGAACGCCGGCTCCACCCCGGAGCCGCATGCCGGGGAGGTGCCCCCGGTGCCGTCGGGCAGGCGCAGCCAGAGGTGGTAGCCGCCGGACGGGACGTGCGGCAGGGCGAGTTCGGGGAGGTGGAGGGCGAGCTCCCGGGTCATGGCGTCGCGCCGCGCCTTCAACTCGGTGGCGATCGTTCGCAGATGGCGCGGCCAGGCGGGCGAGCCGACGAGTTCGAGGGCGGCCTCCTGGAGCGGGCGCGGCACGAAGAAGGTGTCGACGACCTGGATGGCGCGCAGCCGCTCCAGCACCGGGCCGCGGGCGGCGAGGGCGCTGACCCGGAAGCTGGGCGAGGTCGCCTTGGTGAGGGAGCCGACGTGGACGACGACTCCGTCGGGGTCGTCGGCGGCGAGCGGACGCGGCAGCGGACCGGCGTCCTCGTGCGCGAGCCGCCGGACGAAGTCGTCCTCGACGACGAAGGCGCCCGCCTCGCGCGCGATGCGCAGCACCTCGCCGCGCCGGTCCGGGGCGAGGACGGCGCCCGTCGGGTTCTGGAACAGCGGCTGGCAGACGAAGAGGCGGGCCCCGGTGGCCCGGAAGGCGTCCGCGAGCAGCGCCGGTTTCACCCCGTCCGGGTCGACCGGCACGGGGACGGGCCGCAGCCCCGCCGACCGGGCGATCGCCAGCATGCCGGGGTAGGTCGGCGACTCCACGAGCACCGGCGCGCCGGGCGGGGCCAGGGCGCGCAGTGCGGTGGTGAGGGCCGTCTGGCCGCCCGCGGCGACCAGCACCTCGGCCGCGGTGACGGCACCTCCGATGGAGCGCGCGAACCACTCGCGCAGTTCCGGCAGCCCCTCGATCGGCGGCCGCCCCCAGGCGCCGGGGCGCCGTCCGGCCCGGGCCAGCGCCGCGGACATCGCCCGCTCCGGTTGCAGGGTGGGGTGCAGATAGCCGCCGTTGAACTCGATCACGCCGGGCGGCGGGGCGGCCAGCGAGACGGTGACGCCCGAGGCGTCCACCGAGCGCGGTACGAGGTCGGCGGCGCCGTCGGCGCTCAGCGCGACCTCCTGCCAGGAGATGTCGCCGGCCGGCCCGGCGGGCGTGCGGGGCCGGGCGCGGAAGGCGCCGGCGCCGGGCCGGGTGACCACCAGCCCCTCGGCGGCGAGCTGCGCCAGGGCGCGCGAGACGGTCACAGGGCTCACCCGGAACCGTTCGACGAGGGCACGGCTCGACGGGAGCTTTCCACCTGGCGAGTAGCGGTCCAGCTCATTTCGCAGCCGTTCCGCCAGTTCACCCACACTGCTACGCTCGTGCATGAAGACACAGAGTAGCGCTACTGCGCCATCCCCGGTAGCAGTCACCACCTCCCCGACGGCCTCCCCGAGCCGGCCAGGGCCCGCCGGCACCCTCCAGGCCGCGCTCGGTGTCGTCGCCTTCTCCCTGACCTTCCCGGCCACCGCCTGGGGACTGGAGGGATTCGGCCCCTGGTCGCTGGTCGCCGTGCGCAGCGTGCTGGCCGCGCTGATCGCGGGCGGCTGCCTGCTGGCCGTACGGAGGCCGGTACCCGGGCGGAGCCGGGCGCGGGGCGTGCCGCTGCCCGCCCGGCGGCACTGGCCGGGGATCGCCGTGGTGGCCGCCGGGGTCGTCGTCGGCTTCCCGCTCCTCACCACGCTCGCCCTGCGGACGTCCACCACCGCGCATGCCGCGGTCGTGGTCGGCCTGCTGCCCCTGACCACCGCCGTGTTCTCCGCCCTGCGCATCGGCTCCCGCCCCTCCCGCACCTTCTGGATCGCGGCACTGGCGGGTGCCGGCGCCGTGGTCGCGTTCACGGTGCAGCAGAGCGGCGGGGCCCTGACCAGCGCCGACCTGTATCTGTTCGGGGCGCTGCTGGTGTGCGCGGCCGGCTACACCGAGGGCGGCCGGCTGGCCCGGGTCATGCCGGGCTGGCAGGTCATCGCCTGGGCGCTGGTGCTGTGCCTGCCGCTGTCCGTGCCGGCCACCGTGCTGGCCCTCGCCCACGAACCGGTCGCGCTCACCGGGCACAGCGTGGCCGGGTTGCTGTGGGTCGCGGCGGGCTCGCAGTTCCTGGGCCTGGTCGTCTGGTACCGGGGCATGGCGGCCATCGGCATTCCCAAGGCCAGCCAGTTGCAGTTGGCCCAGCCCCTGCTCACACTGGTGTGGTCGGTGCTGCTGCTGGACGAGCACCTGACAGTGGCCGCCCCGCTGACGGCCGCGGCGGTGCTCGTCTGCATCGCCGTCACCCAGCGGGCGCGTGGCTGAGCGGGCCGCACGGCCTGCTCTCCACCACGCTCCGCTCCGCAGAACCCGCGCAGAACCAAGGCCACGGACCGCTGCTCCCGCTCTCGCTGAGGAGGCCCCAGAGATGCGTGCAACCGTGGGCGACCAACTTGTCCAGCACGGCAGGGTGGTCGGCCAACACGACAAGGTCGGCGAGATCGTCGAAGTCCTGGGCCACGAGGGCAATCCCCCGTACCGCGTCCGTTTCGAGGACGGGCACGAGGGCCTGTGCTCGCCCGGCCCCGACACCGAGATCCGCCACCGGGAGACCGGCCCGTCGATCGGCCGGTAGGCCCCCACCCCCCACAAGACCCCGGCCGCGGACCGAGCGGCCGGTGGGCCCGCAGGAGACCGGCCGTCGACCGAGCGGCCGGTAGGCCCACAGGTGATCCCGGCCCTCGACCGGGCCGGCCGGCAGTCCCGCACGGGGCCCGGCGGGGTACCTGCCGTCGACCGAGCGGCGGCGGGTCAGCGCGGGGCTTGCGCCGGTTGCCGGTAGTGGTCGGCGAGCACGCGCGCCATGGCGCCGATCCGGTCCGTCGCCACGTCCTTGGCGGCGAAGAAGACGTGTCCGCGCACCTCCGGGTGGCCCGCGGCCAGGGCGAGGTGCCGGGACAGTTCGTCCGGCCGCTGCCAGGCGGCGGCCTGCGCGGGATCGCCCGCGCGGTAGAGCGCCTCCCCGATGTACAGCTTGGTCCTGCTCCCCCGCGCCACCTCCGCCCACCAGGGCACGAGCTTGGCGTAGTCGGCGGCGGAGAGGCCGATGTGCCAGTACAGCTGCGGGACGACGTAGTCGATCCAGCCCTCGCGCACCCAGGTACGGGTGTCGGCGTGGACCGCGTCGTAGGACTGCAGGGCCCGGGTGTCCGAGCCGCGCGGGTCGGTGGAGGCGTTGCGCCACACCCCGAAGGGGCTGATGCCGAACTGCGTGGCGGGCCGGACCGCCTTGATCCTGGCCGCCGTCTCGCGGACCAGCCGGTCGATGTTGTCGCGCCGCCAGGCCGCCCGGTTGGGGAAGCTCCCGCCGTGGCGGTCGTAGGACGCGTCGTCGTCGAAGTTCTGGCCGGCCACGGGGTACGGGTAGAAGTAGTCGTCGAAGTGGACGGCGTCCACCGGGTACCTCTCGACCGCGTCGAGGATGGCGTCCTGTACGAACGCGCGGACCTCCGGCAGACCGGGGTCGTAGTGGAGCTTGCCGCCGTACGGCACCACCCAGTCGGGGTGGCGGCGCGCGGGGTGGGAGGCGACGAGCCGTCCGGGGTCGGCGTGGGTGGCGACCCGGTACGGGTTGAACCAGGCGTGCAGCTGGAGGCCGCGGGCGTGGGCCTCCCGCACGGCCGTGTCCAGCGGATCCCAGCCCGGCGCCCTGCCCTGGGTGCCGGTGAGCACCTCCGACCAGGGCTCATGCGCCGAGGGCCACAGCGCGTCGGCCGTGGGCCGCACCTGGAACATCACCGTGTTGAGCCGGTCACGGACGGCGAGGTCCAGCCAGGCGAGCAGTTCGGAGCGCTGCTGGGCGGCGGTCAGACCGGGCCGCGACGGCCAGTCGCGGTTGTGGACCGTCGCCAGCCACATCCCCCGCATCGCGGTCGCGGCCCGGCGGTCACCGGGCCGCGCCGCGAGCCCGCGGCCGGCGGTGGCCGCTCCCGTCGTCGTGAACGCCGACAGCGCGGCCAGCGCGAACGCCCGCCGGGTCAGTCGCCCCATCACACACACCCCCAGACACAGCGCGGATCCGCTCGGTCACGGACCGTCTCCGCGCCCAGGATGCCCCACCCAGGCGATCGATCATCGATACTTGCTAGTAACGTGCACGATCGGAGCAGGCGGACCGGGATCCGGCGGACCTGTCCCAGCCATCAGCGTCAGGATCAGCGCAGCGAAGGGGACGATGTGACGGACATCCCAGCGGGAGACATCGCACGCGTCGGAGTGGTCGGCTGCGGCCAGATGGGGGCCGGCATCGCCGAGGTCTGCGCCCGCGCCGGTCTCGACGTCAAGGTCGCCGAGACCACCGGCGAGGCCCTGGAGATCGGCCGTACCCGGCTGTTCAACTCCCTGGCCAAGGCCGCCGAGCGCGGCAAGATCGCCGAGGCTGAGCGGGACGCGACGCAGGCGCGCCTCGGCTTCACCACCGACCTCGGCGAGTTCGCCGACCGTGATCTGGTCATCGAGGCCGTCGTCGAGAACGAGCAGGTCAAGACCGAGATCTTCCAGGTGCTGGACCAGGTGGTGACCCGTCCGGACGCCATCCTGGCCTCCAACACCTCCTCCATCCCGCTGGTGAAGCTGGCGGTCGCCACCTCGCGGCCCGACCAGGTCGTCGGCATCCACTTCTTCAACCCGGCCCCCGTGCAGAAGCTCGTCGAGCTGATCCCGGCGCTGACGACCTCCGAGGGCACGCTGAGCCGGGCCCATCTGTTCGCCGAGAAGCTGCTGGGCAAGCACGCCATCCGCGCCCAGGACCGCTCCGGCTTCGTGGTCAACGCGCTGCTGATCCCCTACCTGCTCTCCGCGATCCGGATGTTCGAGACGGGCATCGCCAGCCGCGAGGACATCGACAACGGCATGGAGCTGGGCTGCGCCCACCCGATGGGCCCGCTGAAGCTGTCCGACCTGATCGGCCTGGACACGGTCGCCTCGGTGGCGCAGAGCATGTACGACGAGTACAAGGAACCGCTGTACGCCGCTCCCCCGCTGCTCCAGCGCATGGTGGACGCGGGCCGGCTGGGCCGCAAGACCGGCTCCGGCTTCTACACCTACGGCTGACCGCCCCTCCCGGCGGCCGTCGCGGGCCCGGCGCCTCGGTGGGCGCCGGGCCCGCGGCGTTCACACGGCGTGTGCGCGCCGGGTCCGCATATGCCGCTCGCACACTCTCCCCCTCGGCCCCCCGAACGGGTTGACTCATCATGCGCATGCAAGGTATGCGACACAACCAGGGAAGGGAGTGGAGACGTGACCGCCGATAGCGAGCATCCCGTCGTCCACGGAGAACTCGCCGAGTTACGCCGTCGGCTCGACGTGGCCTACGCCCGCGTCGAGGGTGGTCTGGCGCTGCTGACGCACCGCACCGAGGAGACCGCCAAGGAGATCGACGAACTGAGCACCCGGATCGTCACACTGGAGCACGCCCGCTGGCCGCTGCCGTCGATCGCGGCAGTCACGGCCGTCGGCGCCCTGGTCATGACGATCTGGCAGGCATTCGGGCACTGAAAGGGCCGGTCAGGGCGCGGCGTCCTGTCCGAGCCTGAGATGGTGCAGCAGCAGTAACGCGGCCGCCATGGTGGCGGCCGGGACCTCCCCCCGGGCGACCATGTCGGGGACGACCTTGAGCGGGACCCATTCCCTGCGGTCCGACTCGAAGTCGTCCACCGGGTGCCCGACGTACTCGCCCTCGTCCGACCAGAAGACGTGATGGACGGCGTCGGTGAGGCCGTTGGACGGCTCCACGCTCATCAGGTGGCGCAGGCGTCCCGGCCGCCAGCCGGTCTCCTCCTCCAGTTCCCGGGCGGCCGCGCGGGTGACGTCCTCGCCGTCCTCGACGACGCCCGCCGCGAGCTCCCAGCCCCAGCTGTCGGTGATGAAGCGATGGCGCCACAGCAGGAGGACCTCGTTGGCGTCGTTCACCACGGTGGCCACGGCGACCGGCCTGAGCCGTATGAGGTAGTGGTCCAGGTGCCGGCCGTCCGGCAGTTCGACATCCGCGAGGTTGACCCGGAACCAGCGGTTTACATACACAGTTCGTTCGTTCTGTTTCGTCCACTGCACGGTTCTGCCACCTTCCGTCGAGTAAGTGGCAATATCGCAGCAGGAACTGTGTCGCGCCGGTGCCCGGGCCCCGCCCGCGGCGGTCACCGCGAGGCTGTCTACAACGGTACGCGCAGGGCCCCGTCGATCAGTTCGGCCGCCTCGGCGGTGCCCGCGCAGCCGCTGCGCACCAGGTGTTCGCGCACGGTCCGGAGTCTGTCGCGCAGCCGCTGGGACTCCATACCGCGGGCCTGTTCGGCCATCCGCACGGCGGTGGCGACCGCCTTGTCGGCGTTTCCCTGCCGCAGTTCGATGGTGCTGAGCATGGCGAGCCGGTGCACCCGGCCCCGGTCGTGGGCGGGGGTGTCGACGGCGGCCTCGGCGTGCTCGGCCGCGGCGGTGAGATCGCCGAGGCTCAGCAGGGCCTCCGCCACCTGGACGTTGACCAGGCCCGGCTGGACGTAGCCGGTCTCGTCGGGCTCGCGGCCGCGCCGGATGCGGTCGGCGGCGGCCTCGGCCCGCCGGATGCACGCCAGGGCGCCGGTGCCGTCGCCGAGGTGGGCGTACGCCTTCGCCTGCATCGCGTACAGGTCGGAGGCCAGGGCGGGGGTGATGTGCCGGCCCGCGGCGCGCAGCGCGGCCTCCGCGAAGGCGACGGCCTGCCGGAACTCCCGCATGAACAGGGCCTGGTTCACCAGCAGCGCGATCACGTAGGCACCGAGGCCCCGGTCCCCGCTGGCCTTCGCCAGCCGCAGCGCCTGGTGGAAGTAGCGCTGGGCGAGCCCGTGCGCGTCGGAGTCGTACGCGCAGATGCCGGCGATCGCCACCAGTGCGCCGGTGGCGCGGTGCAGTTGACGGCCGGTGGCGTCGGTGTAGCCGCCGCGCAGCAGCGGGGCCGCCTCGGCGTTGAGGAAGCCGACGATCCGGCCGCGGGTCGCCACCCCGCCGGCCTTGCGGTACATCTGCTCGTAGTGGGCGCGGGCGGCGCGCAGGGTGCCGATGTCGGCGGGGGTGACCCGTTGCCGTCCGCCGCGGGAGACGTCGACGTCCTCGGGCGGGTTCTCCCACTCCCAGACCGGCATCACGGCGGGCGTGCCGGTGACGGCGGGGGCGCCGAGGACGTGCGGGCGCTGCTGTTCGTCGGAGCGCCACAGGGCGGTGGCCCGCTCGACGAACCCGGACAGCGAGGTGGCGTGCCCGGTGGCGGGCTCACCCGGGACGCCGAGGCCGATGTCGTCGAGGGTCACGGACCGTTGCAGCCGGCCGGCGAGCACCTCGCAGATCAGGTCGGGCACCTGGCCGCGCGGCCGCTGCCCCTTCAGCCATCGGGCGACGGCCGTGTGCTCGTACCGCAGCGCGAGCCCGCGGGCGCGTCCGGCCTGGTTGACGTGGGCGGCGAGACCGGCGTGGGAGATGCCCGCCTCGTCCAGGATCGCGTCGAGCAGCGTGTTGGGCTGCATGGGTGCCCCCCGGTGGCTCGGTGCCGTCGGTGTCGTCAGAGTAGAGGGTCCGTCTTCACACGGGGTGTGAACGGAGTGCGCGCATCCGTACCGTGTGCGCGCTGTCGCGGAGTGTGCCGGGCCCGGTTGACTGGACTGCCTCGCAAGAGGCCCGCCGGGCCGTCGGCTCCCCCTCGTCAAGCGACGGCCCGGCGTCTCGCCCCCCCCGGGCTACTGCGGGTGGGTGGGCTGCGGGTCATGGGCGGCCGCTCGCGCGGTCTCCGGCACTGCGCGGGGGCGTTGACGCGCCCGCTCGTTGCCGAGGACCAGCAGGGCGACGTCGTCGGCGGGCCGGCCCGCCGTGTGCCGCCGGAGTGCCCCCAGGACGGTGCGCAGCGTCTGCTGCGGCGGGGCCGGACGGCCGTGGCCCGCCGTGGCCAGGGCGGCCGGCAGGGAGAAGAAGCGGCCCCTGGCGTCCCGCGCGTCCTCCACACCATCCGTGTACATGACCAAGGACTCGCCCGTGCGGAGATGCCCGCACGGGGTGGCGGGCAGGTCGGGAGGCAGCGGGAACGGCCCCAGCGGCGGCAGGGGGTCGGCCCGGGCCAGCGGCTCGACACCGCCGCCGCCGATCCGGTACGGCCAGGGGTGGCCGCAGTTCAGGGCGTGGACCGCGCCGTCCGCTCCGATCTCCAGCAGCAGGACGGTGACGAACTCCTCGGAGACCGGCGCGTCCGGGACCCGGCCGCTCGACGGGTGTTCGTCACGGTGCCGTTCCCGCAGGTGGCGGGCGAGGGCTCGGTCCAGTCTGCGCAGCACGCGGCCGAGATCGGGTTCGTCGTGCACCGCCTCGCGGAAGCTGCCGAGGAGTGCGGCGACGGCCCCGAGGGCGGGCAGTCCGTGTCCGCGCACGTCGCCGATCACGACCCGTACGCCGTGTTCGGTGGCGATGACCTCGTACAGGTCGCCGCCGACGGTGGCGCCGCGCTCCGCGCAGAGCCGGGCGGCGGCCACGTCGAGTCCGTCGACGCGCGGCGGCAGGGGCCGCAGCAGCACGCCCTGCGCGGCACGGGCGACCCGGCGCGCCTGCCTGAGCTCCCGCAGCAGCCGCTGCCGTATGTGGTGGATCAGCCCGGTGCCCACGGCGAAGAAGACGGCGCTGGTGACGATCCGCGCGCCGAGCCCGTCCTGCCGGGCCAGCGGGCAGCCCAGTTTGTAGGTGACCGCCACGGCTCCCCAGGCCGCGGGCAGCCCCGGCGAGAGGGCCCGGCGCAGCGGCCGACCGATGACCGACATGTCGATGGCCCCCCATCCATGCCTGACAACGCAGACGGACCGGCCCCGAAAGGCCGGTCCGATTCTGCCGAGGTCATGGCCGGGAGAGCCAGGTCACAGAGAGATCTCACTCGAACGAGTGAGGTGACCGCTGCGGGCCGGTGTGGGGGCGGAGGCCCCCGCACCAGGGGCGCGGGGAACTGCGCGACCGGCCACGACGATGCCGCGGCCGGCACACCGCGCGGTCCCCACGGCGGCTAGCCGCGCAGCACGGCTCCCGTCCGCTCGCCCGCGAGGGCGACCGCCGCGTCCCGCGCGGCCGACGCCTCGTCGACGGTCAGCGTCCGGTCCGCCGCGCGGAAGCGCAGCGCGTAGGCGAGGGACTTCTTGCCGTCGCCGAGCTGCTCGGCGTTCTCGTACACGTCGAACAGCCGGATCGCCTCCAGCAGCTCGCCCGCGCCCTCGCGCAGCGCGGACTCGACCTCGGCGTGCGGTACGAACGCGTCGACGACGAGGGCGACGTCCTGGGTGGCGACCGGGAACGTGGAGATGCCCGGGGCCTGGGGCGTGCCGTCGCCGACCCGCTCCAGGACGTCCAGGTCCAGCTCCATCGCGGACGTGCGCGCCGGCAGGCCCAGGGCCTTCAGCACCCGCGGGTGCAGCTCGCCTGCGTGCCCCACGACCCGCTCGGCGCCGTCGGCGACGACGACCAGCTCGGCGCAGCGCCCGGGGTGCCACGGCCCGTACTGGCCGCTCCGGACGGTCAGGTCGGCGCCCGCCTCATGGGCGACCGCGCGCGCCGCCTCGACGGCGTCGGCCCAGTCGGCGGGGCGGCCCTTGCCCCACCAGCCGGCCTGCTCGCGGGCGCCCGCGAGGACGACGGCGACGTGGCGCGGCTGCTCGGGCAGGGCGGCGTCGAGCGAGGCCAGCTCCTCGTCGGTGGGCCGGCGGTCGACCGGGAGGTGGCCGGCGACGCGCCGCTCCTCGCGCGGCAGGAAGACCAGCCCGGTCTCGAACAGCGCGAGGTCGTGCGAGCCGCGCCCGTCGTTGCGGCGCAGCGCGGCCAGCAGGCCGGGCAGCAGCGTGGTGCGGAGCGCGGGCTCCTCGTCGTTGAGCGGGTTGACCAGCTTGACGACCCGGCGGGCCGGGTCGTCGGCGGCCAGGCCGAGCTGGTCGAAGACCTGCTCGCCGACGAACGGGTAGGTCGGTGCCTCGACGTATCCCGCCCCGGCGAGGGCCCGGCCGACACGGCGGTGCAGCCGCTGCCGGTGGGTGAGACCGCGGCCCGAGGGGAGCTTGGGCAGCGTGGAGGGCAGGTTCTCGTAGCCCTCCAGCCGGATGACCTCCTCGGCCAGGTCGTTGGCCTCGGCCAGGTCGGGCCGCCAGGACGGCACGGTGACGATCAGCTCGTCCTGCCCGTACACGTCGCAGCCGATCTGCTGGAGCCGCCGTACGACGGTCTCGCGGCCGTAGGTGACACCCGCGACCTTGTCGGGGTGGTCGGCCGGGCAGGTGATGGTGTGCGGCGCGGACGGCGCGGCGACCTCGGTGACGCCGGCCTCGGCGGTGCCGCCCGCGAGCAGCACCAGCAGGTCGACCGTGCGCTGCGCGGCGGCCGCCGCGGCCTGCGGGTCGACACCGCGTTCGAAGCGGCGGGAGGCCTCGGAGGACAGCTTGTGCCGGCGGGCCGTACGGGCGATGGAGACCGCGTCGAAGTGCGCGGCCTCGATGACCACGTCGGTGGTGCCCTCGGCGTCGGTGTGGTCGGCGATCTCCGTGTTGGCGCCGCCCATCACGCCGGCGAGGCCGATGGGGCCGCGCTCGTCGGTGATGACGAGGTCCTCGGCGTGCAGGGTGCGCTTGACGCCGTCGAGGGTGACGATCTTCTCGCCCTCCTCGGCCCGGCGCACGCCGATGGTGCCCTGGACGAGCGAGCGGTCATAGGCGTGCAGGGGCTGGCCCAGCTCCATCATCACGTAGTTGGTCACGTCGACGGCGAGCGAGATCGGGCGCATGCCGACCTTCTGCAGCCGGCGCTTCAGCCAGATCGGGGAGCGCGCCTCGGGGCTCAGACCGGTGACGGTGCGGGCGGTGAAGCGGTCGCAGCCGGCCGGGTCGGAGACCTGCACGGGGTAGCCGAACGCGTTCGGGCCGGGCACGTCGAGCAGCGCCGGGTCGCGCAGCGGCAGGCCGTAGCCGATCGCCGTCTCGCGGGCGACGCCGCGGATCGACAGGCAGTCGCCGCGGTTGGCGGTGACGGCGATGTCCAGCACCTCGTCGACCAGTTCGAGGAGCTCGATGGCGTCCTTGCCGACCTCGGTCTCCGGCGGCAGCACGATGATGCCGTGGCTGCCGTCGTCGCCCATGCCCAGCTCGTCGCCGGAGCAGATCATGCCGTGGGACGTCTTGCCGTAGGTCTTGCGCGCGGCGATCGAGAAGCCGCCCGGCAGGGTGGCGCCGGGGAGGACCACGACGACCTTGTCGCCGACCGCGAAGTTGCGGGCGCCGCAGACGATCTCCTGCGGCTCGCCGGTGCCGTTGGCCTGGCCGACGTCGACGGTGCAGAAGCGGATCGGCTTCTTGAAGCCCTCCAGCTCCTCGATGGTCAGCACCTGGCCGACGACGAGCGGCCCCTTGAGGTCGTGGCCGAGCTGTTCGACCGTCTCGACCTCCAGGCCCGCCGAAATCAGCTTGGCCTGGACGTCACGGCCGGTCTCGGTGGCCGGCAGGTCGACGTACTCCCGCAGCCAGGAAAGCGGGACCCGCATCAGATCTCCATCCCGAACGGCCGGGTGAACCGGATGTCACCCTCGACCATGTCTCGCATGTCTTCGACGTTGTGGCGGAACATCAGCATTCGCTCGATGCCGAACCCGAAGGCGAAGCCGCTGTACTTCTCCGGGTCGACACCGCAGGCGGTCAGCACCTTGGGGTTGACCATGCCGCAGCCGCCGAGCTCGATCCAGCCCTCGGAGGAGCAGGTGCGGCAGGGCCGGTCAGGGTTGCCGACGGACTCGCCGCGGCAGACGTAGCACACCATGTCCATCTCGGCGGACGGCTCGGTGAAGGGGAAGAAGTTCGGCCGCAGCCGGGTCTTCATTCCCTCGCCGAACAGCGCCTGGACCATGTGGTCGAGGGTGCCCTTGAGGTCGGCCATGGTCAGGCCCTCGTCCACGGCGAGCAGCTCGACCTGGTGGAAGACGGGCGTGTGCGTGGCGTCCAGCTCGTCGGTGCGGTACACGCGGCCGGGGCAGATCACGTAGACCGGCAGCTCGCGCTCCATCAGGGAGCGGATCTGCACGGGCGAGGTGTGGGTGCGCAGCACGACGCCGGACTCGGTGCCGCCCTGCGGGCCCTGCACGAAGAACGTGTCCGCCTCACCGCGGGCCGGGTGGTCCGGGCCGATGTTCAGGGCGTCGAAGTTGAACCACTCGGTCTCGACCTGCGGGCCCTCGGCGACCTCGTAGCCCATGGCGACGAAGACGTCCTCGATGCGCTCCGACAGCGTGGTCAGCGGGTGGCGGGCGCCGGCCGGTACCCGGTCGTAGGGCAGGGTGACGTCCACCGCCTCCTCGACCAGCACCCGCGCGTCGCGCTCGTCCTCCAGCTCGGCCTGCCGGGTGGCGAGGGCCTTGTTCACCGCGCCGCGGGCCTGGCCGACGAGCTTGCCGGCGGCGGCCTTCGCGTGCGGGGGCAGCGCGCCGATCTCGCGGTTGGCGAGGGCCAGCGGGGAGGTGCCGCCGGTGTGGGCGACCTTCGCCTCCTGGAGCGCGTCGAGGGAACCCGCGGCGGCGAAGGCGGCGAGCGCCTCGTCCCGCATGCGCTCGATCTCTTCCGGTTTCAACGCCTCGACCTCGACAGGGTCGTACGACTTATTGGGTGCCGACATCTCTTCCCGTGCTTCCGATTGGCTGGCTGAAGGTCCCCGTCACCGACTCTGCGACGTCCTGAGGGCCGTCCCTGGGACACAAAGGTGCCAAAGGCCGAGTCTAACGGGGTGAAGGAACGCGAATGCGCCCGCGGGCTGCTCGGGCGGCTCTCAGGTGAGATACGCCGGGGCCCCCACGGGCAACGTAAATCGGAACTCCGCGCCGCCGCCGGGGGCGCGTCCGACGGTGACGGTGCCGCCGTGGGCCTCGACGATGCCTTTGACGATGTACAGCCCGAGGCCGGTCCCGCCGCGCTTGCTGCCCCGCCAGAAGCGGGTGAAGACGCGGTTCATGGACTCCTCCGGGATGCCGGTGCCCTCGTCGCTCACCACGACCGACGTGCCGACGTCCTCTCCCTCGCGGGGGGACGGGGCGGGCGTGATGTCAATGGTGACGGTTCCCTCGCCGTGCCGCACCGCATTTTCGATGAGGTTGCTGAGGACCTGGTCGACCTTGTCGGGGTCGGCCCACAGGGCGGGCAGCGGCTGCTCGATGCGGAGCAGGAAGCGGTCGGCGGGCTGCCCGGCGGCGACGTAGGCCTGGATGTGCCGTCCGACGGCGGCGCCCATGTCGACGGGCTGGCGGCGCACCTCCAGCCGTCCGGAGTCGATCCGCGAGATGTCCAGCAGCTCGGCGATGAGGCGGGTGACGCGGTCGGCGTCGGCGTCGACCGTCTCCAGCATCAGCCGCTTCTGGTCGTCGGTGAAGCGCGACCACTTGGCGAGGAGGGTGGCGGTGAAGCCCTTGACGGAGGTGAGCGGGGAGCGCAGCTCGTGGGCGACGGTGGCGATCAGCTCGGCGTGGCTGCGTTCGGTGCGGCGGCGGGCCTCGGTGTCCCGGAGGCAGACGACGACACGGCGGACGGGCCCGGTGGGTTCTCCGCGTACGTACCGCGCGGAGACGAGCACCTCGCGTCCGCCCGGCAGCAGCAGGTTCCGCTCGGGCTGGCGCACCCGGATGGCGAGCCCGCCGTACGGGTCGGTCAGCTGCCACCAGCGGCGGCCTTCCAGGTCCTCCAGCGGCAGGGCCTTGTCGAGCCGCTCTCCGAGGGCCTCGGCGGCGGGGACGGCGGTGATGCGCTCGGCGGCCGCGTTGAAGCAGACGACGTACCCGCGCTCGTCGGCGACGACGAGCCCGTCGGGCAGGTCGTCGGGGTCGACGGCGTACGGTCCGGCGAGGTCACCGGCCGGCCGGGCCGCGGGCGGGCGCCGCGTGTTCCCGGCTCCCGATGCGCTGCTCGTACCGACACTCATCCTCGTACACCACCTCCCAGACGAGGACCCCCGAGCTGGTCACCCTACTAGCTCTCGGTGACGGAGCGGCACCCTTCGGAGGCGCGCTGTGCACGGGCCGACGCGTAGAGACATACGGCCGCGGCGGTGGCGAGGTTCAGGCTCTCGGCCTTTCCGTGCAGGGGGACGCGGACGACGGCGTCGGCGAGGGCGCGGGTGTCCTGCGGCAGGCCCCAGGCCTCGTTGCCGAACACCCAGGCCGTGGGCCCGCCCATGGTGCCCTTGTCGAGCTCGTCGTCGAGGTCGTGCTCCCCGGCCCCGTCCGCGGCGAGGATCCGCACACCGGCCTCCTTGAGCCCGGCCACGGCCCGCTCGACGGGGACGCCGACGGCGACGGGCAGGTGGAAGAGGGAGCCGACGGAGGCGCGGACGGCCTTGGGGTTGTACAGGTCGACGGAGGCGTCGGTCAGGACGACCGCGTCGGCGCCGGCGGCGTCGGCGCAGCGCAGGACGGTGCCGGCGTTGCCGGGGTCGCGGACGTGGGCGAGGACGGCGACGAGCCGCGGCCGGGCGGCGAGGATGTCGTCGAAGGGCGTGTCGAGGAACCGGCACACGCCGACCAGGCCCTGCGGGGTGACGGTGGTGGAGATGTCCTCGATGACCTGCTCGGCGGCGAGGTGGATCCGGGCTCCGGCGCCGCGTGCCTCGCCGATGATGTCGGCGTGGCGCTCCGCCGCCTCCGGGGTGGCGAACAGCTCGACGAGCGTGTCCCCGTGCCCGGCTGCCTCCCGTACGGCCTGCGGCCCCTCCGCGAGGAACAGCCGCTCCTTCCCCCGGAAGTTCCGCCGCGCGAGGCGCCGGGCGGCGGAGACGCGGGGGGAGCGGGGGGAGACGAGGTCGGGGGTGGCGGGGGGCATGGGGGTCACCTTCGGTGGGTCGGCGGAACGTGGGGGTCGGGCGGGCACCGTTCCGCCCCGCCCCCGCCGGGGCGGGAGGAGACCGGGCCCGGACGCAGTCGGACCCGCAGGCGTGCCGCCTGCGGGTCCGTTCGGCATCGGCTCAGCGCCGGCGCGGCGTCACGCCGCCTTCGGCGCGTTGACGTCGCTCGGCAGCGCCTTCTGCGCGACCTCGACGAGCGCGGCGAACGCGTTGGCGTCGTTCACGGCGAGCTCGGCCAGGATCTTGCGGTCGACCTCGACGTTCGCGGCCTTCAGACCCTGGATGAAGCGGTTGTACGTCATGCCGTTGGCGCGGGCAGCGGCGTTGATGCGCTGGATCCACAGCTGACGGAAGTCGCCCTTGCGCTTCTTGCGGTCGTTGTAGTTGTAGACCAGCGAGTGGGTGACCTGCTCCTTGGCCTTGCGGTACAGGCGCGAACGCTGACCGCGGTAGCCGGAGGCCTGCTCGAGGATCGCCCGGCGCTTCTTGTGGGCGTTGACTGCCCGCTTGACGCGTGCCACTTGATTAACTCCTTGTAGCGGGGCCGTGGTTGGACTCACACGGCCCGGAAACGATTGGGTCCCGGTCAGAGGTCAGGCGCGGTGTTCCGCGCCGGACGTCACTTGCCGAGAAGCTTCTTGATCTTCGCGGCGTCGCCCGGGGCCATCTCGGCGTTGCCGGTGAGGCGACGCGTCACGCGGGACGACTTGTGCTCGAGCAGGTGGCGCTTGCCGGCGCGCTCGCGGAGCACCTTGCCGGAGCCGGTGACCTTGAAGCGCTTGCTGGCACCGCTGTGCGACTTGTTCTTCGGCATGGCGCCGTTCTCTCCTCGTCGGTGGCGCTCCGGTGCCCGGTCGCGAAAACCGGGCACGGTGGAGCGTCGCTCTTGTATCGGTTACGTCCTGGGACTGACGTCCCGGGGGTCACGCCTCGGCGGGCGCCTCGGCAGGCTCCTCGGCGGGCGCCTCGGAGTCCGCGGGGTTCTGCGAGCGGCCGGGGTTGGCCTTCGCCTCCGCCTTGCGGGCTTCCTGCGCCTGGCGAGCCTCGGCCATCGCCTCGGTCTTCTTCTTGTGCGGACCGAGAACCATGATCATGTTTCGGCCGTCCTGCTTCGGGTTCGACTCCACGAAGCCGAGGTCCTGGACGTCCTCCGCGAGACGCTGCAGCAGTCGGTAGCCCAGCTCGGGCCGGGACTGCTCGCGACCACGGAACATGATCGTGATCTTGACCTTGTCGCCCTGCTTGAGGAACCGGACGACGTGACCCTTCTTGGTGTCATAGTCGTGCGGGTCGATCTTCGGCCGGAGCTTCATCTCCTTGATGACCGTGTGCGCCTGGTTCTTGCGCGCCTCACGGGCCTTCATGGCCGACTCGTACTTGAACTTCCCGTAGTCCATGAGCTTGCAGACCGGCGGGCGGGCGTTCGCCGCGACCTCGACCAGGTCCAGGTCGTACTCCTGCGCAAGCTCCAGTGCCTTCGCGAGCGGCACGATGCCGACCTGCTCGCCACTGGGACCGACAAGTCGCACCTCGGGAACGCGAATCCGGTCGTTGATGCGGGGCTCGGCGCTGATGGATCCTCCTCGGTAGCACCACGCGGCGGTCTGGCGGACGGCCGCGTAACGTCTGTGTTCGTTAGGCCTGTAACCACGCCGAAGCACAAAAAATGCCCCGAACGATCACATGCGGGGCTCCAAGCACTACCGGAGCACCGTCGCGAGGATCGCGGGGCGCACTACCGGGCGACTCCATCGTCCGTACGGAACGATGGTGGCCGCCTGACCGGATGACCCGCCGCCCGTGAGGGTGGTCGGGTGGGAGTTCGGAGCCTCCACTTGCGGGTCGGACCCGCCTGCTGGGGCGCATGCGTGTCCGACCGGTCGTTACACGAGATTAGCAGGTGGCGCCAGGAAGGGCGAATCGTGGCGGTCCGGGGCCGGGGTGCGTGACCCGGCGGCGCTGCACCTATCGTGTGGGGCATGAGTGAGACCTCCCCCTCGGACACCCCCGAGACCTCCGGCGCGGCCGGCTTCGACGAGATGACCCGCGACATCGCCGAGGTCCCCGCGGTCGAGGTGATCGTGACGGTCGCCGTCAACCTGATGAGCGCCGCCGCGGTGAAGCTCGGGCTGGCCCCCCAGGAGGACGGGGGCGACAAGTACACGGACCTCGACGAGGCCCGCAAGCTGATCACCGCCCTGGCCGGGCTGCTGGACGGGAGCGCGACCGAGATCAGCTCCTTCCACGCGGCGCCGCTGCGCGACGGCCTGAAGTCGCTCCAGCTGGCGTTCCGCGAGGCGTCGATCGTCCCGGACGAGCCGGGCCAGGGTCCGGGCGAGAAGTACACCGGCCCGGTCTACGGCTAGCTACGGCTGGCTACGGCTAGAAGGTCCCGGTCCGGAGGGTCCCCAGGGGGCTCATCCGCGGGTGTACAGGGGCTCGCCCGGAGGCGTCGTCCCGGCCGGCAGCAGTGCCAGGTCGAGGCCGCGCACCAGGCGGGCCCTCAGTGTTTCGTCGGCGGCCAGGCGCCGGGCGACGGCCTGCGCGGCCTCGGCGGGGGCGGCGGCCGGGTCCAGGACGAGGGCGAGGATGCCGTCGGCCCGGCCGGGCCCGAGGTGGGCGCGCAGGACGGCGGGCTCGGCGGCGACGGCGGCCCGGACCGCCTCCACCACCGCGGGATCGCCCAGCGGGTCGGTCGTGGTGCGGCCCTCGGCGAGGGCGAGCAGCGCCGGTCCCGTCAGTTCGAAGGCCACCGGTCCGGCCATGTCCAGCACCACGGTGTCCGCCTTCTCGTGCGCGGCGGCCTGCAGCGCCTGGTGCAGGGGGACGGCGACGGGGCGGGCCTCGGGGTCCCAGCGGGCGAGGGAGTCGGTGGAGGTGAAGGCGGGCAGGGCGGTGCGCCGGCCGGCCTTCAGGGTCGGGACGGCCATGTCGCTGGTCTTCTCGCGGCGCAGCCCGTTCTCGTCCTCCTCGACCTCCCCGAGCACGGCCACCACCGGCACCAGCAGCCGGGCGCCCCTGAGCGCCTCCAGTACCGGGCCCACGGCGGTGCGGTCCTCGGCCCAGGCGGCGAGCGCGGCGCTCAGCCGGGGGTCGGCGGAGCCGTCGTCGTCGGAGAAGCCGGAGTCGGGAATGTTCTTGTTCGCCACGGTCACCGACCCTATCGGGGGGATGCTGCTGGTCTTGTGCGGGGCCGGAAACACCGTGGTGACGTCTCTCACGGGTTTCTCAGACTTTGCTGACACACATCTAACGTGCGTCTAACGGCAGGCACAGGCACCGCCCCCAGCATCGCGGGCATGGAGTCCTCCAGAGCACGTCGCAGCCGTCGCGCTCGGCCGCCCCGGCGCCGTCCCCTCCTCTACACCACGCTGGCCTGTGTGGCCGTCCTCGGTGCCACGGCGGGCGGGACCGTGTACGTGAGGGCGCATCCGCTCTCCGGTTCCGGCGCCGTATCGTCGTCGGGGGCGCCGTCGGCCACGGCGTCGGTTCCGGCGAGCGGGGAGGCGTCCGTGGAGTCCGTGGTCGAGTCCGAGCCCGAGGTGGACCGGGACGCGCTGCTGGCGGAGGCGATGGCGGCGGTGACCGTGCCGGGTCAGGCGGAGATGTCCGTGGCCGTGCTCGACGTGGACTCCGGGGAGAGCGCCGCGTACGGCACGGAGCCCTTCGACACGGCGAGCATCGTCAAGGTGGACATCCTGGCGGCGCTGCTGTTGCAGGCGCAGGACGACGGCCGGGTGCTCACCGCGCAGGAGAAGACGTACGCCACCGCGATGATCGAGAACAGCGACAACGTCTCGGCGTCGGCGCTGTGGGACGCGATCGGGCAGGGCACGGGGCTGGACGCGGCGAACGAGCGGTTCGGGCTGACGGCGACGGAGGGCGGCGACGGCGCGTTGTGGGGGCTGACCCAGACGACGGCCGCCGACCAGCTGGTCCTGCTCCAGCAGGTGTTCGGGGAGGACTCGGAGCTGAGCGAGGCCTCCCGGGCGTACCTCCAGGAGCTGATGGGCGCGATAGCCACCGATCAGAACTGGGGTGTCTCGGCCGCCGCCGACGGCTCCGCCTGGGCCTTGAAGAACGGGTGGCTGGCACGGAGCACGACGGGCCTGTGGGACGTCAACAGCATCGGCCGGGTGACGGCCGGCGGTCGGGACTTCCTGGTGGCCGTGCTGTCGAACGGCAACGCGAGCCAGGCGGTGGGCGTCACGCTGGTCGAGGCGGCGGCGAAGGCGGCGGTGTCGGCGTTCGCGGACGCCTGACGGACGGCCGTCGACCGGCCGACGCACGGCAGGCGCACACCTCCGTCGGCCGTCCGCACGGCCGGCGAACGGCAGGCGCACAACCGACGCACGGGCGACGGGCGGCAGAGGCAGAGGCAGAGGGGCGGCAGACGGACGGCCCAAGGGGGGCCGAAGGGTGGCGGCGTCTCACAGGGCGATGTCGTACGGCTCCCGCTCGCGGCGGCCCCGCCACAGCACCAGCGCGGCCACCAGCAGCACTCCCCCGGTGCCGCCGGCGAGCGGGCCGGCCCAGCTCGACTCCCCCTCGCCCTTCTCGGTGTCGGGACCGGGGCCGAAGTACTCCTCCCCGTACGACGCCGAGCGCAGCCCCTCCGGCGTGAGGGTGGCGGCGGCCTCGATGGCGGCGGCCGGGTCGATGAACCCGAAGCCGCGGGAGTCGTCGCGACCGCCGGTGGGGGCGTTGCGGGCGGTGTCCTCCAGGAGCTTCTTGATCTGCGCCGGGGTCAGGCCCGGGTGGGCGGCCTTGACCAGGGCGACGGCGCCGGAGACGAAGGCGGCCGCCGCGGAGGTGCCCCAGCCCTCGTAGTACTTGTGGTCCGGGTCGGCGATGACGACGTCGACGCCGGGGGCGCTGACCGTGGCGTACCAGCGGCGGGTGGAGAAGGAGGCACGGGTGCCGTAGCGGTCGACGGCGGTCGCGGCGATCACGCCCGGGTAGGCGGCCGGGTAGGAGATGTGGTCGCCCTTCTCGCCGCCGTTGCCGGCCGAGGCGACGACGACGGCGCCCTTGCTCAGGGCGTACTGGACGGCCTCGTCCTCGGCGGGCTCGGGGTGGGCGGAGGCGGAGTCGTCGCCGAGGGAGAGGTTGATGACGTCGGCGCCCTGGTCGGCGGCCCAGCGGATGCCCTCGGCGAGGGCGTTGCCGCGGGTGGTGCGGGCCTTGGTGCGGGCCGGGTCCCCGTCCTCCAGGATGACGCGGACGGGGAGGATCGTGGCCTCCGGGGCGATACCCATGACGCCGTCGGCGTTGCCGGCGCCGTGTCCGTGGCCGGCGATGATGCCGGCCATCGCGGTGCCGTGGCGGGCCCAGGCGCGGTCGCCGTCCTGTGCGCCGAAGCCGACCAGGTCCTTGCCGGGCAGGACGTTGCCGTCGAGGTCGGGGTGGTCGGCCTCGACGCCGGTGTCGAGGACGGCGACGGTGACGCCCGCGCCCTTGGTGGTCTGCCAGACCTCGTCGGTGTCCAGTGCCTCCAGGGCCCACTGCTGGGCACGGATGCCGTCGGCGTACGCGGGGGCGGCGGGCAGCAGGGCGAGGGAGGCGGCGAGGAGGCAGCACAGCAGGCCGGCCCGGTGCGTCCTCGTCGTACGGCTCGTACGGCTCGTACGGCTCGTACGGCTCGTACGGCTCGTACGCCTGCTGCTCATGAGGGCTGCTCCGAGGGCGAGACTGCGGTCCTGCGCAGGGCGCGCTCGATGCGGTCGGCGAGGCCCTTCGCCTCGTGGCCCAGGCCGGCCTGGGCGGGGTCGTTGGTGCCCCCGGACGCGGTGGCCTGCGCGGCGGGCTGCGGCGTGGTGACCGTGCGGCCGTCGGCCCAGCCGGAGACGGCGTAGACGACGACGGGCGCGTCGGTGAGGACGGAGATCGTCCACGAGGCGCGCTGCTGGTCACCGAAGGCGGCGGCGACGGTGTCCTTCGCGGCGTACGGGCGGGGGATCAGGTCGGTGCGTCCGGCGAGGGCCTCCTCCTCGAACCGGGCGTCGAGCGCGCGCATGCCGGCCGCGTCGGCCTTGGTGAACAGCAGGCCGACGGTGGTGACGTAGCTCTGGGTGGCGTCGGTGTAGGTGGCGCGCAGCAGGCGGGTGCAGCCGACCGGGGCGAGGGTCTTGAGCAGCAGCGGGTCGAAGGCGTCGGCGCAGCCGCCGTCCGGGGCGACGGCGATCCGCGTCCAGGTGCGGTCGGCGCCGCCGGGGCCCGCGCCCTGCCCGTCGACGGTGGGCGGGAACAGCTGGTCGACGGGGACGTTGTGCCACAGGCCGCCGGCCGTGGCGTAGGTCCCCCGCTCGCCCGCCTCCGCGGTGTCGCCGACGAGCCAGCTGCCGGTGACGGCTCCGCCGATGAGGCCGAGCCCGAGGACCACACAGGCGGCGGCCGCGACGGTCCGGCTCCGCCGGGTCCGCGGCAGGTCCCGGTACCCCTCGGGCCGCGCGAACCTCACGACGGGCCGGGTGGCACGGGGCGCGGCGCCCGGCGTCATCGGGGCGCTCCAGGAGAACGCCGGGTCGGGCGCGACCGGGCCGGGGCGCCGGGGCACCGCCTCCGGCGCCCCGGCTGGCCTCGGAACCCGCGCGGCCTCGGACACGTCGGGGCCGTCGGCCTCGGGGTGACGCACGGGCGCGGTCGGGGTCCAGGCCGGCCGGGCGTCCTCCTCGGAGGACTCGGGGCGCACGGGCGCGGTGGTCGACGTCCACAGGGACTGCGCGTTCTCCTCGGGGGAGCCGCCGCGCACCGGCGCGGTGGTCGACCTCCGCCGGGACTGCCCGTCCTGCTCGGGGAAGCCTCCGCGCACGGGCGCGGCGGACGACGCCCGCGAGGACTGCGCGGGCTCCTCCGAGGGCGACTGCCGCACCCGTGTCGTGGGCGTCCACGCGGGTTCCGCTTCCTGTCCGGCACGGTGTCCGGGCACAGCCGTGGACAGGGCCTCCCGGGGAGGCTCGGCGGGGCTGGGCGCCCAGGTCCGGGGCAGCGGGGTCCATGCGGTACCGGAACCGGGGGACCGGGGGGTCTCCGTGGCGTCCGGGCCGGCGGGGCGGGTGCCGTTCGGGCGCTCGCCGGGAACGCCGGTCCCGCCGACGGGCCGGTCGGGTCGGTCGGGGCGTGCCGGGTGGGCGGCCTCCGGCGCCGGACGCGTCGAAGAGGCGCCGGCGGGGTCGGCCATGGGGACGGTGTCCCTCGTGTCCGGACGCGCGGGGGCCCCGGCTGCGCCGACCGTGCGCGCGGTGTCTCTCGTCTCCGGACGCGTGGGGGCCTCGGCCGGGCCGGCCGGACGGGGGGTGTCCTGGCGTGCCATGGAGGCGTCGGCCGTACGAGCGCCGCCGGGACCGGTGGGGCGGGTGCCGGCTCCCCCGCCGGGGCGGTCGGCGCCGGCGGTGGCGCCCGTGGGCGGAGGGGCGTCCGGGAAGCGGGCCGAGGCGGGGGGCGGCGGCGGGGTCGTCGGGGCCGGGCTCCGCAGGTTCGGGATGCGGGCGGCGAACGCCGACTGCCCCGAGGGCGACGGGAACCGGCCCGGACCGGAGGCGGCCCCGGCCCCAGCGGTGTCTCGACCGGTACCACTGCAGCCCTGACCGGAACCGCCGGCATCCCGACCCGTACCACCGGAGCCCCGGACAGAACCACCGACATCCCGACCCGTACCGCCGGAGCCCCGACCGGAACCACCGACATCCCGGCCCCCGGTCGGCCGGTCCGCGCCGCCCCCCTGCGCCGGCGCGGGTGACTCGGCGCGGGTGGGCGTCCTCGGTGTCTCCTCGGCCTCGGGTGCCTCCGCCCTCGGAGGCCGGGCCGGGCGGGGCGGGGTCGTCGGGGGCGGTGGTGCCGCGGGGGCGGCGGGCGCGGGCGTGTCCGGGGCCTGCGGGGTGCCGGCGGCGGGGGGTGCGGACGGGCGCGGGGGGACCGGGGCGCGGCGTGCGTCCGTGCTCATGCACCCCCCGTTTCCTCGTGCCCGGGCCGTCGTTCTTCTGCGCGGGCGCTCGCTGCTCGTGCCCAGGGCGGCCCGGCGCGGACGTACGGGTCCGTCAGGGCACGCATACCCGCACGGGCGGACCGGCATCCCGGCGCGGCTGCCGGGCCGGAGCCGCTCGTCCGTGCGTGCGCGTCACTCTACGGCTTGTCGCCGCGCGAGCGGGAACCAGTCCAGGGACCCCGGGGCATCTGCCCGGATCGTCCCCCTACCCTGCGGTAATCCGGTCTGGCAGGCTGCGTCCATGACTGCGCGCGCCACCGACCGGGCCCGTTACGACCGGGCCACCGCCCACCTGGACGCCCCGCTCGCCCTCGTGGACGTCGACGCCTTCGACGCCAACGCGGACGATCTCGTCCGCCGGGCGGGAGGCAAGCCGGTCCGCGTCGCGAGCAAGTCCGTCCGCTGCCGCGCCCTGCTGGAACGCGTCCTGGCGAAGGAGGGCTTCGCGGGCGTCATGTCCTTCACCCTGGCCGAATCGCTGTGGCTGGCGCGCTCCGGGTTCGACGACGTCCTGCTCGCCTATCCGTCGGCGGACCGGTCCGGCTTCGCGGAACTCGCCGGCGACCCCAAGCTCGCCGAGGCGGTGACCGTCATGGTCGACGACGTCGCCCAGCTCGACCTGATCGACTCCGCGCGGGCCGGCGGACGCGAAGTGGTGCGGGTCTGCCTGGAGTTGGACACCTCGCTGAGGATGCTCGGCGGGCGGGTCCGGGTCGGCGCGCGGCGCTCGCCGCTGCACTCGCCCGCCCAGCTCGCCGACCTGGCCCGGTCGGTGGCCCGGCGGCCGGGGTTCCGGCTGGTGGGGATCATGGCGTACGAGGGGCACATCGCCGGGGTCGGCGACGCGGTCGCCGGACGGCCGCTGCGGTCGCGGGCGGTGCGGCTGATGCAGGCCGCCGCGCGCCGGGAACTCGCCGAGCGCCGTGCGGCCGTGGTGCGGGCGGTGCGGGCGGTGGCGCCGGACCTGGAGTTCGTCAACGGCGGAGGCACCGGCAGCGTGCAGCACACGGCCGCCGAGGAGGCGGTGACCGAGATCGCGGCGGGTTCGGGGCTGTACGTGCCGCGGCTGTTCGACCACTACACCTCGTTCAGCGGCCGTCCGGCCGCCCTCTTCGCACAGCCCGTGGTGCGGCGGCCGGGGGTGGGGGTGGTCACCGTCCTCGGCGGCGGGTACCCGGCCTCCGGCGCGGCCGGACCGGACCGGCTGCCGGTGCCGTACCTGCCGGAGGGGCTGCGCTACGACCCCCAGGAGGGTCCCGGCGAGGTGCAGACGCCGCTGCTCGGCTCCCCCGCCGACGATCTGCTGATCGGCGACAAGGTGTGGTTCCGGCACGCGAAGGCCGGTGAGCTGTGCGAGCGGTTCGACGTGCTGCACCTGGTCGAGGGGGACGCGGTGACGGCGACGGTGCCCACCTACCGGGGCGAGGGCCGCACCTTCCTGTAGACCGGCCCGGGTCCGGCCTGTAGACCGGCCCGGGTCCGGGCACCCGGCGGGCGGGGCGCGGGCCCGGCACCCGGCGGGCGGGCCGCCTACAGAGGAGTGACGTAGGCGCCGGAGATCCCGCCGTCCACGAGGAAGTCGGTGGCGTTGACGAAGGAGGAGTCGTCGCTGGCGAGGAAGGCGACGGCGGCGGCGATCTCCTCGGCCTCGGCGAACCGGCCCAGCGGGATGTGGACGAGGCGGCGGGCGGCCCGCTCGGGGTCCGTGGCGAACAGTTCCCGGAGCAGCGGGGTGTTGACCGGTCCCGGGCACAGGGCGTTGACGCGGATGCCCTCCCGGGCGAACTGCACGCCCAGTTCGCGGGAGAGGGCGAGGACGCCGCCCTTGGACGCGGTGTACGAGATCTGCGAGGTGGCCGCGCCCATCCGGGCCACGAAGGACGCCGTGTTGATGATGGAGCCCCGGCCCTGGCGCCGCATGTAGGGCAGGGCGGCCTTGCAGCACAGGTAGACGGAGGTGAGGTTGACCTCCTGGACGCGCTTCCAGGCCTCCAGGCCGGTCTCCAGGATGGAGTCGTCGTCGGGCGGGGAGATGCCGGCGTTGTTGAAGGCGACGTCGACGCTGCCGTAGGTGTCGTGGGCCGTCCGGAAGAGGGTCTCGACCTGGTCGGGGTCGGTGACGTCGGTCTTCACGAAGGTGCCGCCCACCTCGTCGGCGGCCGCCTTGCCGCGGGTCTCGTCGATGTCGGCGCAGACGACGTGGGCGCCCTCGGAGGCGAGGCGGCGGGCGGTGGCGAGGCCGATGCCGCTGCCGGCCCCGGTGATGACGGCGGTGCGGCCGACCAGTCGGCGGCAGACGGTCTGTGAGGTCTCAGGGGTCACGGTCACTGTGCGGGGCCCTCCGTGCTGATGAAGACGTTCTTGGTCTCGGTGAAGGCGGTCAGGGCGTCCGGGCCCAGCTCACGGCCGACGCCGGACTGCTTGAAGCCGCCGAACGGGGTCCAGTAGCGCACGCTGGAGTGGGAGTTGACGGACAGGTTCCCGGCGCGCACGGCCTGCGCGACACGCAGGGCGCGGCCGACGTCCCGGGTCCAGAGGGAGCCGGAGAGGCCGTAGGGGGTGTCGTTGGCGAGGCGGATCGCGTCCTGCTCGTCGGTGAACGGCAGCAGGACGGCGACGGGGCCGAAGATCTCCTCGCGGGCGGCGGCGGAGTCGGGCCGCTCCCCGGTGAGCACGGTCGGCGGGAACCAGAAGCCGGGCCCGTCGGGGGCGCTGCCGCGCAGTGCGGGGGCGTCGTCCGGGACGAACGACCGTACCCGGTCGACCTGCTGACGGGAGATCAGCGGGCCCATCCGGGTGTCCTCGTCCGCCGGGTCGCCGACCGCCACGGCGGACAGTTCGCGGGCGAGGAGGTCGGTGACCTCGTCGTACACCGTCTCCTGGACGAGGATGCGGGTGCGGGCGCAGCAGTCCTGGCCGGAGTTGTCGAGGAAGGAGAAGGGGTCGACGGCGGCCTCGAGGTCGGCGTCGGCGAAGACGATGTTGGGGCTCTTGCCGCCGAGTTCGAGGGTGACGGGCTTGACGTGCCGGGCGCAGCGCTCCATGATCTCGCGGCCGGTGCGGGTGGACCCGGTGAAGACGATCTTCGCGACGTCCGGGTGGTCGACCAGGGCGCGGCCGGTGACGCGGCCGTGTCCGGGCAGTACCTGGAAGAGGTGCTCGGGCAGACCCGCCTCCAGGGCCAGTTCGGCCAGGCGCAGGGCGGTGAGCGGGGTGGTCTCGGCGGGCTTGAGGAGGACGGCGTTGCCCGCGGCGAGAGCGGGGAAGGAGCCCCAGGCGGCGATGGGCATCGGGAAGTTCCAGGGGGCGATCACCCCGACCACGCCGAGCGGCTCGTGGAAGGTGACGTTCCAGCCGCCGGGGACGGGGATCTGCCGGCCGAGGAGGCGTTCGACGCCGCCCGCCGCGTAGAGCAGCAGGTCGCGGGCGTTGCCGGCCTCCCAGCGGGCGTTGCCGAGGAGGTGGCCGGCCTCGCGGACCTCCAGCAGCGCCAGTTCGTCGGCGTGCGCGTCGACGACGTCGGCGAAGCGGCGCAGCAGCCGGGCGCGGTCGGCGGGGGCGGCGGCGGCCCAGACCGCCTGGGCGGCGCCGGCACGGGCGGCCGCGCGGTCCACGCCGGCGGCGTCGGTGGCGGGGACGGTGGCGAGGACCTCCTCGGTGGCGGGGTTGAGGACCGTCAGCTCGTGCGGGTCCGCCGGTGGGAGGTCCGTCGCGAGGGGGTCGCTGTGGTGCGGATCGGACACGGGGTGACCTTTCACAGGCGTTCGAAGGAGCGGCGCAGCTCCCAGTCGGTGACCGCGGCGTCGAAGGCCTCCAGTTCGACGCGGGCCATGTTGCGGTAGTGGGCGACGACCTCGTCGCCGAAGGCGGCCCGCGCGATCGGGCTGTTCTCCCACAGCTCGGCGGCCTCGCGCAGCGTGGTGGGGACGTGGGCGTGGTCGGCGGTGTAGGCGTTGCCGGTGCAGGGCTCGGGCAGTTCCAGCTTGCGCTCGACGCCGTGCAGTCCGGCCGCCACCAGGCCGGCCACCGCGAGGTGCGGGTTGACGTCGCCGCCGGGCAGCCGGTTCTCGAAGCGCAGGGAGCGGCCGTGACCGACGACGCGCAGGGCGCAGGTGCGGTTGTCGCGGCCCCAGGCGACGGCGGTCGGGGCGAAGGAGCCCGGCTGGAACCGCTTGTAGGAGTTGATGTTGGGGGCGTAGAGGAGGGAGAAGTCGCGCAGCGCGGCCAGTTGTCCGGCGAGGAAGTGGCGCATGGTGTCGGACATGCCGTGCGGGTCGTCGGCGGAGCCGGCCATGACGCTGGTGCCGTCGGCGTCCGCGAGGGAGAGGTGGATGTGGCAGGAGTTGCCCTCGCGCTCGTTGTACTTGGCCATGAAGGTCAGCGAGACGCCCTCCTGGGCGGCGATCTCCTTGGCCCCGGTCTTGTAGACGGCGTGCTGGTCGCAGGTGACCAGGGCCTCGTCGTAGCGGAAGGCGATCTCGTGCTGGCCGGGGTTGCACTCGCCCTTGGCGGACTCGACGGTGAGGCCGGCGCCGGCCATGTCGTTGCGCAGACGGCGCAGGAGGGGCTCGACGCGGCCGGTGCCGAGGATGGAGTAGTCGACGTTGTACCGGTTGGCCGGGGTGAGCCCCCGGTAGCCGGCGTCCCACGCCTGCTCGTAGGTGTCGTTGAAGACGATGAACTCCAGCTCGGTGCCGGCCCGGGCGGTGAGGCCCAGCCCGGCGAGGCGGTCGAGCTGGCGGCGCAGGATCTGGCGGGGGGCGGCGGCGACCGGGGAGCCGTCGTGCCAGGCGAGGTCGGCGATCAGCATCGCGGTGCCGGCGTTCCAGGGCACGCGGCGCAGGGTGGTGAGGTCGGGGTGGAGGGCGAAGTCGCCGTAGCCGTTGTCCCACGAGGACATCGCGTACCCGTCGACGGTGTTCATCTCGGTGTCGACGGCGAGGAGGTAGGCGCAGCCCTCGGTGCCGTGGTGGAGGACCTCGTCGAGGAAGAAGCGGGCGGCGAACCGCTTGCCCTGGAGACGCCCTTGCATGTCGGGGAAGGCCAGGACGACAGTGTCGATCTCACCGCCCGCGACGAGGGTGTGCAGCTCCTCGACGGCGAGCGGGGGTGTGCGGTCTGCCACGGGAGGGCCTCCTCAGGCTTCCTCTGCGCTGCGGTGTGCGGGGATCTGGCGGGTTCGCGGGGCGGCCGAGAGCCTAAGGTATGGGTGAGAACCATTGCTTGGGAAGGGGGCGCGGCCAGATGCCGGTGGACGCTGACGGCGGCGCGGACGACCGGTTGACGCCGGTGCTGCGGCCGGTGCGGGCGGGGAACGGCTTCGAGGAGGCGCTGGAGCAGATCCTCCAGGTCGTCCGGCTGGGCCTGGTGCCGGGCGGGGAGCGGCTGCCGGCCGAGCGGGACCTGGCGGAGCGGCTCGGGATCAGCCGCGTGACGCTGCGCGAGGTGCTCAAGGTGCTCCAGGAGCAGGGGCTGGTGGAGTCCCGTCGCGGCCGGTACGGCGGAACGTTCGTGCTGGCGCGCGCGGACGCGGGCGGGCAGGACGAGCTGCGGCGGCGGGTCGCCGCGACCGACATCGAGGACGTGCTGCGCTTCCGGGAGGTGCTCGAGGTGGGGGCCGCGGGGCTGTGCGCGGAGCACGGCCTCACCGAGGAGCAGCGGGGCCGGCTGCGCCGGGCGCTCGCCCGCACCCGGGACGCGCCGCTCGCCGACTACCGGCGCCGGGACACCCTGCTCCACCTCACCCTGGCCGAGCTGTGCGGCTCCGCGTCGCTGACCGCGCAGTACGCGGCGGTCCGGGCGACCGTGAACGACCTGCTGGACTGCATCCCGCTGCTCGTGCGCAACCTGGAGCACTCGCAGCGCCAGCACGCGGCCCTGGTGGAGGCGGTGCTGGACGGCGACCCCGCCCGGGCGCGGGAGATCATGCGGGAGCACTGTGCCGGAACGGCCGCCTTGCTCAGGGGCTTCCTGGCGTGACGGCCGGACCCACCGGGCATGCTCCAAAGGTCTGGTCCGCGTCCATTCGATGGGTGGGAGAGCGAGGCATGGCGAGGGTGACGGGCAGGCCGCTGATCGGCGTCAGCACGTATCTGGAGGCCGGGGCGCGCTGGGGCGTCTGGGAGCTGGACGCGGCGCTGCTGCCGGCCGGGTATCCGCGGCACGTGCAGCGGGCGGGCGGGCTGGCCGCGATGCTCCCGCCGGACGCGCCCGAGCACGCGGCGGCGGCCGTGGCCCGGCTGGACGGTCTGGTGATCGCGGGCGGCCCGGACGTCGAGCCGCTCCGCTACGGCGCCGAACGCGACCTGCGTACCGGCCCGCCGGCGCGGGAGCGGGACTCCTGGGAGCTCGCCCTGATCGGCGCGGCACTGGCCGCGGGCCTTCCCCTGCTGGGCATCTGCCGGGGCATGCAACTGCTGAACGTCGCCGTCGGCGGCACGCTGGTGCAGCACCTGGACGGGCACGCGGAGATCGTCGGCGTCTTCGGCCGGCACCCGGTGAAGCCGGTACCGGGCACTCTGTACGCCGGTCTCGTCCCGGAGGAGACCTCCGTGCCGACCTACCACCACCAGGCGGTGGACCGCCTCGGCACGGGCCTGGTCCCGGCGGCGCACGCGTCGGACGGCACGGTGGAGGCCGTGGAACTGGCCTCCGGCGCCGGCGGGTGGGCGCTGGGGGTGCAGTGGCATCCGGAGATGGACGAGGACGTGCGGGTGATGCGGGGGCTGGTCGCGGCGGCGGGCGGTGGTGCCGGAGGGGGCCCCGTCACCACCACCAGCCCGTCTGGGGGCACCCCCTCTGGGGGAGTTTGAGGACGAGGCCCGTCCAGGGCCGACAGCGGGGGTCCGGGGGCGCCAGCCCCCGGGGACGGGAAGGGAAGGGGCGGCGGGGGCGAGACACCCCGGCCCCCGGCCCCCGGCCCCCGGCCCCCGGCCCCCGGCCCCCTCCCTCCCCCTCACCCCCGCGTCAACGACAGCAACTCCCGCGCCGGCCCCGTGGGCCGATGCCCTGTCGGCCACACCGCGCGCAGGTCACGCGCCAGCAGCACGCCGTCGACCGGCACCCTGACCAGTCGCCGCATCGCGAGCTCCTCCCCCACCGCCAGCTCGCTCAGCACCGCCGGCCCCGCCCCGCTCACCGCCGCCGCCTTGACCGCCGTCGTCGAGGACAGCTCGATCAGCGGGCGGGCCAGTCCGCCCAGGGCCGCGTCCAGCACCTGCCGGGTGCCCGAGCCCTTCTCCCGCAGGATCAGCGGGGTCGACGCCAGTTCCCGCGCGGACAGCGGGCGCCGCCGCCGGACCCACGGATGGGCGGGCGCGGCGACGACGATCAGGTGGTCGTGGGCGATGACCGCCGAGTCCAGCCCGGACGGCACGGTCAGCCCCTCCACGAAGCCCAGGTCCGCCTCCCCGGCCAGCAGCCGCTCCGCCACCGCCGTGGAGTTGCCCGCGAGCAGCGACACCGCGGTGTCCGGGCGCTCCGCGCGCAGGGCGAGCAGCCAGCCGGGAAGCAGGTACTCGGCGATGGTCATGCTGGCCGCGACCCGCAGCCGCGAGTCCCGCCGGTCCCGCAGCGCCTGCGCGCCCGCGTCGAAGGCCTGCGCGGCCTCGACGATCCGGCGCGCCCAGTCCGTGACCAGCGCCCCCGCGTCGGTGAGCCGGGAGCCCCGCGGCGAACGGTCCACCAGGGCCACCCCGAGCTGCCGTTCCATGGAGCGGATCCGGCTGCTGGCGGCCGGCTGGGTGATGCCCAGCTCCCGCGCGGCCGCGCCCAGGCTGCCCAGCCGGGCCACCGCCAGCAGCAGCTCCAGCGCCCCGAGGTCCGGGACCCGGTGCGCGATCGAGCCCGCCGGCCCCGGCGGACGCGCCCCCTCCTCGAACGTCCCTGTCTCTGTCTGCCCACTGGCCATAAGCCCAGTTTATGCCCCCATAGAGACATCCTCCCTGGTCGCGGCCGCCTGCTGGCGTCATGGTGGGATCATGATCACCGCCGTCCGCCACCTCGGCCCGAACTGGTACGCCACGGTCATGGGCACCGCCGTGGTGGCCACGGCCGGCTCCGCGCTCCCCCGGCCGGCGCCGAGGCAGGCCTGCACCGCCCTGTGGGTCCTCTCCCTCGCGCTGCTGCTGACCCTGCTCGTCGCGCGCGCCCTGCACTGGCGCCACCACCGCGACCAGGCCCGCGCCCACCTCCTCGACCCGGCGGCGGCTCCCTTCTACGGCTGCCTCGCCATGGCCCTGGTCTCCGTCGGGGGCGGCGCGCTCACCGTCGGCCGGGACTGGATCGGCACCGGGGCGGCCGTCGCCCTCGACGCCGTGCTGTTCACCGCCGGTACGGCCATCGCTCTGGTGGGCGCCGTGACCGTGCCGTACCTCATGGCCGTACGCCACCGCGTCGAGCCGGGGCAGGCCACACCGGTGTGGCTGCTGCCGCTGGTGGCGCCGCTGGTGGCGGCGGCGTCGGGGCCGCTGCTGGTGCCGCACCTGCCGGCCGGGCAGGCGCGGGAGACCCTGCTGCTGGCCTGTGTCGCGCTGTTCGGGCTGAGCCTGCTCGCCACGCTCGTGATGCTGCCGGTGGTCTTCGGCCGGCTGCTCACCGGCGGACCGCTGCCCCTCGCGCTCACCCCGACGCTCTTCTTCGCCCTCGGCCCGCTCGGACAGTCCACGACTGCGGCCGGCGCCTTCGCTGAGGCCGCCCCGGGGGCGGTGCCCGCGCCGGACAGCCGCGGCTTCGCCGTCCTCGCCGTCCTCTACGGCGTGCCCGTCATGGGATTCGCCCTGCTGTGGCTGTGCCTGGCCACCGCCCACGTGGTGCGGGCCCGCCGGCACGGGATGGGCTTCACGATGACGTGGTGGGCGTTCACCTTCGTCAATGGTCGTTCGTACAGTCTTGGTTTCCCGAGGTCAGAAAGGCACGCCAGCCCGCTTGGCGAGGCGCGTCAGCCTCGGGTTGCTGCGGCGGTGCAGTGAGGTCAGTACGCGCATGAGCTCCTGGCTCGTCGGGTGGACGCGGGCCATCTCGGGAGCGACGTTCCAGGCTTCTTCGAGTGACTCCAGGGCACCGTCCCGGTCCCCTAGGGCGAGCTGAGACCGGCTGATGTTCATGTGCAGCGGCCCGACCCTCGTCGCCGGAAGCGTCAGGCCACCCCGGATCAGGTCGTCGGCCGTGTCCAGTGCGCGGCGGTGGTCTTCCAGGTCGGACGTCGTGGAGATCACGTGGACCGCCGTGTTCTCCGGGCCGAAGTGAATGCCGTGATCCTCGATGTCCTCGGCGAACTCGTCAGCCACCCGCCACGCGGCGTCGATGTGCTGCTGGACGGTCCGCTTGTCCTTGAGTCGACCGGCCAGCGTCAGGCCGCGCAGGTGCAGGATGCCCAGGCCGTATGCCCGGTCGTGGCCCTCAAGCATCGACTCGGCCTCGACGATCGCCCGATCAACGATGGCCAGTCCTCCCGCGAAGTCACCCGAGTTGAGGAAGGCTCCGGCCTCGTCGCGAGCGGCCACCGTGGCGGCGATCGGGTGGGCGCGCTCGGCGGCCAACCGCTGCTTCATCACCGCCAGTTCGGCAAGGTGCATCCAGCGGTGCCGGGCGGCCAGCCAGTAGACCACCGAGTACACGTCTGCGACGCGGGTCCAGGCGTCCGGCGACTGCGTGGCGTGCGCGTAGCTCGTCGACCTCGTCAGCACTCCGGGCAGTTCGTGAAGGACCGTCCCCAGTTCGGTGCGGTAGCGGTGCTCGTTCAGCGCTGCCAGTTCGCGTGGCAGGTCCTCGGGGTGCAGCGGCGGGGCGTCCGGGATGTCGAATCTCCGGATGGCGTAGTTGAGGGCGGCCAGACTTGCCTCGTCCGTCTTGGCGACGGGTTCCGTGCCCAACAGCTCGTCGAGCGTGAGCCCCATGGCCTGCGCGAGGGAGGCGGCGATGCCCTGCGTGAGGGCGCGGTCGCCGATCTCGATCTTACTGAGCAGGGAAACCGACACACCCGCCCGCCGGGCAAGGGCGACCTGGCTGAGGCCGCGCGCCTTGCGGCAGACGGCCACGTTCGTACCGGGTCCGGGAATCCTGATCGCGCTCATCCTGTGCGTCTTCCCCGCTCGACGTCCGTTGTGTCCCATCGTCTCACCCCACCCCTCTGGCATCCGGCCCTTGTGCAAGAGCTGTGCAAGTTGGCTTCCCTCGGCGGCAGTTGTCTTGGGTGACATACCTATGCCCAGCTGGGACGAGGGAGCATGACACAGATCGAGAAGCCCGCAACGATGCTCAGTCACGGCGAGCTGCCCTATCCGCAGGGCACGCTCGTCGAAGACAGGATCTCGGGACGCACCGGTGAACTCCAGGATGTGATCGAGGAACGCCTGAAGGACACCGGACGGGTCATCAGCCGGACCGCGTACATCCGTCCCAAAGGGGGTGGCATCGAATGGGACACCCCTTTGAAGCACGTCCACCTCGTAGAGCTCGACTGAGCGTCCCGACGAAGCGCGCCGCCCTCATCGCCCCCGGTGACGTGGTCGGTTACGAGGGCAAGTGGCGCACGGTCGAGACCACGAAGTCCGATCGGGGACCGATGGGTGGATTGGCCATCGTGGTCACCTGGGAGGAGGGCGGCTCTGCCCGCTTCCCCGCAGGCGACGACCTCCTTGTGGGCGAGCCGGACTCCGGCTGACGCAGCCTTTCGTCGGTGAGCGGTGCACGTGGGCACGTCGCCGGCCGAAGAGACTTTGGGCAGTAGCTGCCATGGGGCGAGTGAACAGGGGGCCTTACGCTCGCCCGGCGAATCGGGCAGGTACTGGACCTGCCCGCTGGTGTGCCCGATCGGCCCCCTGTTCTTCGAGGCTCGCCCCATGGGAGCTGCGTAAAGTCTCGGAGGCCGTCGACCCCCAGCCCACCCGCCTCGGGCCCGCTGCGGCCCGGGGTCATCCGGCGCCCGGACGGGACCGGCGGTCACGCCGCACGCCCGGCCGGGGCGGCCGGGTGGCCCGGCGCGCCGCAGGCGCGCCCTTGAGTAAGTGAAGACTGTTTCGACCGATGCGGCTTGCCGCGCTGCGGCACCGTGGACTGTCAGACCCCGCTGCCATCATGTAAGGACGAGTGACAACCACACGGAAAGGAGCACGCCCATGGACTGCCGCGACCCACCAGCACCCCTGACTTCGGAGGCTTACACAGGTTGCGCGCACAGCGTTCCCAAGATGATCAACGCACACGTGCCGTCAGACGACAGGCGGCAAAGTTCCCCACACGGATAGGGCCGAAGAGCGCGGCACGGCTGGCCCGGCCCCTCGGCCCTCACAGCGACGACTAGCCGAGCCGGATAGGCTCGCGGAATGCCGGACACCGCACTGCTCATCATCGACATGCAGAGTGCCTTGTTGACCGATGCCTACGACGTCGAGGCTTGCTTAGGCAGGGTCGCTAACCTTGCCGAGCAAGCTCGCTCCGCTGGCATGCCGATCATCTACCTGCGACAACGGCTCCATGACGTGCCCACTGACCTGGTCGACGTCCATCCAGCGGTGGCGCCTCGGCCAGGCGATGTCGTACTGGACAAGGACAGCGCTGACTCCTTCCTCGATACCGGGCTCGGTGATCTGCTGCACGAGCTGACGGTTCGCCATGTGATCGTCACCGGATTTGCCACCGAGTACTGCGTTGACTCCACCAGCCGCAGCGCGCTCTCACGCGGCTACGACCTCGTGCTTGTTTCAGACGCACATACCACGCCGGAACGCCCGCCTGGTGCTGCGCCGTCCGCCGCTCAGGTCATCGCCCACCACAACACGACCTTGTCAGCCATCCAGTATGCCGGGCGCTCAATCACGGTCACACCGGCTGCGCAGATCCGCTTCGACACCGTACTGGCGAGTTGAGGAACCCTCCCCCTAGTCCAGCGGATTGGGCTCGATGTCGATGCGGTCGTAGTCCACCCCCGGCCCCCGCCTCTGAGCGGGATGGATGATCACGGCCGCGAACAGGAAGCGGAAGACAGCGTTCATGCGGGCGTGGTCCTTCTCCTCCTCCAGCTTCCGCCAGCGCTCCTGGGCGTCCAGCCCTGCGATGCCCTCCAGCACCGCCACAGGGCGCTGTATGGTCCTGCGCTGCCGCTCCTTCATCCGGTCCTCGATCCTGCGCCGCATCGCCCGGTACTCGGCCGTGGGCATCTCCTTGGCGAGCCACATCTCGTTCAGCTCCGCCAACTGCGCCGCGTCGTCCACGTCGGCCTGGATGTCGGCCTCCGGGCGGGCGGTGGCTGCGGGTGGACGGCCGGAGATGTCCAGGTTGACCAAGACATTCAGGGCGACGTCCCTGGCGAACTCCTCCAGCGGCTCAGCAGCGATCGTGCTCCCGCACCTGCGGCCGTTCCGCTGCGCTCTGGTGCACTGGTAGTAGGGCCTGCGACCACTGCCCATGGCACCCGCCATCCGGGTACCGCACCTGCACGTCACGACGCCGCGCAGCAAGTAGAACCTGCCGCTCCGCCCCACCTTGTACTGGACCGAACGGTAGGCGCGCATCTGCTGCACCTCCTCCCACTGGCCCACGTCGATGATCGCGGGCCAGTCCCCGGTACCCACCCGCTCGCCCTTGTGCATCTGGAGCGCGGCCACATGCGTGCTCGCGAGAAGCTTGCGCACGGTGTGCACCTCCCAGGACGCGTCTTCGGCCGTCGTGAGCCCCCGCCCGTGCGGGTCCTTCACTATGGCGCTCGGTGACTCGCCGTCCAGGAACCGCCGAAACACCTCCCTGACGATCTCCGCCTCTGCCTCGACGATCGTCCGCCCGTCCGGGCCGTACCCGAACCGGCGCCTCCCTCCATGCGGCTGACCCGCCCGGCGCCTGTCCTCCAGGGCGGAGACGACCCGCCGCGACGTGTCGTCGGAGGAGCGGCAGGCGTGCGCCACCTCTATCCGCAGGATGAACCGGTCGTCGGGGTCGGAAAGATCCTTCCGGTTGGCCTGACCGTGCAGGACCACTCGGTGATCGTCAGCAATGGTCAGCAGTTCACCTGCCCGTTCACCTCAGTCCGCGTCATGGGCATGACTGTATGAGCAACCGATGACATTCCCGGTCGGCACCTGTGTGACCGGCGCCGCCGCCCTGGCCCGGCACACCGGCCTGGTCGCCTACGAGGCGCTCGCGACGGGGCTGTACGTCGTCCTGGTCGCCGCCTGGGCGGTCGTCGCCGCGCTGACCCTGCGGGGGGTGGTCGGCGGCACGCTGCTCGCGGCGCCCCGGCCGGTGCTGCCGGCGCCCCGGCCGACGGCCGATGCGCCCCGGCACGCGGCGGAGCGGACCACGTCCGGCGCCGTCCGCTGACCGACGCGCGGGCCGGCCGGGGAAGGCCTGCGGGCCGCCGTCCCCCGCGAAGGTGTTCCCGCCCGGGCCGCCGCCAGGTCCGCGCTACCGCCTGCGGTCCCGGACCGCCTCGATGTGCTCGGCGACCGCGACGACGACCACCCGGGTGTCCGGGACGGTCGCCCGCCAGCGGTGGCGCACCCCGCCGGTCAGGTACAGCGTGTCGCCGCGGCCGAGGCGGTAGGCGCGGCCCTCCGCCTCGATCTCCACGGCGCCGTCGGCGACGTACATCAACTGGTCGTTGCGGTACTGGAACTCGCGGCCCGCCTCGTGGTCGCCGGTGAACTCCGAGGCGTGCATCTGGTGGTGGCCGCGGACCAGGGAGCGGGAACGGGGTCCGGGGCCGGGCTCGGCGAGCTCGGCGCGCACGACGTCGACGCTGCACGCCGGGTCGGCGGCGGCGAGGAGCTCGACGGCCGTGGTGCGCAGCGCGTCGGCCACCTTCTCCAGGGAGCTGGTGCTGGGCCGGGCCCGGTCGTTCTCGATCTGGCTCAGGAAGGGCACGGACAGGCCGCTGCGCTCGGCCACGACGGCGAGCGTGAGCTCCAGGGACCGGCGCCGCCGCCGGACGGCCGCGCCCACCCGAAGGGGCTGTTCTTTGTGGTCGCCCATCGCTCCGGCTCCCTCCTTCGCTCGTCGCTCCGACTCACCGAGTGCCCCGCTCGGACGCCCGTCCTCTGATGAGTTCTCTGCACCCTACGCATGTTCGGCAAACCGTTTCATGTGCCCGTCACATCGAGGACACACGGCGTCATCAGCGACCTCACGGATCGCGCCAGTCGATCATCCCCGGGGAATCACCGGGCGGGGACGTCGCGCCCGTTCTCCTCTTCAATGCCCGGGCGGGCCGTGGTGTTCCCGTGTCGTCGGGGTCCACGATCGCCGCTGGTGGAGCGGTCGGCACGCCCGGTCGGCACATGGCCGAGTCCGGGCATGGGCGTGGCTCTGCGTGGTTGGCCGGATCGTTGCCGTGCCCAACGGCGCGAGGGGCGGGCCCCTCCGTACGCGTCGGACGTGTACGGCGGGCCCGCCCCTCGCCGGGCGGTCGCGGGGCTGTCAGGTCACCCGGCCGCCCTGCTCTCAGCCCCGGCGCCGGCCACCGGCGCCCACTGGTCCAGCAGACCGGGGTTGTCCTTCAGCCAGGTGCGGACGGCGTCCTGCTCCTTGCCCTTGCCGGACTTCTGGATCTGCGCCTCCAGCTCGGTGAGCTGCTCCTCGGTCATCGAGAAGTCCTCGAGCCACTTGCCCACCTCGGGGTTGTCCCCGGCGAAACCCTTGCGGGCCAGGGTGTGCACGCCGTCGCCCTCGCCCCAGGCGCCCTCGGGGTCCTCCAGCTTCTTCAGGTCGTACTCGCTGTACGCCCAGTGCGGGGACCACAGGGTGACGAGGATCGGCTCCTTCTTGGCGTAAGCGCGCTTGAGCTCGGCGAGCATGGCCGGGGTGGAGCCGTCGACGACCTCGTAGGTGCCGTCGAGACCGTACTGCTTGAGGACCTTGTCCTTGAGCAGGCCCGTCATCCCGGCGCTGGGCTCGATGCCGGTGATCTTCCCGTCGAACCGGGAGGCCTTGCTCTTGAGGTCCGCCAGCGAGTTCACGTCCTTCACGTACGAGGGGACGGTGAGCTCGAGGGAGGTGGGGCCGTACCACTGCCCGAGGTCGTCGAGCTGCTTGCCGTACTTCTTCCAGTACTCGGCGTGGGTGGTAGGCAGCCAGGAGTCGGTCTGGAAGTCGATCTGCCCGGTGGCCAGGCCCGTGTAGAGGGGGCCGGCGGCGTACTGGGTGGTCTTCACCTCGAAGCCGCGCTGCTCCAGCAGTTCCTTCCAGAGGAAGGTGGAGGCGATGCCCTCGTCCCAGGGGATGTAGCCGATGGTGATCTCCTTGCCCCGGCCGACGTTCGTGGCCGAGGCCTCGGCGGTGCCGGAGCCGGAGCCGAAGACGCCCATGCCGCCGGCGACGAGGGCGAGGACGACCACGCCGACTGCGGCGACGGAGGCGCGCGGGCGGTACGACCACACCGTGGTGCGGGCCTTCGCGGCGGCCCGGCGGCCGAGCGGGGAGATACGGGTGCCCAGGGCGCCGGTCATCCGGTCCAGGTAGATGGCGAGGACGACGATGCCCAGGCCCGCCTCGAAGCCGAGGCCGATGTCGAGCTGGCCGATGGCCTCGTTGACGGCGCCGCCGAGACCGCCGGTGCCGACCATGCCGGCGATGACGACCATCGACAGGCCGAGCATGATCACCTGGTTGACGCCCGCCATGATCGTCGGCAGGGCGAGGGGCAGCTGGACCCGCAGGAGCGTGTCGCGCGGTGTCGTGCCGAAGGCCTCGGCCGCCTCGACGAGCTCGGCGTCGACCTGGCGGATGCCGAGTTCGGTCATGCGCACGCCGGGTGCGAGGGCGAAGATCAGGGTGGCGACGACACCGGCGGGCACGCCCATGCCGAAGAACAGGATCGCCGGGATCAGCAGGACCATCGACGGCATCGTCTGAAGCAGGTCCAGGACCGGCCGCACGGCCGCGCTGACGGTCTTGGAGCGGGCCGCCCAGATGCCCAGCGGCACCGAGATCACCAGGGCGATCACCGTGGCCACGAGCACCAGGGACAGCGTCGACATGGCCTCCTCCCACAGATCGAGGGAGACGATGAGGGCGAACCCGGCGAAGCCGAGGACACCCGCGACCAGGCCGCGCAGCCACCAGGCGAACACCGCGAGGATGCCCGCGAGCAGCAGGGGCTCGGGGGCGGTCAGGAGGCCGTCGAGACCGTCGTACATGCCTTCGACGACCGCCTTGAGCGCGTCGAAGAGCCAGGACATGTGGGTGACGAGCCAGTCGACGCCGGAGTCGACCCAGTCACCGAGGTGCAGCCTAGGCACGGGCCGCCTCCTTCCCGCGGGGGCGCGGACTGTCGCAGCGGGCCTCCGCGGCCCGCTCGTCGCCGAGGAAGCCGACCAGACGGCGGCGGGGGACGACGCCGACGAGGCCGCGGCCGGAGTCGAGCACGGCGACCGGGTGCGGCACCCGGGCGCTGAGCGCGCACAGGACGGTGAACGGCGTGTCGGGGGTGGCGGTCGCGCAGTCGCAGTCGGCCTCGTCGCCGCGGACGCCGGTGTCCATGACCGCGGAGGCGGTCAGCACGCGGGAGCGGTCGACGTCCTGGATGAAGGAGGCGACGTAGTCGTCGGCCGGGCGCACGAGGATGTCCTCGGCGGTGCCGTTCTGCACGACGCGGCCGTCGCGCATGACGGCGATGCGGTCGCCCAGGCGCATGGCCTCGTTGAGGTCGTGGGTGATGAACACGATCGTCTTCTTCAGCGTCTTCTGGAGCGTGAGGAGCTGGTCCTGCATGTCGCGGCGGATCAGCGGGTCCAGCGCGCTGAAGGACTCGTCCATCAGCAGCAGGTCGGCGTCGGTGGCCAGGGCGCGGGCGAGGCCCACGCGCTGCTGCATGCCGCCGGAGAGCTCGTCCGGCCAGGACTTCTCCCAGCCGGCCAGGCCGCACAGCCGCAGCGCCTCGGCGGCCCGCCGCTCGCGCTCGGCCCGCGGCACGCCCTGGACGGCGAGGCCGTAGGCGGCGTTGTCGAGGACGCTGCGGTGCGGGAAGAGGGCGAAGTGCTGGAAGACCATGCTGATCTTCTTCGCGCGGACCTCGCGCAGGTCCCGATCGCTGAGCGCGGTCAGGTCCTGACCGTCGAAGAGGACGCGCCCGGAGGTGGGCTCCAGCAGTCCGTTGAGCATGCGCAGCAGCGTCGACTTGCCGGAGCCGGACAGGCCCATGACGACGAAGATCTGGCCAGGGTCCACGGTGAAGGAGGCGTCGATGACGGCGGCGGTGGTGCCGTCGGCGCGCAGCTCCTCCCGGCCGGCTCCGTCACGGAGCCGTTCGACTGCCTCGTCCGGTCGTCTGCCGAACACCTTGTAAAGATGTTCGGCCTCAAGCCTGGAGGACACACAAACCTTCTCTGGTAGGGGACAGGGACGGAGGGACACCGGGCGTGAAGGCCCTGTGCCACACGGCCGGAACCGCACGAGTCTCGTGAGGACCGCTAACTGTTGAAAGCACAACCGGCACCGCTCCGAGGCGGCGCCTGCCCGGACCGAACCGGGGCAAACGCACGAGTGGGCCAGTTCACACGGCTCTCACAAGGTCCACGGGAGTGAGCACGGACGCCGTTCGGGGGTGCCGGTGCGGCATGATGCGTGACGTGACCGGACGACTGATGCTCCTCGACACCGCCTCGCTCTACTTCCGCGCCTACTTCGGCGTCCCGGACTCCGTGAGGGCACCGGACGGCACACCGGTGAACGCCGTGCGCGGTCTGCTCGACTTCATCGACCGCCTGGTCAAGGACCACCGGCCCGACGAGCTGGTCGCGTGCATGGACGCCGACTGGCGGCCTCGGTGGCGGGTCGACCTGATCCCCTCCTACAAGGCGCACCGGGTCGCGCGGGAGCAGGAGGCGGGCCCCGACGAGGAAGTGGTCCCGGACACGCTCTCGCCGCAGGTGCCGGTCATCGAGGACGTGCTGGACGCCCTCGGCATCGCCCGGGTGGGCGTCGCGGGGTACGAGGCGGACGACGTCATCGGCACGTTCACCGCGCGGGCGAAGGGACCGGTGGACATCGTCACCGGCGACCGCGACCTGTACCAGCTGGTGGACGACGCGCGCGGGGTGCGGGTGCTGTACCCGCTGAAGGGCGTCGGGACGCTCCAGGTGACGGACGAGGCCTGGCTGCGCGAGAAGTACGGCGTCGACGGCCGCGGGTACGCGGATCTGGCGCTGCTGCGCGGCGATCCCAGCGACGGCCTGCCGGGCGTCGCCGGCGTCGGGGAGAAGACCGCGGCCAAGCTGCTGGCCGAGTTCGGCGACCTGGCCGGGATCATGGCGGCGGTCGACGACCCCGCGGCGAAGCTCACACCCACGCAGCGCCGGCGGCTCACCGAGGCGCGGCCGTACCTCGCCGTCGCGCCGAAGGTGGTCCGGGTCGCCGACGACGTGCCACTGCCGGGGGTGGACACCGCGCTGCCCCGCGCGCCACGGGAACCGGCGACACTGGAGGGGCTGGCGGAGCGCTGGGGACTCGGCGGATCGTTGCAGCGCCTGCTGACCACGCTCGCCGCGTAACCATTGTTCTCGCGGGGACGGGTGGTTATTCCTGTGGCCGAAAGTCACCCTCGGTCGGAGGGGCGACGAACACCACCATGAGCACCACCGGGGGGCGGATGCTAACTTAGGTAAACCTAACCAAACGCACTGGGAGGCCGTCATGGCAGAACGTCCGGCACGGAAGCCGCGGAAGCCCCATTCCGCGCAGGTCGTCCGCACCGAACGGCTCACCCCCCACATGCAGCGCGTGGTCCTCGGTGGCGAGGGGCTGTCCGAGTTCACCGCCGGCACCTGCACCGACCACTACGTCAAACTGCTGTTCGCCCCCGAGGGCGTGACCTACCCGGAGCCCTTCGACATGGAGCGCATCCGGGCCGAGTTCCCCCGCGAGCAATGGCCGGTGACCCGGACCTACACCGTGCGCCACTGGGACGCCGAGCACCGCCAGCTCACCCTTGACTTCGTCATCCACGGCGACGAGGGCCTGGCCGGGCCCTGGGCGGCGCGCGTCCAGCCGGGCGAGACCGTCCGCTTCATGGGACCCGGCGGCGCCTACACCCCCGACCCGGCCGCCGACTGGCACCTGCTCGCCGGCGACGAGAGCGCCCTGCCCGCCATCGCGGCGGCGCTGGAGGCCCTGCCCGCCGGTGCCGTGGCCCACGCGTTCGTCGAGGTGTCCGGCCCCGAGGAGGAGCAGAAGATCGACTCCGACGTGGAGGTCGTCTGGCTGCACCGCGGCGACCGGCCCGTCGGCGAGAAGCTCGTCGAGGCCGTCCGGGCGCTCACCTTCCCCGAGGGCCGCCTGCACGCCTTCGTGCACGGCGAGGCGGCGGCGGTGAAGGAGCTGCGCCGGCTGCTCCGCGTCGAGCACCAGGTCCCGCGCGAGGACCTGTCCGTCTCCGGCTACTGGCGGCTCGGCCACAACGAGGACGGCTGGCAGGCCTCCAAGCGCGAGTGGAACGCGAGCGTCGAGCAGGAGCAGGAAGGGTCGGCGCCGGCGGCCTGAGCCGACCGCGAGCGGCCCGCACACGGGAGGCGGGCCGCGCCGTCACCGACGGCCCCGCGCGTGCGGACACCTCGCGTGCCGGCCGACCGGTCGCGGCGGGACGCGCCGGTCGGCGCCCTCCGGGCCGTGGCCGTCCCCGGCGACTCCCGGCCGGTGCACGCCGGCCCCGTGGCGGGCCCGCCGGCCGACGGCGCTCGCGACACGGGCGACCGTGACGCGGCAGCGACCGCTTCCGGCACCGCCCCACCTCACCCGGCTCTGCCCCGAGGCGCCGCGCCGAGGCACCGACCGCTGTCGTACGGCGGTGCCCCTGAACCCGGCCGCCGCCGTCGTCGCACCGACCGCCGCCGTACCCACCGGCCATCGCCGTCGCACCCGGCCGCCGCCGTACGGGCCATCCCCGTCAGCCCGGCCGTCGCGGTCGCACCGGCCGCTGCGGTACCGGCGCCTTCGCACCGGTCACCGCAGCCGTACCGGCGCGCCTTCCCGCCGTCCAACCCGTGGCCTCGCTCGCCGTCCGGCCCGTGGCCTCGCTCGCCGTACGCTTGATCCCGATGAGACGCCGCCGTACCCCTCCCCCGCCTTCCCCCCTCCCCCAGTGCGACGGGGTCGACGCGGTGCGGGTGCGGCTGCCGGGCGTGGGGCAGTGGGCGACGGTGCGGGAGCATCTGCGGGAGCGGTTCGGCGCGGCGCGGGCCGGGCTCGTCGAGGAGATGTTCGCGGCGGGGCGGATCGTCGGGGCCGACGGACGGGCGGTGGCACCGGACGCGGCGTACGTGCCCGGCCTGTTCGTGTGGTTCCACCGGGAGCTGCCCGCCGAGGAGCCGGTGCCGTTCCCCCTGGAGATCGTGTACCGCGACGATCACGTCGTCGTCGCCGACAAGCCGCACTTCCTCGCCACCACCCCGCGCGGCAGCCATGTCACCGAGACCGCGCTGGCACGGCTGCGGCGCGAACTGGATCTGCCGGCGCTCGGCGCCGCCCACCGCCTCGACCGGCTCACCGCCGGGCTGGTGCTGTTCACCGTGCGCCCCGAGGAGCGCGGCGCCTACCAGACCCTGTTCCGCGACCGGCGGGTGCGCAAGGTGTACGAGGCCGTCGCCCCGTACGATCCCGCGCTCGCCCTGCCGGTGACCGTACGCAGCCGGATCGTGAAGGAGCGCGGCACGCTGACCGCCCGCGAGGTGCCGGGCGAGCCGAACGCGGTCAGCCGTGTCGAGCTGGTCGAACACCGGCCGGACGGTCTGGCCCGCTACCGGCTGACACCGCGGACCGGGCAGACCCACCAGCTGCGGGTGCACATGAGCGCGCTGGGCGTCCCGATCCTCGGCGATCCCCTCTACCCCGAGGTGGCCGCCCCCTCACCGGCCGGCGACTTCCGGCGCCCGCTGCAACTGCTGGCGCGGGAGCTGGAGTTCACCGATCCGGTCACGGGGACGGCCCACCGGTTGCGGAGCGGGCGGACGCTGGCCGCCTGGTCGTCGTACGACGGCTGGGACGGCGGTCAGTAGCCGCGCCACCAGGCCAGGAAGCGGCGCCAGACGTTCGGCCCGCGGACCGGTGCCGGTGCCGGTGCCGGTGCGGGCGCGGGCGCGGGCGCGGCGGCGGGCGCCGCCGCCGGGGCGGCCCCGGGGTGGGGTGCGGTGCCCGGCAGGGGCTGGGCGGCGCGCGGCGTACCGGCGGCGGAGCCGAAGGCGGCCGGTGCGGGAGCGGCCGCTCCGTCAGCCACCGGCCGAGGGGCCGGTGTTCCGGCGACGGCCGCCCCGGGCCCCGTCGCCACGGGTCCCGTCGCCACGGGTCCCGCGGGCGCGGGGCCGGCCGGCGCCGGCCGGGGTTCGAGGGTGATCGGGGGCAGGGCGGGGCGCGGCTGCGGCACCAGGCCGTGGCTCGGCTTGGCGACGATGTCCTGCTGGGACTTCGGCTCGAACCGGACCGGCAGCTCCACCAGGTGCCGTGAGGCGATCGACGTCGTCCAGCGCAGGTCCTCCTCCTCGCAGTCGAGCCGGATGTCCGGCAGCCGCATGAGCAGCGCGTCGACGCCGACGTCGGCGATGGCCCGGCCGATGTCCTGGCCGGGGCACTCGTGCGGGCCGCCGCCGAAGGCGAGGTGGGACCGGTTGCCCTGCATGTTGGCCGCGAGGTCGGGGCGCACCCGCGGGTCGACGTTGGCCGGGGCGGGCGCGAAGAGGAGACCGTCGCCCTTGCGGATGCGCTGACCGCCCAGCTCGGTGTCCTGCTTGGCGAAGTAGCCGAGGATCGCGCTGAACGGCGGCTCGTCCCACAGGGACTGCTCGACCGCCTCCGGCACCGTCATCTGCCCGCCGTTGAGCTGGGCGACGAACCGCGGGTCGGTGAGGACCATGCGCAGCGCGTTGGAGAGCAGGTTGACGGAGGCCTCGTAGGCGGCGAACAGCACCAGGCGCAGGTGTTCGCGCACCTCGTCGTCGGTGAGTCCCGCCGGGTCGGTGATGAGGTGGCTGGCGAAGTCCTCGTCGGGCCGGGCGCGGCGGCGGGTGGCGAGGCGGCTCACCGCCTCCATGACGTGGGAGTGGCTGGCGATCGCGGTGTCGGTGCCCTTGAGCGCGTCGCGGGCGGCCTGCACCATCCGGTCGTCGTACTCCTCGGGCATGCCGAGGATGTGGCACATGACGGCCATCGGGAGGTGTTCGGCGAACTGGCCGACCAGCTCGGCCCGGCCCTCCTCGCAGAAGCGGTTGACCAGGCGCTGGCTGGATCGGTAGATGTACCGGCGCAGGCTGCGGTCGTCGATGGTGGCCATGGCCGCGGTGACGGCGCCGCGCAGCCGCTTGTGCTCGTCGCCCTCGGCGTGGGAGCAGATCGGCTGCCAGGCGATGTGCGGCATCAGCGGGTGGTCGGGCTTGACCATGCCCTCCAGCAGCGGGGTCCAGACGCGGCTGTCGCGGGTGAACTGCGAGGGCGCGCGCACCATGTGCAGGTTCTCGGCGTGGCCGAGGACCACCCACACGGGTACGTCGTCGTGCAGGAGCACGGGAGCCACCGGGCCGTGCTGCTCGCGGAGCCGCTCGTAGAGGTCGTTCAGGTCTTCGGCGCCGGGGCCGTAGAGGCGCTGCAGTCCGCCGGGGCCGCTGCCGTGCGCGGGGCAGCCGGGAGGCGGGTCGAGGGCGAGGTCGTGCGGGCCGGTCGTCGGGGGGTGTTCAGGCGTCACAGGGGGTCGCTCCGAAACTGTGGGCGAACGGGGTGGGGGGTGGGTCAGGTCAGGTCAGGCTGCGGGTGAGCGCCAGGGAGTGCAGGAAGCGCATCAGGGTCATCAGCACGTCACGGCTGGAGGCCCGGCGGCGTACGTCGCACTCGACGATCGGGACCTCGGGCGGCAGGTCGAGCGCGGAGCGCAGGTCGTCGACGGGGTAGCGGGGCCCGTCGGGGAAGGTGTTGACGGCGACGACGAACGGCACGCCCCGCTCCTCCAGCCGCCCCATGACCTCGTAGCTGACCTCGAGGCGGCGGGTGTCGACCAGGACGACGGCGCCCAGCGCGCCTTCGAACAGTCCGTGCCACAGGAACCAGAACCGCTCCTGGCCGGGCGTGCCGAACAGGTAGAGCACGACCTGGTCCGTGATCCGGATGCGGCCGAAGTCCATCGCCACGGTGGTGGCGGTCTTGGACTCGGAGCCGTGGTCGTCGTCGACGCCGATGCCGGCCTGCGTCATGGTCTCCTCGGTGGTCAGCGGTCTGATCTCGCTGACGGAACCGACCATGGTCGTCTTGCCGACGCCGAAACCGCCCACGATGACGATCTTGGCTGCCGCCGTGGTGGTGTGCGGCAGGTGATCCTCGGCCCGTGGACCGGGGAGCGTGTCAGAGCCTTTGAAGTCCATGCATCACCGCTTCGAGAAGGGAACGGTCGGCAACCTGCTGCCGGGCGATCGGGGCGCGCGCCTGTACGAGGTCGGCCGCCAGCATCTCGGTGAGCAGTACCGTCACCACGCTGAACGGCAGGCCGAGATAGGCCGATACCTCGGCCACCGACAGCGGGGCCTGGCACATCCTCAGCACCGCCGTCTGTTCCGGGGTGGCGGAGGAGGGCGGTTCGGCGTGCGCCACGACTAACGTGACCAGGTCGAGGGGAGCGCGTTCGCCGTCCGCGCCCGAGATGACGTACAGCCGCTCGACGTTCTTGCGCTCCCCTTCCTGCGAGGCCGGGGCGGGGGGTTCCGGCAGGGGGTGCCGCCGCTGGCGTTGCGGAGGCGTCATACGTTCTGCCCGTTGTACCGGGGCGGGGTGGTCAGATGGGCGCCGATGCGCACCACGAGGTCGCGCATCATGCCGCTCATCCGGCCCGCCTCGCAGCGCACGTCGGCGAGGACGGCGAGGTAGGCGTTGGCGCCGGCGGACATCAGGTAGAAGTAGCCGCCGTTCAGTTCGATGACGACCAGTTGCATCTCGCCGTCGCTGGAGTGGATCTCCTGGCCGACGGCGCCGGCCAGGCTCTGCAGGCCCGCGCAGGCGGCGGCGACGCGGTCGGCGGCGTCGGGGTCGCCGGCGTAGCGGGCGATGCGCAGTCCGTCGGCCGACAGCACGACGATCATCTCGATGCCCGGAACTCCGTCGTAGAGCTCCTTGAGCAGCCAGTCGAAGTTGGCGCGCTGCTGGATCACGTGAGGTCCCCCTCGTCGTCGGCCCCGGTCGTGGCCTGGTCGTCGATCAGGTGCAGGTATGCGGTGGGATTGCGGGTGAAGTCGGTGGGGTGGACGTCCGACGGGATGTCCTTCTTCAGGCCCTCCCAGAACGCCTCGAAATGCACGCCGGGTTCGGCCCCGTCCTTCTTGGCCGCGGGTTCCGGCCGGGCCTGGGCGAAGGGGTCGGGCCTGCCCTCGCGCGCGGCGGCCTCGGCCGCGTCCTTGGCGGCGTACGCCTCGCGGTAGATCTCGCTGATGGGGACCGTGGCCTTGCTGCGGCGCTGGGGCAGGCCCTTGTCGGTCCACTCGGTGATGACCGGGATCTCGTCGTCGTCCAGGGAGACTCCGGCCGGGATGCGCGGGTTGGTGGGGCGGCGCTTCTTGGGCGGCCGCTTGGGGCCCTCGATGTTGCCCAGGTCGATCTGGGGCACGGCGGTGGCGCCGATGCCGTGGGCGAACCCGGGGGCGGGGTCGGTGGTGAGCATCTCGCTGGGCACGACCAGCACGGCGCGGACGCCGCCGTAGGCCGAGGTGCGCAGCGACACCTGCATGTTGAACGACGTGCACAGGCGGCCGACGACGGCCAGGCCCAGGCGCGGGGTGCCGCCGACGTCCTGGATGTCGACGCCGGCCTTGGCCAGTTCCAGCATGCGTTCGGCCTTGGCGCGGGCCTCCTCGCTGAGGCTGACGCCGGCGTCCTCGATCTCGATCGCGATGCCGGTCTGCACCTCGACGGCGTTGACGTGCACCTTGCTCTGCGGGGGCGAGTAGCGGGTGGCGTTGTCGAGGAGTTCGGCGGCCGCGTGGATGAGCGGTTCGACGGAGAGGCCGCGGATGTTGACCTTGGCGATGGAGTCGAGCTGGATGCGCCGGTACTCCAGGATCCGGGACATGGCGCCGCGCAGCACACTGTAGAGGGGTACCGGTCCGGGCCAGTTGCGGCCGGGGCGGCCACCGCCGAGCACGCCGACGGAGTCGGCGAGGCGGCCGATCAGCGCGTTGCCGTGGTCGATGCGCAGGAGGTCGTCGAAGACCTCGGGGTTGCGGCCGTGGTCCTCCTCCATCTCCCTGAGTTCCGCGGCCTGTTGGTGGACGATGGCCTGGACGCGCCGGGCGACGCTGACGAAGGAGCGCTGGGCGGAGTCGCGCAGGGCTTCCTCGTGGTCGACGATGTCGAGGATCTTTTTGATGACCTGGTGCTGGCCGTCGCCGAGTTCGTTGAAGGCGGGGTCGACCTCGGCGAAGTGCAGCATCACCTCTCTGGGAGAACTGCCCTTGCGCAGCCACTCCACCGCCTGCGGCACGAAGTACTGGGCGATGCGGACGTTCTGCTCGTCGTGGGCGGCGGCCCGCCGCTCCAGGTAGGCGACGCGCCGGTCCTTCTCGGCGCGCAGCTCCCGCATGTGCCGGCCCCGGCGGGCCGACTGGGCCCCGGTCGTGATCACCAGGAGGGTCGCGACGGCTCCGCAGACGCCGACGGCGAGCCGGGCCGACGGCGCCACGAGGGCGGCGGCCGCTCCGGTCGCCGCGGCCATCAGTATCGCCGGCAGTACCAGCACACGGGCGGGGGCCGGTTCACGGCGACCGGGTGGGGACTGAACACTCACCATATGGGCACCCTCTGTAGGGACATGTCGGCATCTTCGGAATGATGGGGAACAGGCGCACGAATTCACCCCAACTCGGTGCGCCGCGGGCGAGCTTAGTCCGACAGGATCATCGCCGTGTCATATTCGGCGACCGCCTGAAATCAGGCAGGTGCGTGGAGTAACCTCGACCGTTTCACACGCTCCGATTGCATCCGAACACGCTCGGTGACGGCGAACGGGCGTGCGGAAGGGCTCACCGGGACGGATGAACCGAGTGGTGCGTGGGGCCGTCGAGGGCCGTCGCGAGCGGTCGACGTGCTGGACCGGACCGCCGGTGGAACGGGTGAACTCGGGGACGGATGCTCGACCTCCGGGCGAGGGACGGGGGCGACCGTCTCGACGGGTCGCCCCGCCCGACGGCGGTCCTCACCGCTGCCTGTCACGGCCGGCCATGGGGGTGGGGGTCGCGAGAGCAACGCCGGGTACTGCTGCCCGGCGACCACTCGCCCTGCGCTGCTCCCCCGACTCGCGCTTCCCACCCGAGTCGCGCTGCATGCCCGCCTGAGCCGTCCCCCGACCCGCGCTTCACGCCCGCCCTGCGCTGTTCCCGCCGACCCGCGCTTCACGCCCGAGTCCGCGCTTCACGCCCGCCCCTGCGCTCCCCGCCCGCCCCGCGCTTCCCGCCCGTCCGCACGAGCGCCGGCGTGCAGGCGCGCGCTACCCGGCGCGCCAGCGCTGAGGCGCCGGGCGGCACCCCGCCTCGCTCGGCCCGGCCCTGTCTGTCCGCCCTGCGGGCGCTTGTGCGCCGGTGGTGGGTGCGGACGCGAAGAGGGTGTGACGGACCGGGTCAGCCGGTCCCGGACGCCGCCTCGAAAAGGCGGTCCGGGACCCGGCCTCGATCCGGAACGCTGCGCCGATCCGGGACCCTGCTCCGGTTCGGGACCCGGCCGCAGTCCGGGACCCGGCCGCAGTCAAGACGGCCGGGGTCCGGACGGCCGGGGTCCGGACGGCCGCGGTCCGGACGGCCGCGGTCCGGACGGCCGGGGTTCAGCCCACCGAGGAGTAGGCCACGACCCCGCGCAGCAGCGCGTCGACGGCCTTGCGGGCGGCCTTGGCCACGCCGGAGCCCTCCGCGGGGGCCGCCGCCGCGATCTGTCCCAGCACGTCGATCACCTGCTTGCACCAGCGCACGAAGTCCCCGGCCGGCATCTCAGCCTCCCGCAGCACCTCGTCGAGCCCCTTGCCGGAGGCCCACATGTACGCGGCCCAGGCGAAGCCGAGATCGGGCTCGCGCTGCCCGACGCCCTCCGTCTGGTTGATCCGGAAGTCCTCCTCCAGGGCATCCAGCCGGCCCCAGATCCGCACCATCTCCCCCATCGCGGCCTTCGCCTTGCCGGAGGGCAGCTTGGGGGCCATCGCGTCGTCGCCGACCCGCGCCTCGTACACCAACGCCGAGACACAGGCGGCGAGTTCGGCCGGGGCCAGTCCCTCCCAGACGCCGGCCCGCAGGCATTCGCTCGCCAGGAGGTCCAGCTCGCCGTACAACCGGGCCAGCCGCCTGCCGTGTTCGGTGACGTCGTCGCCGCGCAGGTAGTCCAGTTCGGTCAGCAGTGCCACGATCCGGTCGAAGGTACGGGCGATGGTGTTCGTCCGGCCCTCGATGCGCCGCTCCAGCTGCGAGGTGTCGCGCAGCAGCCGGTGGTAGCGCTCGGCCCAGCGGGCATGGTCCTCGCGGTCGTCGCAGCCATGGCAGGGATGCGCGCGCAGGGTGGTGCGCAGCCGGGCGATCTCCCGGTCGTCCGCGGCCTGGGACCGCTTCTTGCGGGCCCGCTCCGGCGGGATGTGACCGGCCTTGCTGCGCAGCGCGGAGGCCAGGTCCCGGCGGGACTGCGGCGAGCGCGGGTTGAACGTCTTCGGGATCCGCATCCGCTCCAGCGGCTCGACCGGCACCGGGAAGTCTATCGAGGCCAGCCGCTTGACCTGCCGCTCGGCGGTCAGCACCAGCGGGCGCGGCCCGTCGTGGTGGTCGAAGCCGCGGTAGCCGTTGGCCCGCCCGGCGGGCAGGCCGGGGTCGAGGACCAGCGCCAGGCCGGCGTACTTGCCGGTGGGCACGTGGATGACGTCGCCCGGCTTCAGCTTCTCCAGCGCAACGGCCGCCTCGGCCCGCCGCTGGGCGGCGCCCTGCCGGGCCAGCTCCGTCTCGCGGTCCTTGAGTTCGCGGCGCAGCCGGGCGTACTCCTCGAAGTCGCCGAGGTGGCAGGTCATGGAGGCCTTGTAGCCCTCCAGGCCCTCCTCGTTGCGCTGTACCTGCCGGGAGATCCCGACCACCGACCGGTCGGCCTGGAACTGCGCGAACGACGTCTCCAGCAGCTCGCGCGAGCGGTGCCGCCCGAACTGCTCCACGAGGTTGACCGCCATGTTGTACGACGGCTTGAAGCTGGAGCGCAGCGGGTAGGTGCGGGTGCCCGCGAGGCCGGCCACCTGGTCGGGGTTCATGCCGCGCTGCCAGAGCACGACGGCATGGCCCTCGACGTCGATGCCGCGCCGGCCGGCCCGTCCGGTCAACTGGGTGTACTCGCCGGGGGTGATGTCGGCGTGCTGCTCGCCGTTCCACTTGACGAGCTTCTCCAGCACCACCGAGCGGGCGGGCATGTTGATGCCGAGCGCGAGGGTCTCGGTGGCGAAGACGGCCTTGACCAGGCCGCGTACGAAGAGTTCCTCGACGACCTCCTTGAAGGTCGGCAGCATGCCCGCGTGGTGGGCGGCGATGCCCCGCTCCAGGCCTTCGAGCCACTCGTAGTAGCCGAGGACGTGCAGGTCCTCGCGGGGGATGGCGGCGGTGCGCTCCTCGACCAGGGCGCGGACCCTTTCCCGCGCGTCCTCGTCGTTGAGCCGCAGGCCGGCGTAGAGGCACTGCTGGACGGCGGCCTCGCAGGCGGCGCGGCTGAAGATGAAGGTGATGGCGGGCAGCAGCCCCTCGGCGTCGAGGCGTTCGATCACCTCGGGCCGGCCCGGTGTCCACACCCGGGTGCGCTGCCGGCGCTCGCGCTCGCGGTCGGCCTCCCGCATCCGCCCGCGCCGGCGGTCCTGGTACGACGGCCTGCTCGCCTCCATGCGGGCCAGGCGCGCGAGGTCGGGGTTGACGGCCTTGCGGTGCCCCTCGCCCTCCTCGAACAGGTCGTACATCCGCCGCCCGGCGAGCACGTGCTGGAACAGCGGCACGGGCCGGTGCTCGGAGACGATCACCTCGGTGTCGCCGCGGACGGTGTCCAGCCAGTCGCCGAACTCCTCGGCGTTGGACACGGTCGCGGAGAGCGAGACCAGGGTGACCGACTCGGGGAGGTGGATGATCACTTCCTCCCAGACGGCGCCGCGGAAGCGGTCGGAGAGGTAGTGCACCTCGTCCATGACCACGTACCCGAGGCCGTAGAGGGTCTGCGAGCCGGCGTACAGCATGTTGCGCAGCACCTCGGTGGTCATCACGACCACCGGGGCGTCGGAGTTCACGCTGTTGTCGCCGGTGAGCAGGCCGACCTTGGCGGAGCCGTAGCGGCGGCACAGGTCGGAGTACTTCTGGTTGGACAGCGCCTTGATGGGTGTCGTGTAGAAGCACTTCTTGCCCTGCTGGAGGGCGAGGTGGACGGCGAACTCGCCCACGATCGTCTTGCCGGAGCCGGTGGGCGCGGCCACCAGGACGCCCTTGCCCGCCTCGAGCGCCTGACAGGCCTCGATCTGGAAGGGGTCGAGGCCGAAGTCGTACATCTCGCGGAAGGAGGCGAGCGCGGTGGCCTGCTCGGCAGCGCGCCTGCGCGCAGCCGCGTACCGCTCGGCCGGTGAGAGATCCTCTGTCATCGTGCTTTCGAGCGTACCGGGCCACACTGACAACAGGACGATCATTATCCGGATCCGGTGCCGTGAAACATCGATCCGCGCAGTTCAGGGGGTCGTGGGCGACGATCCGTGGCGCCTCTGGCACACAGCGCGCGGTCGGCAGGGGGAGCGGCCCCGGCGGCTCTGCGTCCGCCCGGGCGGGGTGCGGGTTCCCGCCCGGGGCAGGTCCCCGCCCGGTGCGGGTCTCCGCCCGGTGCGCGCCCCCGCCCGGTGCGCGCCCGGGTGCCGTTCGCGACGGCGGCACGCGCGGGTGTCCGGAGCTGGGGAGTCGGGCGCGCCCGGGTGCCGTGCCCGACGGCGGCACGCGCGGGTGTCCGGGGCAGGGGAGCCGCCGGCGGGTCTGCGGTGGCGGTGCGCACCCGGGGGCCGGCCGCCCGCGACGCGGAAGCGGCCGGCGGCGCCGCGCGGGCGCCCCGGCCGCGGCCCGCGGTGGGGTGGCAGGGCGGGTGATCAAGCGGTCACGCAGGTGACCGCACGAGCCCCGCCGTGGTTGTCAGGTCACGTCGTCGTAGCCGTTGACCCGTTCCGTGCTCGTCTGCTCCGGCAGGGCTCGGCTCGCGGCGACCGTCTCCACCTCGCCGATGTCCTCGGGGGTCAGGTCCAGCACCGAGGCCTCGTCGTCGGCGGGAGCCAGGGCGTCGCGGCGTCGCCTGCGGCGGTCGTTCAGCAGCGAGAAGGCGACCGCGCCGAAGTACAGGATCCAGATCGGTCCGGCGAGCGCCAGCATCGAGACGGGGTCGGTGCTGGGCGTGGCGATGGCGGCGAACACCGTGATGCCGATGATCATGGCGCGCCACCAGCCGAGCATGCGCCTGCCGGTGATGACACCGGTCAGGTTGAGCATGATCAGCAGCAGCGGCAGCTCGAAGGAGAGGCCGAAGACCACGACCATGCGCGTGACGAGCTGGAGCAGGTCGTCGAGCGGCAGGAAGTTGTCGACGCCGGACGGCGTGAACTCGATCAGCACCTTCGCGGTGGTCGGCAGCACCATGTAGGCGAAGTAGCCGCCGCCCAGGAAGAGCGGGACGCCGGTGCCGACGAAGCCGTAGGCGTACTTGCGCTCGTGCCGGTGCAGCCCCGGGGCGACGAAGGCCCACAGCTGGTAGAGCCAGACCGGCGAGGCGAAGACGATGCCGGCCATCAGGGAGACCTGGAGGGCCAGGGTGAAGGGGGCGAGCAGACCGTTGATGGTGATCCGCGCGCACTGCTTGCTGGTCTCGCCCGACGAGCTGAGCTCGTTCTGGATCTGCTCGAAGGTCTTCCCGCAGCCGACCGAGTCGAGGATCGGCTTGGTGAGGAAGTTGATGATGTCGTTGTAGTAGAAGGCGGCGACGACCGTCACGAGGACGATGGCGAGCAACGCCTTCGCGAGCCGGTTGCGAAGCTCACGGAGGTGTTCCGCGAGGGGCATCCGCCCCTCGGGATCCTTCTCCTTCTTGCGGGCAGGCTTGAGCAACCCACGTTCCCATCTCGTGCGGCAGGCCGGGGGGCACCGGCCCTGCGTCAGCGCTTGGTGGTGTCCGTCGGCTCGCCGACCGGGCGCGAGCTGGTCACGTCGCCGGGGGCGGCCTGGATGGTGCGCTGAGTGGGGGGCTGCTCACCGGTGTTCGGCGGGCCGGCCGGGGTGGTGTTGCTGCTGCCCTCCTCCTTCATCGCCTTGGCCTCGCTCTTGAGGATGCGCGCGGACTTGCCGAGCGAGCGGGCCATGTCCGGAAGCTTCTTCGCGCCGAACAGCAGGATGATGACGACGAGGATGAGAATGATCTCGGGGGCGCCGAGCCTTCCGAACATAAGTCTTTACCTTCTCACCGAGGCGGCTGGGTGGGATGCTGTCCGACCGGTCGGACATACGTCCGAACGATCGTGTTGGCAGCGATCGTAACGCCGGGGGGTGAACGTGAGGCAATCCCCGTGCGTACTCCCGGTCCGCGATCCGGGCCTCGTTTTCCGGACCGCGACCAGCAGCGTACCCGCCCGAACGGGCGTGACGGGAGGGCGAAGCCGCCCAAAACGCGTTCGGCGCCGGACTCACAGCCCTGCTACAGCAGGACTCACAGCGTGTCCACAGCCCGGCTCGCGCTCACGGCGGACCGCTCCAGTTCCTCGGCGGCCCTGTTGATACGGCGTGCGGAGTCCGCGACCTGCTGTCCCAGGCGCCGCGCCTCCAGGAAGACCCGGACGGCGAACACAGCGAGGACGGCGAGACCCAGGAAACCCACGGCTACCGCGAACATCGGCCAGAACATGACGCCGAGCCTAGACCCTCACGGCTTCGGCCCAGGACGCGTCCCGCGGATCGTCCCGCCCCGCGGCCGCGGCACCTCCTGGCGGCACCGGGCCCACGGCGGTGCGCCGGGGCAGTGGGGCACCGCGACGGCGTCGCGGTCACGTCCGGGCGCACGGAGCCGTCGGCCCCGCCCCCGGCGTCCCTGGGGGGACGATGTGCCGGAGACGTGCTCAGAGCGTCGAGTGCAGCCGCAGGGTCCGGACCCCGCCGCCGGTGAGCAGCTCGACGATCCGTTCACCGGCCGGCTTGCGCACGGCGGCCCCGCAGTCGGGGCAGGTGAACGAGTAGAAGGTGGTGCGGCTGGTGGCTCCGATGGTCAGCCGCAGCGCGCCGGCGGCGAGCTCGAACCGCCCCCGGCAGTCCGGGCACCCGGCCCGGAACACCATGGGAGTCACGCTCCGCATCCCCGCGAACGCGGAGGCCACCGAGACCTCCCGCACACCGGACAGCCCCGACTCGCTCACTGCCTCTGCTCCCGCCCGTCGCCCTGACCGACCCACTGCCCGCCACCGGCCCGCGTCCCGGCCGCCGCGTCGTCCTGCCCACCGCCCACTGCGCCGACCCAGCCGTCGGCCACGCCACCGGCCCGCGCCCGCACGGCCGTGCCGCCCGGCTCACCGGCCACGGCACCGGCCTGCCCGGCGAGCCGCTCACCGGGCCACCCGGCGGACGCTCCCCCGAGATCCCCGGCGGTCGGGCCGCCGGGTCCCGGGGCGGCGTCCCGGCGTACGGCGGGCGGAGCCTCGTCACGGCCTCCGGCGGCGAAAGGGGCGTCGTCCCCGCGTCCGCCGGACGCGACGCCGTCCCGGCGGGCCGCCTCGGCCTCGACCCCGTCGTACGCCGCGAGCGCCTCGCGGGCGGCGCGGCGGGCCCGGTCGGCGAGGTCCGGCGGCGACACGATCCGGCCGTCGGGTCCGAGGCGCAGGGCGAGGCGGCGCAGGGAGGCGGGGTCGGGGGTGCGCAGGGTGATGCGCAGACCGCCGTCGGGGAGCTCGTCGGCCTGGTCGTGCGGGTAGTACTCGGCGACCCAGCGGCCGCCGGGGCCGACCTCGACGACGACCTCCGGATCCTCGGCGGCCGGCTGGACCAGCCCCTCCGACAGGTCCCGCAGTTCGATCTCGGGCGGGGCGGACGGCTCGTCGAGGATCCGGATCTCGGCGACCCGGTCGAGGCGGAAGGTACGGCGCGCCTCGGAGCGGCGGCACCAGGCCTCGACGTAGGTGTGGCCGACGCTGACCAGGCGGATGGGGTCGATCTCCCGCTCGGTGACCTCGTCGCGGGCGGGTGAGTAGTAGCGGATCCACAGCCGGCGCCGCTCGGAGATCGCCCGGTCGACGTCGGCGAAGACGCCGCCCTCGGACTCGAAGGTCACCGACAGGCGTGAGCTGGCGCCCGCCGCCTCACCGGCCGCGGTCTCCACCTTGGCCGTCGCCCGCAGCAGCGCCTGGCGGTCGCTCTCGCGCAGGCCCGGCAGCGTGGCCACGGCCCGCGCGGCCACCAGCAGCGCGGTCGCCTCGTCGGCGGCCAGCCGCAGCGGCTCGGCGGCGTCCGCGCCGAGCGCGGCCGGGTTGTGCCACCAGATGCGCTCACCGTCGGTGTCGATGTCCAGCAGATCGCCGCCGCGGAAGCTGGTGCCGCACATGGGCAGCACGTCGAGGTCGGAGACCAGCTCGTCCTCGGTGATGCCGAAGGCGCGCGCCACGTCCTCGATCCGCGCCCCGGGCCGCTCCCGCAGGTAGGTCACCAGGGAGAGCATCCGCCGCGTCTGGTCGATCGCGTTCGCCGGCCTGACCGGTTTGCCTGCCACTGTGTCGCTCGCTCTCCCTCAGCCCTTGGCCACGGCGCGCAGCCGGTCCACCACGTCGGCCCGCAGCTCCGCGGGCTCCAGGACCACCACGTCCGGCCCGAACTCCACCAGCCAGGCGTCCAGCCCGTGCCCGTACGGAATCTCCAACTCGTCCCACCCGTTCCCGAGTTCCCGCACCGCCGTCGCCTTCGCCCGCAGGGGGTACCCGGCGTCCGTGCGCAGCCGGATCAGGGCGCTGCGGTCGGCGCTCTCCCCCGCCCAGCCCGCGACGGTCTCCCGGACGGTGACCACGTCCGGGACGGCGGCGGTGAAGCGGCCGCCCCGGGAGCGCACCTTGCCGGTGATCCGGGACAGCCGGAAGACGCGTTCGGCGCCCCGGTCGCGGTCCCAGCCCGCGAGGTACCAGTGGCCGCGCCAGCACTCCAGCGCCCACGGCTCGACGTTGCGGGGCTCGGGGCGGGCGGCGGTGGCCTTGCGGTAGTCGAAGGTGACCGCGCGGCGGTCGCGGCAGGCCAGCATCAGCGGCTCGAACGCGGCCTCGTGCACCGGGATGCGCGGCTCGAGGGCGCCGTGCGCCTCGTAGGGGTCGACGCCCTCGGGCAGCCCGGCCGCGCGCAGCTTCTGCAGCGCGCCGCTGGCCGCGCCGGCGAGCCGGGCCTGCTGCCACACCTTGGCGGCCAGCCCCAGCGCGGCGGCTTCCTCGGCGTCGAGCGTGATGGGCGGCAGGCGGTTGCTGTCGCGGCGGGCGAGGTAGCCGATCTCGCCGTCGATGCTCTCCACGGTCTCGATGACCAGGCCGAGCTCGCGCAGATCGTCCTTGTCCCGCTCGAACATGCGGTTGAAGGAGTCGTCGTTGCCCGCTTCCAGGTAGGCCTCGATGGACTCGCGCAGCTCGCGCTTGCTGAGCGGCCGCCGCGTCCCGAGCAGACACAGCGCCAGGTTCATCAGCCGCTCGGCCTTGGCAATGGCCATCGACGCCCTTCGCCTTCCTCATGGTGCTTCCGACGGTTGACCGTACCGCTCCGCGGTGCCCCGGCAAAAGCCGAGGGCCCATGCCCGGACAGGCATGGACCCCAGGTGGTCGGGACCGGTCGCGTCCCGGTCGCCCGAACCGGTCGCACGATGATCGGACGGACCGTTCGTACGGCGATCGGACGGTCTTTCGGACGGCGGCCGGCCGGACGACGATCAGACCCCGAGCAGGTCCACCACGAAGATCAGCGTCTCACCGGGCTTGATCGCCGGGGTGGGGCTCTGGTTGCCGTAGGCGAGGTGGGCCGGGATGGTCAGCTGACGACGGCCGCCGACCTTCATGCCCTGCACGCCCTGGTCCCAGCCCTTGATGACACGGCCGCCACCGAGCGGGAAGCGGAACGGAGTGCCCCGGTTCCAGCTGGCGTCGAACTCCTCACCGGTGCTGAAGGCGACACCGACGTAGTGCACGGTGACGGTCTGGCCCGCCTGCGCCACCTCGCCGTCGCCCTCCCAGATGTCCTTGATCTCGAGGTCCGCCGGGGGCTCGCCGCCCGGGAAGTCGATCTCGGGCTTCTCGATGCTCACGTCTCTAGCTCCAGATTGTTCGCGGAAAGGCAACAAGCACAGTCTTACACCTCGGCGCCGTCACATCTTCGCGAGGATGTCCACCGTGAAGACCATCGTCGAGTCCTTCTCGATACCGCTGCCGGCCGGCGGCTCGTCCCCGTACCCCAGGTCCGGCGGAATGACGATGACGACCCGACTGCCGACCTTCTTGCCGGTCAGCCCCTGCGACCACCCCTTGACGACCTGCTGGAGCCCGAAGGACGTGAGCGCCTTGCGGGAGTACGTCGAGTCGAACTCCTTGCCCGTGTCCCACACGACGCCCTTGTACTGCACCAGGACGCTGTTGTCCGCGGCGACCACCTCACCGTCACCCTCGATGACGTAGTCCGCCACCAGCTTCTTCGGCGGGTCGGCCTTGGGGATCTCGATGGCGGGCGCCTTGCCGTCGGTGTTCGTGCCCACCTTCGGCACAGCCGCGTCGTCCTGCGGGACGTCCGTGCCCTGCGCCGAACTGCTCGCGTTGAACGTGGCCTCCAGATCCACCACGAACACCAGCGTGTCGGTGCCCTCGATACCCGCCTGCGAGTTGCCCTCCGTGCCGTACCCCCAGGTCGGCGGCACGGAGAACTCCACCCGGCTGCCGGTCTTCTTCCCCGACAGGGCGTAGCGCCAGCCGTCGATGATGCTCCCGGTGGCCAGCTGGATGACCAGCGGCGTCTTCCGGTCGTAGGAGTTGTCGAACACCTTCGCGGTGTCCCAGATCTGACCGAGGTAGTTCGCCTGGACGTAGTCGTTCTCCGCCACGGTCCGGCCGCCGCCCGCGATCACCGTCTTCACCGCGAGCTGGTCGGAAGGATCACCGCTGCCCTTGGCGACCGTCGGCTTCTCCCCGAACTTCGCACCGGCCGTGATACCCGGCAGCGGACCGTCCACGATCTTCGGCGCGGGCGCGGCGGACGCCTCCGAGGCGGAGGACGACGCACTGCCGTCCGCCGAGCTCGACGAGCCGGACGAGTCGTCACCGCACCCGGCGAGCGTGACCAGTCCTGCGGGAACGGCGGCGAGAATGAGTGAGCGTCGGCGCACGGTGAAGGCCTCGTAATCGGTCGATCTCGTGAAGGGCGTGCGCGCAACTCTACGGCGTGAGAAGGGCGCCGTACGGAAAACGTACGGCGCCCGCGTTGCGTTCCGAAACGGCACCCTCCCGCCCGGACGGAGCCGGACCCCAGGACACCCGAACGCCTCACTCACATGCCGGCGATCAGCTTCTCCACCCGGTCGTCCACCGAACGGAACGGGTCCTTGCACAGAACGGTGCGCTGCGCCTGGTCGTTCAGCTTCAGATGCACCCAGTCGACGGTGAAGTCCCGCCGCTGCTCCTGCGCCCGGCGGATGAAGTCACCGCGCAACCGGGCCCGAGTCGTCTGCGGCGGCACCGACTTGCCCTCGAAGATCTTCAAGTCGTTGCAGATCCGCGCGGCTTGGCCCTTCTTCTCCAGCAGGTAGTACAGACCACGACGACGGTGGATGTCGTGGTAGGCGAGGTCTATCTGCGCGACACGCGGATGCGACATCGTCATGTTGTGCTTGGCCCGGTACCGCTCGATGAGCTTGTACTTCATCACCCAGTCGATCTCGGTGCCGATACGGTCCAGATCCTCCGCCTCGATCGCGTCCAGCGTCCGGCCCCACAGCTCCAGGACCTGCTCGACGGTACCCGTCCGGATACCCCGGCGCTCGCAGAAGTCCACCGCCTTCTCGTAGTACTCCCGCTGCACCTCCAGCGCGGACGCCTCCCGGCCACTGGCCAGACGCACCTTGCGCCGGCCGGTGATGTCATGGCTGACCTCACGGATCGCCCGGATCGGGTTCTCCAGCGTGAGGTCACGCATCACCGTGCCCGCCTCGATCATGCGCAGCACCAGGTCGGTGGCACCCACCTTGAGCAGCATGGTCGTCTCGGACATGTTCGAGTCGCCCACGATCACATGCAGCCGGCGATACCGCTCCGCATCCGCGTGCGGCTCGTCCCGGGTGTTGATGATGGGCCGGGAACGGGTCGTCGCCGACGAGACGCCCTCCCAGATGTGCTCGGCCCGCTGACTGACGCAGTACACCGCCCCACGCGGCGTCTGGAGCACCTTCCCCGCCCCGCACAGCAACTGCCGGGTCACCAGGAACGGGATCAGGATGTCCGCGAGCCGGGAGAACTCCCCGTGCCGCGCCACCAGGTAGTTCTCGTGGCAACCGTAGGAGTTGCCCGCCGAGTCGGTGTTGTTCTTGAAAAGGTAGACGTCGCCCGCGATTCCCTCCTCGTGCAGGCGTCGCTCCGCGTCCACCAGGAGTCCCTCGAGAATGCGCTCGCCGGCCTTGTCGTGGGTGACCAGTTCGGTCACGTTGTCACATTCGGGTGTCGCGTATTCCGGATGCGATCCCACGTCGAGATACAGGCGGGCGCCGTTCCGCAGAAAGACATTGCTGCTACGGCCCCATGACACGACACGCCGGAAGAGGTACCGCGCCACCTCGTCAGGCGACAGGCGGCGCTGTCCCCTGAACGTGCACGTGACACCGTACTCGTTCTCCAGCCCGAAAATGCGGCGGTCCATGACTGAACATTACGCCCGATCTCCGGAACTGAAACGGGGTTCGACGGCACGGTTCGGATCATTTTCCGATACGGCCGCAACGACCCCGCTCCCCGCGGGAGCTGCGAGTACCCGCCCCGTCGCCAGCAAAACCAGCAAAGACACCCCGCCCGCGGCACCCGGCACCACGAAACCCCACAACGCGCCACCCGCCTCGACCACCGGCCCCGCCAGGCCCGTTCCGACCGACGAACCGACCGTGAACGTCGTCACCAGCCACGAGAACGCCTCCGTCACCGTACCGGCCGGCGCATGCCGGTCCACCAGCACGAACGCACACGCGATGGCCGGCGCGAGGAACACACCGGCGAGCGCCGTCAACGCCACCATCGCCACAGCGCCCGGCATCAGCATCAATGGCAGGTAACACACCGCCAGAAACCCCACCAGCACCCGCAACCGCCGCTCCGGCACCCCCCGCCACCGCCGGGCCCCGTACCCCAGACCCCCGACCAGCGCCCCCAGCCCCAGCGCCGCCATCAGCCACCCGTACACCACGTCCCCACCGTGCTCGTCCGCATACGGCACCGAAGCGACCGTGATCGACCCCAGCGCCACACCGACGAACAGGAACGCCGCCAGCATCACCAGCAACCCCGGCGACCGCAGCGCCCCCAGCCAGTGCGCCTCACGCGGAGCCGACCGCCACGCACGCGACGGCGCCGACACCACCACCGACAGCGCCCCCATCACCCCCACCACGTTCAGCACCAGCAGCGCCGCCTGCGCCGACCACAGCGACACGCACAGCGTCACCAGCAGCGGCCCCACGGTGAACATCACCTCCTGCGCCACCGCGTCCATCGCGTACGCGGTGTGCACCTGGTCCTCCCGGCGCAGCACCGACGGCCACAACGCCCGCAGACCCCCCTCCAGAGGCGGCGTGAACAGCCCGGCCGCCGCCACCGCCACGTACGCCAGCGGCAGCGGACCGACACCCGCGAACGCGAACACCGCCATCGCCACAGCGGAGGCGAGCGCCGCAGGCAACTGGACCCGCGGCTGGCCGTGCAGGTCGACCAGACGCCCGAGCAGCGGCTGACCGACGGCGTTGGCGACCCCGTACACAGCCGCCAGAGCGCCCGCGAGACTGTAGCCGCCGCCCTCCGCCCGCACGAACAGCACGATCGCGATGGCAGCCGTGGCATTGGGCAGCCGGCCGACCAGCGTGCCCGCGAGCAGCCGCGCCACATGCCTCACCCCGAGGATCTCCAGGTATCCCGCGGCCAATGTCCCGCCTCCGTCAGCTCGCCCGGAGCCACCCACCCCTCCGGGTTTTACGTATAACGCATTCCGCCATACGTACCATGACGCTGTTCACCAGTCCAGAGCACACCCCCGCACACCCCCCACACGCCCCCAGCACGACCACACCCGCCAGACCAGAGAGCAGGCCCACGGTGGCACCAGGCAGCACCCGCCCCACCAGCCGTGACGTCGCCCAGGCCGCAGGAGTCTCCCAAGCCGCCGTCTCCCTCGTCCTCGGCGACAAATGGCGCGGCCGCGTCTCCGAAACCACCGCCGAACGCGTCCGCCAAGCCGCACGCCGACTCAACTACCGACCCAACCTCGCCGCCCGCCACCTCCGCCTCGGCCGCACCCGCACCGTCCTCCTCGTCGTCCCCGCCCTCACCACCGAATTCTTCGCCGGCGTCTACACCGGCGCCGCCCGCATCGCCGCCCACCACGGCTTCGGCGTCGTCCTCTACCCCTCCCCCGAAGGCATCGGCCCCGCCCGCGACCCCTTCGCCTCCGCCCCCGCCGCCCTCGACGGCATCATCGCCTCCTCCATGGCCGCCGACGCCCTCACCGCCCTCCACGGCGACCAACTCCCCCTCGTCATGCTCGACAGCGACCCCACCGGCAACCTCGGCACCGCCACCGTCAACCTCGACATCACCGACGGCACCCACCAGACCGCCGACCACCTCCTCACCCTCGGCCACCGCCACTTCCTGCACCTCGCCGCGGACGTCCCCTCCTGGACCTTCGACATCCGCGCCCGCGCACTCGCCGCACGACTGCGCACCGTGCCCGGAACCTCACTCACCACGGCCCACACCCCCCTCACCATCGACGGCGCCCTCACCGCCACCGACACCGCCCTCGCCACACCAGGCCCCCGCCCCACCGCCGTCGTCTGCGACGACGACAAACTCGCAGCCGGCGTCTACAAAGCAGCACGCCGCCGCGGCCTGCGCATCCCCGACGACCTCTCCGTCACCGGCGTCGACGACATCGCCCTCGCCACCGCCCTCGACCCCGAACTCACCACCGTCCGACTGGACGCCGAACTCTTCGGAGAACGAGGCATGCAAGCCCTCCTCGCCGTCCTGGACGGCCAAACACCGGACGACACAGACATCCCCGTCCACCTCGTCGTCCGAGGCTCCACAGCACCCCCAGGCGCCCCCTGAACACACCCGTGCCCCCGACCACCACCACCGGCCGGGGGCACACACAACACCAACCGAGACCTACTCCTCCTCCTCGGAACTCTCCGCCTCCGTAGCCGCACCACCGGCCTCCAACAACCGCGCCAACTGCCGGCCCACGATCCGCTTGAACTTCCGCGACTGCGGCCGCGTACGATCCAGGACCGCCACCTCCAGCCGCTCCGCCGGGATCTCCCGCTGCGTACCGTTCGTGTCACGCGACAAGGCCTGCACGGCCAGCTTCAACGCCTCCGACAGACTCATCCCGTCCTGATGACGCTGATCCAGATAACTACCGATCTGCTCGGCATTACCACCCACCGCCACCGAACCGTGCTCATCCACGATCGACCCGTCATGCGGCAGCCGATAGATCTGGTCACCGTCCGGCGTCTCACCGACCTCGGCCACCACCAGCTCCACCTCGTACGGCTTCTCCCCCGCCGACGAGAAGATCGTCCCGAGCGTCTGGGCATACACATTCGCCAGACCCCGAGCGGTCACATCACCCCGGTCGTACGTGTAACCCCGCAGATCCGCATAGCGCACCCCACCGATGCGCAGGTTCTCGTACTCGTTGTACTTACCCGCCGCCGCGAAACCGATCCGGTCATAGATCTCACTGAACTTGTGCAGCGCACGAGACGGATTCTCGCCGACGAAGACGATCCCATCGGCATACTGCAGCACCACCAGACTGCGACCACGAGCGATACCCTTCCGCGCGTACTCCGCACGATCGGCCATCGCCTGCTGAGGCGAAACATAGAACGGCGTCGACACCGGTTATCCGTCCCTTTCAGTAGAAGTCACTCGATCACCCGCCACACCGACGGCCCACTACAGCAGCGCGGCCCGCGGACCGTCCGGCTGCTCCAGCCGGCGCGCCAGCACCGACCGGGCGACCTCGGACGACTCCTCCTCCGTCAGCCGGCGGAACCCGTCCTCGGTGATCACAGTGACGATGGGGTAGATCCGGCGCGCGACATCGGGACCACCGGTCGCCGAGTCGTCGTCCGCCGCGTCGTACAACGCCTGCACCACCAACGTCGTGGCCTGCTCCTCGGTCAGATCACCACGGAACAACTTCTTCATCGCACCCCGCGCGAAGATCGAACCCGAACCCGTCGCCGCGAAGTTGTGCTCCTCGGAACGACCACCCGTGACGTCGTAGGAGAAGATCCGACCCCTGCCCCGGTCCACATCGAACCCCGCGAACAACGGCACCACCGCCAACCCCTGCATGGCCATGCCCAGATTCGACCGGATCATCGTCGACAACCGGTTTGCCTTGCCCTCCAACGAGAGCTGCGCACCCTCCACCTTCTCGAAGTGCTCCAGCTCCAACTGGAACAGCTTCACCATCTCCACCGCCAGACCGGCGGTACCGGCGATACCGACGGCCGAGTACTCGTCCGCCGGGAACACCTTCTCGATGTCCCGCTGCGCGATGACGTTGCCCATCGTCGCCCGCCGGTCACCGGCGAGCACCACACCACCCGGGAACGTCACGGCCACGATCGTGGTGCCGTGCGGCGCCTCGAGCACCCCCTGGGTCGGGGGCAGCTGACGCTTGCCGGGCAGCAGCTCCGGCTGGTGCTCGGAGAGGAAGTCCATGAAGGACGAGGACCCAGGCGTCAGGAAGGCAGCTGGTAGACGCCCGGTGCTACGAGTGTTGGCTTCCACGTGGTTCCTTCCAGGTAGGCAGCAGCCCGACGGACCGCGTCGGGATCGTCTCCCAACTTGCCGATGGCCGAATTGCAGTTGAAGCACAGTACGCCACGGACCTTACCCGTCTCGTGACAGTGATCCACATGTACCGCCGGAGCTTTCAGGCAGATCACGCAGAGCCCCATCTGTGAGGCGATCATCGTGGCTCGTTCAGCCTCTGTCATGCCGTACTGGCGCATCAGATGCCCCGCGCGCCCCTCGGCCGCCCGGCACGTCTTGCAGCGGGTCGACAAGCCGTCCGAGGCAGTGGCATTTCGATGCCACTCACTCCACGGCTTGATCTCCCCGCACTTCAAGCAGAGCTTGTGCCCCTCAGGGACCTCGACCTTGGGACAGACCTTCTTGCCGAGGCTCTGCTGACGCGCTCTGTGGTAGTCCGACGCGCAGTCGCGGCAATGCCTCTGGAGACCGTCAAGGTTCGATCGCCTGCGAGCGAAGGCCGCGTGCGGCTTGACTTCTCCGCACCGCACGCAGCGCTTCACGCCATCTTCGATTTCCATTCGGCAAGCCCCCCGCAACCTTCAATTCGAAGGCTACTCGCCACCTTTCTGAACGAATGACCTCACGAAGTCCTCTGCGTTCTCCTCCAGGACATCGTCAATCTCGTCAAGAACCGAGTCCACGTCGTCGCTCAGCTTCTCGTGCCGTTCCTTGAGGTCCTCGGAGGCCTGCGTCTCCGCCGCCTGCTCCTCGACCTCCTCGGTGGACCGCGTGGCCTTCTGCTGCCCGCCGCCGGTGTCCTTGGTCGCCATAACCCTCACCCCGCTCTGTTGCCCGACATGGTCGACAGGTCGGCATTCCTGCCGATCGGTGATGATCAGACCCTACAAGCCCGGTCCGACATCGGCCCCGCAGTTGTGGGAACGTACGGGTGCCACTTCGATGATTCCCTGGCGCCGGGGTTTCCACCCCGGCGCCGGGGGCGGTCCGAGTACCCGCTCAGTTGCCCGACAAGACCCTGACCAGGTCTTCTGCCGTGCGACAGCGGTCCAGGAGCTCCTTGACGTGATTTCGCGTTCCGCGAAGCGGTTCGAGGGTTGGGACACGCTGGAGGGAGTCCCGGCCGGGCAGGTCGAAGATGACCGAGTCCCAGGAGGCGGCGGCGACGTCGTCGGCGTACTGCTCCAGGCAGCGGCCGCGGAAGTAGGCGCGGGTGTCCTCCGGGGGCTTGGACCTCGCCCGTTCGACCTCCGCCTCGGTCAGTAGCCGCTGCATGCGGCCGCGGGCCGCCAGGCGGTTGTAGAGGCCCTTCTCGGGGCGTACGTCGGCGTACTGGAGGTCGACGAGGTGGAGGCGGGCGGCGTCCCAGTCGACGCCGTCGCGGCGCCGGTAGCCCTCCATGAGTTCGCGTTTGGCGACCCAGTCGAGTTCGCCGGAGAGGCTCATGGGGTCGTTCTCCAGGCGGGTGAGGGTGTCCTCCCAGCGTGCGAGGACGTCCTTGGTCTGGTCGTCGGCGTCGGCGCCGTAGCGTTCCTCCACGTATTTGCGCGAGAGCTCGTAGTACTCCATCTGGAGTTGGACGGCGGTGAGTGTGCGGCCGCTGCGGAGCGTGATCAGGCGCTTGAGGGTGGGGTCGTGGGAGACCTGGTGGAGGGTGCGTACGGGCTGGTCGACGGCGAGGTCGACGGCGATGAAGCCGTCTTCGATCATGGACAGGACCAGGGCGGTCGTGCCCAGCTTGAGGTAGGTGGAGATCTCGGAGAGGTTCGCGTCGCCGATGATCACGTGGAGGCGGCGGTACTTCTCGGCGTCGGCGTGGGGTTCGTCGCGGGTGTTGATGATGGGCCGTTTGAGGGTTGTCTCCAGGCCGACCTCGACCTCGAAGTAGTCGGCGCGCTGGCTGAGCTGGAAGCCGTGTTCGTGGCCGTCCTGGCCGATGCCCACGCGGCCGGCTCCGGCGAAGACCTGGCGGGAGACGAAGAAGGGCGTGAGGTGGCGCACGATGTCGGAGAAAGCGGTTTCCCGCTTCATGAGGTAGTTCTCGTGCGTGCCGTAGGAGGCGCCCTTGTTGTCGGTGTTGTTCTTGTAGAGGTGGATGGGCTGGGCGCCGGGGAGTGCGGCGGCCCGTTCGGCGGCTTCGGCCATGATGCGTTCGCCGGCCTTGTCCCAGAGGACGGCGTCGCGGGGGTTGGTGACCTCGGGGGCGCTGTATTCGGGGTGGGCGTGGTCGACGTAGAGGCGGGCGCCGTTGGTGAGGATCACGTTGGCGAGGCCGATGTCCTCGTCGGTGAGCTGGCTGGCGTCGGCGGCCTCACGGGCGAGGTCGAAGCCTCGGGCGTCCCGCAGGGGGTTCTCCTCCTCGAAGTCCCAGCGGGCCCGGCGGGCCCGGTGCATCGCCGCCGCGTAGGCGTTGACGATCTGGGATGAGGTGAGCATGGCATTGGCGTTCGGGTGGCCGGGGACGGAGATCCCGTACTCCGTCTCGATGCCCATTACTCGCCGTACGGTCATGCGGCCCTCCTTGCCCGGCGGCATCCTCGGTCGTGGGTGCCGCTCAAGTACCGCTGGTGCTCCGGTGCGTGTGCGGTGCCCGTCCCCGCACTGCGCCCGGCGGTACGGAAGAGCCTAGAACGCCTCTGCGCTGGTGGGGAGATCATTTGCGTCATTGCCTGCTCCAGCAGTGGCCCGAAAAGCAGTCGGCTGCGGGTACCCCGGATTGGGTACCCGCAGCCGTTCCGGTTTTACAGGTACTGTCCGGTGTTCGCCACCGTGTCGATGGAGCGTCCGGTGTCGGAGCCCTGCTTTCCGGTGATCAGGGTGCGGATGTAGACGATCCGCTCGCCCTTCTTTCCGGAGATCCGGGCCCAGTCGTCAGGGTTGGTGGTGTTGGGCAGGTCCTCGTTCTCCTTGAACTCGTCCACGCAGGCCTGGAGGAGGTGGGAGACGCGGAGGCCTTTCTGGTTCTTCTCGAGGAAGTCCTTGATCGCCATTTTCTTGGCGCGGCCCACGATGTTCTCGATCATGGCGCCGGAGTTGAAGTCCTTGAAGTAGAGGACTTCCTTGTCGCCGTTGGCGTAGGTGACCTCCAGGAAGCGGTTCTCCTCGGTTTCGGCGTACATGTGTTCCACTGCCGTCTGGATCATGCTCTGGACGGTGGTGGTCTTGTCGCCGCCGTGTTCGCCGAGGTCGTCGGAGTGGAGGGGGAGGCGCTCGGTGAGGTACTTGCCGAAGATGTCCTTGGCCGCTTCGGCGTCCGGGCGCTCGATCTTGATCTTCACGTCGAGCCGGCCGGGTCGCAGGATGGCGGGGTCGATCATGTCCTCGCGGTTGGAGGCGCCGATGACGACCACGTTCTGCAGGCCTTCCACGCCGTCGATCTCGGCGAGCAGCTGCGGGACGATGGTGTTCTCCACGTCGGAGCTGACGCCGGAGCCGCGGGTGCGGAAGAGGGATTCCATCTCGTCGAAGAAGACGATGACGGGGGTTCCTTCGCTGGCCTTCTCCCGGGCTCGCTGGAAGACGAGGCGGATCTGCCGTTCGGTCTCGCCGACGTACTTGTTGAGGAGCTCGGGGCCCTTGATGTTGAGGAAGAAGCTCTTGCCGGCGGCCTGGCCGGTGACCTCGGCGACCTTTTTGGCCAGTGAGTTGGCGACGGCCTTGGCGATGAGTGTCTTGCCGCATCCGGGGGGCCCGTACAGCAGGACGCCCTTGGGCGGCCGCAGTTCGTGCTCCTTGAACAGGTCGGGGTAGAGGTAGGGGAGCTCGACGGCGTCGCGGATGGCTTCGATCTGTCCGCCGAGGCCGCCGATCTGCTCGTAGCCGATGTCGGGGACCTCTTCGAGGACGAGTTCCTCGACCTCGCTCTTGGGGACGATCTCGTAGACGTAGCCGGAGCGGGGTTCGAGCAGCAGGGCGTCGCCGGGGCGGATGGTGACGTCGAGCAGGGGTTCGGCGAGCCGTACCACCCGTTCCTCGTCGGTGTGCCCGAGCACCAGGGCGCGCTCGCCGTCCTCGAGGATCTCCTTGAGGGTGACGATGTCGCCGACGCGCTCGAATTCCATGGCGTCGACCACGTTGAGCGCTTCGTTGAGCATTACTTCCTGGCCGCGTCGGAGCTCGTCGAGCTCGACGCTGGGGCTGACGTTCACGCGGAGTTTGCGGCCTCCGGTGAAGATGTCGGCCGTGCCGTCCTCGTTCGCCACGAGGAAGACGCCGAAGCCGGCCGGCGGCTGGGCGAGCCGGTCGACTTCCTCCTTGAGGGCCACGATCTGGTCGCGGGCTTCGCGGAGTGTGTTGGCGAGTCGCTCGTTCTGGGCGGACACGCCGGCCAGGTTGGTCTGCAGCTCGACGATCCGCTCTTCGAGAATCCTCGTGTGTCGCGGAGAGTCGGCGAGCTTACGTCGCAGGACGGCGATCTCCTGCTCAAGGTAGGCGATCTGCCCGGCCGGGTCGTCGGACCCTCGTCCCGGGCGGATGCCGCGGTTCATGTCGTCGTCGTGGGCTGCCACGGTCCTCACCTCCTCCAAGGGGAGCTGGACGCTTCCAGACCCTACCTGGGTGGGTGTCGATTGAAACCCCTAGATCACAAAGACTGTCGGGGTGTGTCCGATCTTCACCCTTGCGCTCTCCCTCACGCCAGGGGAATACCCACCGAACATGATTGGAAAGCTGCCGACGGTAGGGTCGAAGTGTTCAACACCCGTCAGAGCCTGCATCGTTCCCGGGCGGCTCGGCGCTAAACGACAGGAGATATGGGCGTGCAGCAGGAGGCCGGTGTCGGCGGCGAGGCGCTGGAGGTCTGGATCGATCAGGATCTCTGTACCGGCGACGGTATCTGTGCGCAGTACGCGCCGGAGGTGTTTGAGCTGGACATCGATGGTCTGGCGTATGTGAAGAGCGCTGAGGACGAGCTTTTGCAGGGGCGGGGGGCGACGACGCCGGTGCCGCTTCCGTTGTTGGCGGATGTGGTGGACTCGGCGCGGGAGTGTCCGGGCGAGTGCATCCATGTGCGAAGGGTTTCGGACAGGGTGGAGGTGTTCGGTCCGGACGCGGAGTGAGCGTTCGCGTACGGTCCGTCACGGCTGTCTGGTTTCTCACAGCGTGGGGTGGTGCGGGTCAGACGCTGTGGGTACCGGAGGGTGTCGTGCGGACGAACGTGTCGTCCTTCCACTGCCACTTGGCGCTGTCCTTGACGTCGGGGCAGCAACTGGGCACGTCGGCCGAGGAGTAGCCGAGGAGTGAGGCGAGGACGGTGCCGTCGGTGATGGAGATGCTGGTGACGGTGGTGCGGGTCTGGGGGTCGACGAGGGTGGCGACCACGCGCGCGTGGGGGGCGTCGTCGGCCTGGGTGAGGACGTAGAGGCCGTCGGGCGGGGTGCCCATGGGGGCGTCGCAGTGGACGACGGCGACGGTTTCGGGGCGGCCGTCGCCGTCGAGGTCTCCGGAAGCCTGTTTCTGGACGAGGGCTTTGACCGGGCCGCAGTCGATCGGGAAGTCGACGCCGGTGGTGGTGGGGGCGGTGGCGGGTGTGGACCGGGTGTCCGGGGCGGTGGGCTGGGCGGCTGTGGCCGGGTGGGGCTGGAGGACCGAGGAGAGGGCGACGACGCCGGCCACGGCGGTGGCGGTCGCGACCCAGTGGATCGGTCGGGTGTGGGTGTGTGCCAGTTCCGGGACGGCGGGTTGCACTAGGAGCGTCTCCTGTGAGGGCTGTGCCGCTGGGGGTGGCCAGCATCGTGCCACACGTCACAGTGCGGGGGAACGGCGGGGTGCGGGGTGCCGGGTGTGGGGGCTCAACATGAGGGCGCCGTGTCCGAGTTCCGGGGGTGTCGGGGGAACTCGGGCACGGCGCTGGTGCGTTGACCTGGTGTGCGGCGGCTTCAGCGGCCGCTGCCTCCGTCGGCGTTGGGGCCGGCGTAATCCTCGCCGTAGGCGCCCTTGGCGGGGCGGCGGCGGCGCATGGGCGGTTCGACGCCGTCGGCGAGGCGGCGTGCGGTGAGGAGGAAGCCGGTGTGGCCGATCATGCGGTGGTCCGGGCGGACGGCGAGGCCTTCGATGTGCCAGTTGCGGATCATCGTCTCCCAGGCGGTCGGCTCGTTGAAGGAGCCGATCTCGCGGATGGACTCGACGGTCCGGGCGAGCTGGGTGGTGGTCGCGACGTAGCAGCAGAGGATGCCGCCGGGGACGAGGGCCTTGGAGACGGCTTCGAGGCATTCCCAGGGGGCGAGCATGTCGAGGATGACGCGGTCGACGTCGGTGTCGCTCAGGTTGTCCTGGAGGTCGCCGACGGTGAGCTGCCAGGCGGGGTGCGGGCCGCCGAAGTAGCGTTCCACGTTCTGCTGGGCGATCTCGGCGAAGTCCTCGCGGCGCTCGTAGGAGTGCAGCATGCCCTGGTCGCCGATGGCGCGCAGCAGGAAGCTGCTGAGGGAGCCGGAGCCGACGCCGGCTTCGACGACGCGTGCGCCGGGGAAGATGTCGGCGAAGGCGAGGATCTGCCCCGCGTCCTTGGGGTAGACCACGGCGGCGCCGCGGGGCATGGACAGGACGTAGTCGGGGAGCAGGGGGCGCAGCGCGAGGTAGGCGACGTTCCCGGTGGTGCGGACAACGCTGCCCTCGGGAGCGCCGATCAGTTCGTCGTGCGGGAAGGAACCCTTGTGGGTGTGGAAGTTCTTTCCGGCTTCGAGCGTGAACGTGTAGTGGCGGCCCTTGGGGTCGGTCAGCTGTACCTGGTCCCCGACCTTGAAGGGCCCGCGCCTGCGGGCGGCACCGGTCGGTTCGGACATGTGAACAGCCTACCGGCCTTTGTGGGGGGTGCCGACCACGCGGGTGTGGGCTGTGGGGGGCCGTGGGGGGTGGGCCGGTGTGGGGTGGGGTGGGTTTCAGGAGGTGGCCGGTCTGGCCATGGCCTTGACGAAGGCGCGTTCCACGTCGGCCGCGGAGAGGACGCCGTAGATCTCGCCGGTTTCCTCGACGACGAGGTATTCGGTGGCGGGTGTGGCGCGCAGGGCGTCCAGCAGGTCTTCTCCGGCGAGTTCGGCGGAGACGCGCATGCCGTCGGTGAGGTCCTGGGCGAGGCCGCTGACGGCGACCCAGGGGCGGCGGTGTTCGGGGACGCCGACGATGGCGGCTTCGCGGACCAAGGAGAGGGGTTCGCCGTGGGCGTCGACGATGACGAGGGCGCGGGCTCCGGCGTCGTTGGCGCGGCGGAGGGCTTCGGAGAGGGGGGTGTCGGATTCGACGGGGACGGCTCGGCGGGTGAGGGTGCGGGCGCGCAGTTCGGGGAGGTGTTCGCGCAGGCGGGCCATGCGCAGGCTGTTGCCGGCGCCGGTCCAGATGATGGCGGCGAGGATGGCGGCGAGCAGGGCGTCGAGGACGGTGTCCATGCCGACGCTGTCCTCGGCGGACTCTCCGAGGGCTCCGGACTGGGTGAGCAGGGGCAGCCCGATGAGGACGGAGACGGCGAGGACGCGGCCGACCCAGGCGGCGGCGACGGTGCCGCTCATGGGTCTGCCGGTGATCTTCCAGACGACGGCGCGGAGCATGCGGCCGCCGTCGAGGGGGAGGCCGGGCAGGAGGTTGAAGATCGCCACGATGAGGTTGGAGATCATCAGTCCGGCGAGGAGGACGCCGGGGACGGTGCCGGGTTCGACGGGCTGGAGGGCGAGGTAGAAGAGGCCGGCGAGGGCGAGGGAGAGGAGGGGGCCGACGAAGGCCAGCCAGAATTCGCGGCCGGGGGTCTCGGCCTCCTTCTCGATCTCGGAGACGCCGCCGAAGAACTGGAGCTGGATGCGGCGGACGGGGAGTTTGAAGCGGAGGGCGGCGACCGTGTGGGCGAGCTCGTGGACGAGGACGGAGGCGTAGAAGGCGACCGCGAAGAAGAGGGAGACGAGGTAGCGGGCGGCGCCGAGTTCGGGCAGGACGCGTTCGAGCTGGCCGCCGAAGACCCAGGTGATGAGGGCGGCGACGAGGAACCAGCTGGGGGCGACGTAGACGGGGACGCCGAAGGGGCGTCCCATGAGCAGGCCGCCGCGGGACTCCGGGGGGCGCTGGGGCGGTCGGCCCTTGGCGGGGTGCTCGCCGAGGGCGGGCGCGGGGGTGGGGGTGGGGGTGGGGTTGGGGGTGTGGGCCCGGGGGTGGTGGGGGTGGCGGTCGGTGGGGGTGGTGGGGGTGGCCGTGGCGGCTGTGTCCGTCTCGGCGTCGCCCGTCCCTGCTGTGGCGGTCTCGGCCGTGCCCGACTCGGCGTCGCCCGTGCCCGTGGCGGCCGTGCCCGACTCGGCGTCGCCCGTCCCGGCCCTGCCCGTGGACGCCGTCTCCGTGGCCGCCGTGCCCGACTCGGCGTCGCCCGGGGCGGCCGTGTCCGTCTCGGTCGTCCCCGTCTCGGTGCCGTCCGGGGTGTCCTGGTCCGTGGTGTTCCGGGGGGTGGGCTGGGTGGGCGGTGCCTCGGGCGGGGGTGGTTCGATGGTCTGGGGCGCAGGTGTCACGGGGCGCTCGGCCGACTCGTCGCTGTCCGGCCGCGGCCGCCCGCTCCCGCCGCTTTCCACCACGGTGTCCCCTCGATCGAAGCGTCTTCCGCTCCTGCCGGGCGGAAGGGTCTCGCCACCGATGGTATGCGGCCGTCGGGACGCGTTCCGCCCCGGCACCCCCGTGTTCCACGGCCGTCGCCGGGTCCGGCGGCCGCGGGCTGGGTGGCTGTCGGTGGCGGGCCGTAAGGTCTGTGGGCATGGAGAGCAGCAGCGAGGGTGTCGCCGAGGCGGGCGACGGCGGTGTCGTGCAGGCCCCACCGCGGGTGGAGGGGGCTCGGGCGGTGGCGGACGACGGCCGGAAGCCGTATGTCGCCATACCGCCCGCCTCGCTCTCGCCGTCGCGGGCGGGGGACTTCATGCAGTGCCCGCTGCTGTACCGGTTCCGGGTGATCGACCGGTTGCCGGAGAAGCCGAGTCCTGCGGCGACGCGGGGGACGCTGGTGCACGCGGTCCTAGAGCGTTTGTTCGATTCCCCGGCGGCCGAGCGGACCGCGCCGCGTGCCAAGGCCCTCGTTCCGGGGCAGTGGGACCGGCTGCGCGAGTCCCGGCCGGAGGTGGTGGAGCTGTTCGCCGACGATCCTCAGGGCGAGCGGCTGGCCGGCTGGCTCGCGGAGGCCGAGCGGCTGGTCGAGCGCTGGTTCACGCTGGAGGATCCGACGCGGCTGGAGCCCGCCGAGCGGGAGCTCTTCGTCGAGGCGGAGCTGGAGTCGGGGCTGACGCTGCGCGGGATCATCGACCGGGTGGATGTGGCGCCCACCGGGGAGGTCCGGATCGTCGACTACAAGACGGGCAAGGCGCCGCGGCCGGAGTACGCCGAGGGCGCGCTGTTCCAGATGAAGTTCTACGCCCTGGTGGTCTGGCGGCTGAAGAAGGTGATCCCGCGCCGGCTGCAACTGGTGTACCTGGGCAGCGGGGACGTGCTGACGTACGACCCGGTCCGTGCCGACCTGGAGCGGGTGGAGCACAAGCTGCTCGCGTTGTGGGAGGCGATCCGGCTGGCGACGGAGACGGGTGAGTGGCGGCCACGGCCGACGAAGCTGTGCGGCTGGTGCGATCACCGGGAGCGCTGTCCGGAGTTCGGGGGCACTCCCCCGCCGTATCCGCTGCCGGTGAGGGCGCCCGAGTCAGGCGGTGTCACGCAGGGCAGAATGGGGCCGGACTAGCGAAGGAGACTCTCGTGGCCATCCGCGTCCTACTGGTCGACGACCAGCCGCTGCTGCGTACCGGCTTCCGGATGATTCTGGAGGCCGAGCAGGACATCGCGGTGGTCGGCGAGGCCGGCGACGGCCTCCAGGCCCTCGACCAGGTGCGGGCCCTGCAGCCCGACGTGGTTCTGATGGACATCCGCATGCCCCGGATGGACGGGGTCGAGGCGACGCGGCAGATCACCGGGCCGGGGCGGGACGGTCCGGCGAAGGTGCTGGTGCTGACGACGTTCGACCTCGACGAGTACGTGGTGGAGGCGCTGCGTGCGGGCGCCAGCGGTTTCCTGCTGAAGGACGCCCCGGCGAACGAGCTGGTGCAGGCGATCCGGGTGGTGGCCGCCGGTGAGGCGTTGCTGGCGCCGAGCATCACGCGCCGGCTGCTGGACAAGTACGCCACGCATCTGCCGTCCGGTGACGAGCCGGTGCCGGACACGCTGCACACGCTGACCGACCGTGAGGTCGAGGTGCTGAAGCTGGTGGCGCGGGGGTTGTCGAACGCCGAGATCGCCGCCGACCTGTTCGTCAGCGAGACCACGGTGAAGACGCATGTGGGGCATGTGCTGACCAAGCTGGGGCTGCGTGACCGGGTGCAGGCCGCGGTGTACGCGTACGAGAGCGGGCTGGTGCGCCCGGGCGCGCAGTAGAGGCCCGCGGGTACGGCGAAGGGCGCCTCTCCGGGAGGAGGGGCGCCCTTCGTGTGTGCGTGCCGGGATCAGCCGCTGACGCCGCGGGCGAGCTCCCACAGCTGGAGGGTGGCGGAGGAGTTGAGGACGTACGCGGTGCCGGTGATGTCGTCACGGGAGGCGACGTACTGCTTGCCCTGCCACAGGGGGATGATCGGGACGTCCTCGGCCACGATGTCCTGAATCGCCGTCAGGTTGGCGGCCGCGGTGAGGCGGTCGGCCTCGCGGCGGGACTCGGGGATCAGGGTGTCGGTGATCTCGCTGTTGGTGTACGGGGACTTGAGGAAGTTGTCCTTGTCGAGGAACGGCGCGAGGAAGTTGTCGGCGTCGGGAAAGTCGGGGAACCAGCCCATGCCGTAGACCGCGTACTCGCCCTTGCGCTCGGCGGGGATGAAGGTGTCCCAGGCGGCGCCCTCGATGGAGACGTCGAAGAGGCCGCTGTCGTTGAGCTGCTTCTGGAGCTGCTCGAACTCCTCCTTGGTGGCCGTGCCGTAGTGGTCGGTCGTGTAGTTCAGCGTCAGCTTCACCGGGGTGCTGACGTCGGCTTCCTCCAGCAGATCCTTGGCCTTGGCGGTGCTCGGGTCGCCGTAGGTGTTGAAGAAGGAGTTGGAGTGGCCGGTGACGCTGGCCGGGACCAGGGAGTACAGCGGTTCGGCCTGGGTGCCGTAGACCTCGGAGACGAGTTCGCTGCGGTCGATGAGCTGGGCCATGGCCTGGCGGACGGCCTTGCTCTTCACCACGGGGGCGGAGGTGTTGAAGGCGAGGTAGCGGATCTCCAGGCCGGCCACTTCGACGAGGTCCTCGTCGTTGTCCGCGGCGGCGTCGGAGAGGGTGTCGATCTGCTCCGGCGACATGGTGCGGGTCATCACGTCGATGTCGCCGTCGTCGAGGGCGGTGCCCATGGCGTCGGCGTCCTCGAAGGACAGGATCTCGACCTTGTCGTTCTTCACGTCCAAGGTCCCCTTGTAGTTGGGGTTCTTGGTGAAGACGGCGCGGGTCATCTCGTCGCCGTCGGTCTCCGCCGAGAGGGTGTAGGGGCCCGAGCCGTCGACGGAGAAGCCCTCGCGCAGCTTGCCCTTGTCGTAGTCGTCGGGGTTGACGATGCCGGCGACCGGGGTGGAGAGCTTGAAGGGGAAGGTGGCGTCGGCGGTCTTGAGGTGGAAGATGACCTTGTCGTCGCCCTGGGTCTCGACCGTGTCGATGGTGGACAGCAGGGCGAACACGCCGGAGTCCGCCTTGATGGCGCGGGCGCGGTCGATGGAGAACTTCACGTCCTCGGCGGTGATGGCGTCTCCGTTGGAGAACTTCAGGCCGCTGCGCAGCGTGCAGGCGTAGCGCTCGTTGCCGCTGTCGGTGAAGCCGCAGCTCTCGGCGGCCTCCGGGACGGGGTCGCCGTCGCCCTTGGGCTGGATCATCAGGGTCTGCACGGTCTGGCGCAGGATGTTCCAGGTACCGACGTCGTAGGAGTACGCCGGGTCGAGCGGCGCCGGGGCGTCCTTGGTGGCGCTGAACCGGTCGGTGGTGCCCACGACGATGGCGTCGCCGCCGCTCCCGCTGTCGGTCCCGCCGCACGCGGCGAGCACGGGCGCGAGCAGACCGACCACGGCCGGCAGCACCAAAGTCTTGCGGTTCATGCTCGATTTTCTCCAGAACTGTCAAGTCCGTGTATCCGGCATGCAGGGGTGTGGCAGCGGATCACGGGGTGGGGGCGATGTTCTCGCGATGAGATTAGTCCGCGCTCGCAGGACGGTTCGCGGCCACCGGAGTTGAATGCCCATCACGCAGCGGAACCGGGTGTGGACGCACGGGAAAGCCGCCTGGGGAATGATTCGTGCAGCGTTCCATCAATCGGGACACAAGGGCACGCCCACTCCGCCCGAACGAGGGTGAACAGCACGGCGAGGGCGTCCTGTCGACCCCGTTCGGCGTGGGGAACGTCACACGTTCGACGAGGTGCGGGAGGTGTGGAATTCGGCTGTCGGTGATGATCCGAATTCACCGCGCACACGCGCCGAATTTCCACTGCTATCAGTGATGCACGCTGGGTGAACGGCTATCGCATTTGCGTCATCGCGGGATCACCGATGATCGCCGGTTCGATCATCGGAGCGGCATCAGATCGCGCAGGAATGTCAGGTCGATCTCTTCCAGCGAGGTCACGACGGTACGGCGGGCGGCCGGGGCGATGGGGGCGACGGAGGGCACGGCGACGACGTGGCAGCCCGCCGCCTCGGCCGCGGCCACGCCGGTGGCGGTGTCCTCGATCACGGCGCACCGGGCCGGGTCCACGCCGAGCCCGGCGGCGGCGAACAGATAGGGGTCGGGGTGCGGCTTGGTGCGCGCGACCTCGTCGCCGGCCACGGTGAGGGCGAAGTGCTGAGCGCCCAGTGAGGTGAGGACGCGGTCGATGATGCGCCGGTGCGAGGCGGAGACGAGGGCCGTGGGGACCTCGTGCTCGGACAGTTCGGCCAGCAGCCGGGCGGCCCCCGGCATCAGCGGCAGGGCGCGTCCGATGCGCTCCTCGAACCCCTTGTTGAGCAGGACGGTGAGGTCGTCGAGCGTGATGTCGGCGCCGGTCGCCTCGATCAGGAATCCCGCGCTGCGGGCCATGGGGCCGCCGACCACGACGTGGCGCCAGGAGTCGTCCAGGGCGTGTCCGAGCCCCGCGAAGACCTCGGCCTCGACGTCCCACCAGAACCCCTCGGTGTCCACCAGGGTGCCGTCCATGTCGAGGAGCACGGCCTGGAGGGCGGAGCCTTCGGCCGTACGGGTTCCTGGGGCGGGAACCGTGCTGGTCATCCGCGTACCTCCTTGAGGGACGAGCAGGCCGGTTCCCGCGGGGGGAACCGGCCTGCAGTGGACCGACAAGTGTACGACGTGCCGGTCCGGTGTGCTGGGTGGGGCGGGCTTCACCGTGTGTGATGCCCCGCGGGGATCACCGTGTGGGAGACCCGGCGGGAGGCACCGTGTGGGAGACCCGGCGGGAGGCACCGTGTGGGAGACCCGGCGGGAGGCACCGTGTGGGAGACCCCCCGGGAGGCACCGTGTGGGAGACCCGGCGGGCGCCATTGTGAGATGCCCGGCGGGGTCACCGTGGGATGCCCGGCGGGGTCACCGTGCGTTGAAGTACTTCGCCTCGGGGTGGTGGATGACGATGGCGTCGGTGGACTGCTCGGGGTGGAGCTGGAACTCCTCCGACAGCCGGACCCCGATCCGCTCCGGCCGGAGCAGCTCGGCGATCTTGGCGCGGTCCTCCAGGTCGGGGCAGGCGCCGTAGCCGAGGGAGAAGCGGGCGCCCCGGTACTTCAGGGCGAACATGTCCTGGATGTCGGCGGGGTCCTCGCCGGCGAAGCCCAGTTCGGAACGCACGCGCGCGTGCCAGTACTCGGCGAGGGCCTCGGCCAGCTGCACGGACAGTCCGTGCAGTTCGAGGTAGTCGCGGTAGGAGTTCGACTCGAAGAGCTTGGCGGTCTCCTCGCCGATGCGGGAGCCGACGGTGACGACCTGGAGGCCGACGACGTCGGTCTCGCCGGACTCCTGCGGGCGGAAGAAGTCGGCGAGGCACAGGCGGCGGCCGCGGCGCTGGCGGGGGAAGGTGAAGCGGGTGCGCTCGTTGCCGTGCTCGTCCAGGAGGATCAGGTCGTCGTCCTTGGACACGCAGGGGAAGTAGCCGTAGACGACGGCGGCCTCGAGGAGGTTGTCGGTCTGGAGCCGGTCCAGCAGGCCGCGCAGGCGCGGCCGGCCCTCGGTCTCGGCGAGTTCCTCGTACGTCGGTCCGTCGCCGGTGCGGGCCTGCTTCAGGCCCCACTGGCCCTTGAAGAGGGCGCCCTCGTCGAGCCAGGAGGCGTACTCCTTGAGCTGGATGCCCTTGATGACGCGGGTGCCCCAGAACGGAGGCTCGGGGACGGGGTTGTCGGTGGCGACGTCGGAGCGGACGTGGCCCTCCTCCGGGCGCTCCTCCACCTCGACCGCGGCGCTCGGGCGGACCCGGCGCTGCTTCAGTTCCGGCAGCTTGGCGCCGGGCACGCCGCGCTTGACGCCGATGAGGGCGTCCATCAGGCGCAGGCCCTCGAAGGCGTCGCGGGCGTAGCGGACCTCGCCCTCGTAGACCTCGTGGAGGTCCTGTTCGACGTAGGCGCGGGTCAGGGCGGCGCCGCCGAGGATGACCGGGTAGTCGGTGGCCATGCCGCGCTGGTTGAGCTCCTCCAGGTTCTCCTTCATGATCACCGTGGACTTGACCAGGAGCCCGGACATGCCGATGACGTCGGCGCGGTGCTCCTCGGCGGCTTCGAGGATCGCGGCGACCGGTTGCTTGATGCCGAGGTTGACGACGTTGTAGCCGTTGTTGGACAGGATGATGTCGACGAGGTTCTTGCCGATGTCGTGGACGTCGCCGCGGACGGTGGCCAGGACGATGGTGCCCTTGCCCTCGGTGTCGGACTTCTCCATGTGCGGTTCGAGGTGGGCGACCGCGGCCTTCATGACCTCGGCGGACTGCAGGACGAACGGCAACTGCATCTGGCCGGAGCCGAAGAGCTCGCCGACGACCTTCATGCCGTCCAGGAGGGTCTCGTTGACGATGTCGAGTGCCGGGCGGCTCAGCAGGGCCTCGTCGAGGTCGGCCTCCAGGCCGTTGCGCTCGCCGTCGATGATGCGGCGCTTGAGGCGCTCCTCCAGCGGCAGGGCGGCGAGTTCCTCGGCCTTGCCGGCCTTCAGGGACTTGGCGGTGGCGCCCTCGAAGAGCTGCATGAGCTTCTGGAGGGGGTCGTAGCCCTCGGCGCGGCGGTCATGGATCAGGTCCAGGGCGGTCTGGACCTCCTCCTCGCTGAAGCGGGCGATGGGCAGGATCTTCGACGCGTGGACGATCGCCGAGTCCAGGCCCGCCTTGACGCATTCGTCGAGGAAGACGGAGTTGAGCAGGATGCGGGCGGCCGGGTTGAGGCCGAAGGAGATGTTCGACAGACCGAGGGTGGTCTGGACGTCGGGATGGCGGCGCTTGAGCTCGCGGATCGCCTCGATGGTGGCGACGCCGTCCTTGCGGGACTCCTCCTGACCGGTGCAGATGGTGAAGGTCAGGGTGTCGATGAGGATGTCCTCCTCGCGGATGCCCCAGTTCCCGGTGAGGTCGTCGATGAGCCGTTCGGCGATCTCGACCTTCTTCTCGGGGGTGCGGGCCTGGCCCTCCTCGTCGATGGTGAGGGCGATCAGCGCGGCGCCGTGCTCCCGGGCCAGCCGGGTGACCTTGGCGAACCGCGAGTCGGGCCCGTCGCCGTCCTCGTAGTTGACGGAGTTGATGACGGCGCGGCCGCCGAGCTTCTCCAGGCCCGCCTCGATGACGTCGACCTCGGTGGAGTCCAGCACGATCGGCAGGGTGGAGGCGGTGGCGAGGCGGCCGGCGAGTTCCTCCATGTCGGTGACGCCGTCGCGGCCGACGTAGTCGACGCAGAGGTCGAGCATGTGCGCGCCCTCGCGGATCTGCTCGCGGGCCATCTCCACGCAGTCGTCCCAGCGGGCCTCCAGCATGGCCTCGCGGAACTTCTTGGAGCCGTTGGCGTTGGTGCGCTCGCCGATGGCCAGGTAGGAGGTGTCCTGGCGGAAGGGGACGGTCTGGTAGAGGGAGGCGGCGCCCGCTTCGGGGCGCGGGCTGCGCTCGACGGGGGCGAGGCCGCGGACGCGCTCGACGACCTGGCGCAGGTGCTCGGGGGTGGTGCCGCAGCAGCCGCCGACCAGGGACAGGCCGTAGTCGCGGACGAAGTTCTCCTGGGCGTCGGCCAGCTCCGGGGCGCTCAGCGGGTAGCTGGCGCCGTCCTTGCCGAGGACCGGCAGGCCCGCGTTGGGCATGCAGGCGAGCGGGATGCGGGCGTTGCGGGCCAGGTAGCGCAGGTGCTCGCTCATCTCGGCGGGGCCGGTGGCGCAGTTCATGCCGATCATGTCGATGCCGAGCGGCTCCAGGGCCGTCAGGGCGGCGCCGATCTCGGAGCCGAGCAGCATGGTGCCGGTCGTCTCGACGGTGACGGAGACGATCAGCGGCACGTCCAGGCCGGCGATCTCGCGGGCGCGGTGGGCGCCGAGCACGGCGGCCTTCGTCTGGAGCAGGTCCTGGGTGGTCTCGACGATGAGCGCGTCGGCGCCGCCGGCGATGAGTCCCTCGGCGTTCTGCTGGTAGGCGTCGCGCAGGGTGCGGTAGGCGACGTGGCCGAGGGTGGGCAGCTTGGTGCCCGGGCCGATCGAGCCCAGCACCCAGCGGGTGCGGCCGTCGCGGCCGGCGAAGGCGTCGGCGGTCTCGCGGGCGATGCGGGCGCCGGCCTCGGACAGCTCGTACACCCGCTCGGGGATGTCGTACTCGGCCATGGCCGCGAAGTTGGCGCCGAAGGTGTTGGTCTCGACGCAGTCCACGCCGGCGTCGTAGTACGCCTCGTGGACGGAGCGGACGATGTCCGGCCGGGTGACGTTGAGGATCTCGTTGCAGCCCTCGAGGTTCTCGAAGTCCTCGAGGGTGGGCTCCTGGGCCTGGAGCATGGTGCCCATGGCTCCGTCGGCCACCACCACCCGGGTGGCGAGGGCCTCGCGGAGCGCGGACACACGGGCCCGGCTGTCGGCGGAAAGGGTCGGCGGCACTGAGGCCATGGAGGGGCTCCCTTGGATGCGACGGCTGTCGGCTTTGCGTCACCTCGGAAAATGCGCGCGGCAAGGCTTCCCGAGGACGGCGCACGCCGCCAGGGTATCCGGGACCGTGGGCTTATGGTTCGGGGCGTCCACGGGACGGACCGGGACGGCGGTCCGGGCCGCCGTGGGACGCACGTGGCGTGAAGAGGTATCGACCGACCGTTGGCGGGAGGTCGGCTTGGACCGGTAGTGTTCGACATTGCCGAACGACGGTGGCGCATGCCGCTCGTGGACAGGCGATGGGGACGGAGGCAGGACGGCGATGGCACGGAACATCCAGTCGCTCGAACGGGCGGCCGCGATGCTGCGGCTGCTCGCGGGCGGCGAGCGACGGCTCGGTCTGTCGGACATCGCCTCGGCTCTGGGCCTGGCCAAGGGCACCGCCCACGGCATCCTGCGCACCCTCCAGCAGGAGGGGTTCGTCGAGCAGGACGAGGCCTCCGGGCGCTACCAGCTGGGCGCGGAGCTGCTGCGCCTGGGCACCACCTACCTCGACGTGCACGAGCTGCGGGCGCGCGCGCTGGTGTGGACGGACGACCTGGCCCGCTCCAGCGGCGAGAGCGTCCATCTGGGGGTGCTGCACCAGCAGGGCGTGCTGGTCGTGCACCACGTCTTCCGGCCCGACGACAGCCGGCAGGTCCTGGAGATCGGGGCCATGCAGCCGCTGCACTCCACGGCCCTGGGCAAGGTGCTGTCCGCCTACGACCCGGTCGCGCACAGCGAGGCACTGGAGGCCGACCGCAAGCCGTTCACCGAGCGCACGGTGTGCGAGCTGGAGGACTTCGAGCAGCTCCTCGACGTCACGCGCGCGCGGGGCTACGCGGCGGACGTGGAGGAGACCTGGGAAGGGGTCGCCTCCATCGCCGCGCCGATCCACGACCGGCGGCGGATGCCGGTGGGCGCGGTGGGCATCACCGGCGCGGTGGAGCGGGTGTGCCGGGAGGGCGAGCTGCGGCCCGAGCTGGTCGCGGCGGTGCGCGACTGCGCCCGCGCGGTGTCGCGGGATCTGGGCGCGGCACGGTTCTGAGCGGCGGGCCGGCGCCGCGGGGCGGATCAGCGCCGCGGGGTGGACCGGCACCGTAGGGCGGACCGGCACCGTAGGGCGGACCGGCACCGTAGGGCGGCCTGCACCGTAGGGCGGCCCGGCGGCCGCCGGTTCACGCGGATGAGCGGACCGGGACGACGGAGGTCGTCCCGGCTTTCGTCATGCCCGGGAGGGCGGGACAGCGAGCCCAGGCGCGGGCGCGGCGGCGGGCACGAGGGATCGCGGCGCATCCCGCCCGGCCCCGGACACCGGCCCCGGACACCGGCCGAGGACCGGCCCAGGACCGACGGTCGACCGGCCGTGGACCGGCCGAGGACCGAGGGTCGACCGGCCGAGGACCGGCCGAGGACCGAGGGTCGACCGGCCGAGGTCCGCCGGTCGACCGGCCGTGCACCGACCCCCGACAGATAACCAATTCCGATCAATAACGATCCCGTTTTGGATAACAGAACTCTTGACGCGCTGTCGCGCCAGGACAAGACTCCCGTCCATCGGTCGGCATTGTCGAACAGCTACCGGCAATACGCGCTAGAGTGTGACAACGCCAAGGGCCGGCATCGCTCTCATCTCGAGGGCACCGGAAACCCCGGAGGGACCCGGGGTTCGGCTTCCCTGGACGAAGGACAAAGGAGTCGCGGGTGTCCAGCTCCGACATCTTCATCGGCGAGACCATCGGTACCGCCATACTCATCCTGCTCGGCGGTGGCGTCTGCGCCGCCGTGACCCTGAAGGCCTCCAAGGCCCGCAACGCCGGCTGGCTGGCCATCGCCTTCGGGTGGGGTTTCGCCGTCCTCACCGCGGTCTACACCTCGGCACCGCTCTCCGGCGCCCACCTGAACCCCGCGGTCACGCTCGGCATCGCGATCAAGGACGGCGACTGGAGCGACGTCCCGGTCTACTGGGCCGGTCAGCTCCTCGGCGCCATGATCGGCGCGGCCCTGGTGTGGGTCGCCTACTACGGCCAGTTCCACGCGCACCTCACCGACCGGGAGATCGTCGGCGGTCCGGGCGCGCAGACCACGGCGGCCAAAGCCGTCGAGGCCCAGGAGAAGGGCGCGGGCCCCGTGCTCGGCGTGTTCTCCACCGGCCCCGAGATCCGCAACGCGGTGCAGAACCTCGCCACGGAGATCATCGGCACCGTGGTGCTGGTGCTCGCCGTCCTCACCCAGGGCCTCAACGACGACGGCAACGGCCTCGGTCCCCTGGGTGCCCTGATCACCGCGCTCGTGGTGGTGTCCATCGGTCTGTCCCTGGGCGGCCCGACCGGCTACGCGATCAACCCGGCCCGTGACCTCGGTCCGCGCATCGTGCACGCCCTGCTCCCCCTGCCGCACAAGGGCGGCTCCGACTGGGGCTACGCCTGGATCCCGGTCGTCGGCCCGCTGGCCGGCGGGGCGATCGCCGCGGGAATCTACAACCTCGCGTTCGCCTAGGACACCCGGTAGGACATCCGGCTGCCGCCGCACGGCGGGCACACGCCGTACGTACCGCCCCTCACCCACGGAACCTTCAGGAGCACACTGTGACCGACGCCCACACCGCCGGCCCGTTCATCGCCGCCATCGACCAGGGCACCACCTCCTCCCGCTGCATCGTCTTCGACCGCGACGGCCGGATCGTCTCCGTCGACCAGAAGGAGCACGAGCAGATCTTCCCCAAGCCGGGCTGGGTGGAGCACGACGCCAACGAGATCTGGACCAACGTCCAGGAGGTCGTCGCCGGGGCCATCGCCAAGGCGGGCATCACCCGCGACGACATCAAGGCCATCGGCATCACCAACCAGCGCGAGACCACTCTGCTGTGGGACCGCCACACCGGTGAGCCCGTCCACCACGCCATCGTCTGGCAGGACACCCGCACCGACGCCCTGTGCAGGGAACTCGGCCGCAACGTCGGCCAGGACCGTTTCCGCCGCGAGACCGGCCTCCCCCTCGCCTCCTACTTCGCCGGCCCGAAGGCCCGCTGGCTGCTGGACAACGTCGAGGGCCTGCGCGAGCGCGCCGAGGCGGGCGACATCCTCTTCGGCACCATGGACAGCTGGGTCATCTGGAACCTGACCGGCGGCGTCGACGGCGGCCGGCACGTCACCGACGTCACCAACGCCTCCCGCACCATGCTGATGAACCTGCACACCCTGGAGTGGGACGCCAAGATAGCCGAGTCCATCGGCGTGCCGCTCGCGATGCTGCCGGAGATCCGCTCCTCCGCCGAGGTGTACGGCGAGGTCAAGGGCGGCAGGCTCGGTGACCTCCTGGGCGGCGTCCCCGTCGCGTCCGCGCTCGGCGACCAGCAGGCCGCCCTGTTCGGCCAGACCTGCTTCGCCGAGGGCGAGGCCAAGTCGACGTACGGCACCGGCACCTTCCTGCTGATGAACACCGGGGGCAAGCCGGTCAACTCCTACAACGGCCTGCTCACCACCGTCGGCTACCGCATCGGCGACGAGAAGCCGGTCTACGCCCTCGAGGGCTCCATCGCGGTCACCGGTTCGCTGGTGCAGTGGATGCGCGACCAGATGGGCCTGATCTCCACCGCCGCCGAGATCGAGACGCTCGCGCTCTCCGTCGAGGACAACGGCGGCGCCTACTTCGTGCCGGCCTTCTCCGGCCTGTTCGCCCCCTACTGGCGCTCCGACGCCCGTGGTGTGATCGCCGGCCTCACCCGGTACGTCACCAAGGCGCACCTCGCGCGCGCCGTCCTGGAGGCGACGGCCTGGCAGACCCGGGAGATCACCGACGCCATGACGAAGGACTCCGGCGTCGAGCTCGCGGCCCTCAAGGTCGACGGCGGCATGACCTCCAACAACCTGTTGATGCAGACCCTCTCGGACTTCCTGGACGCACCCGTGGTGCGTCCGATGGTCGCCGAGACCACCTGTCTCGGCGCCGCCTACGCCGCCGGTCTCGCCGTCGGCTTCTGGACCAGCACCGACGACCTGCGCGCCAACTGGCGCCGGGCCGCCGAGTGGACCCCCCGCATGGACGCGGAGACCCGCGACCGTGAGTACAAGAACTGGCTCAAGGCCGTCGAGCGGACCATGGGCTGGCTCGACGACGAGAGCTGACCGCCGCCGGCTCCAAGGTCCGCGGCCCGCACCCGGCCTCACGGCCGGCAACCGGTTCCCCGGCCGGCTCCGACGAGAGCTCTGATGAGGAGTAAGAACCCGATATGACCAGTCAGTCCACCCTGCAGTCCGTGCCTGCCCTGGGGACGCACCCGGCCTCCGGCTCGAACCCGAGCCGAGCCGAGACCCGGGAGCAGCTCGCCAAGGCGTCGTACGACCTCCTCGTGATCGGCGGCGGCATCCTGGGCATCTCCACCGCCTGGCACGCCGCGCAGTCCGGCCTCAGGGTGGCGCTGGTCGACGCCGGCGACTTCGCCGGCGCCACCTCCTCCGCCTCCTCCAAGCTGCTCCACGGCGGTCTGCGCTACCTGCAGACCGGCGCGGTGAAGCTGGTGGCGGAGAACCACTTCGAGCGCCGTGCGGTCTCCCGCCAGGTGGCCCCCCACCTGGCCAACCCGCTCACGTTCTACCTCCCCGTGTACAAGGGCGGGCCGCACGGCGCGGCGAAACTCGGGGCGGGCGTCTTCGCCTACTCCGCGCTGTCGGCCTTCGGTGACGGCGTGGGGCACCTGCTCTCCCCCGCCAGGGCGCAGCAGGACGTGCCGGAGCTGCGCACCGAGAACCTCAAGGCCGTGGCCGTCTACGGCGACGACCAGATGAACGACGCCCGCATGGCGCTGATGACGGTCCGCGCGGCCGTCGAGGCGGGCGCGGTCGTCCTGAACCACGCCGAGGTCACCGGACTGCGCTTCACCCGGGGCCGGGTCACCGGTGCCGAGCTGCGCGACCGGCTCTCCGGCGACGAGTTCGGCGTCGGTGCCCGGCTCGTGCTCAACGCGACCGGCCCGTGGGTGGACCACCTGCGCAGGATGGAGGACCCGAACGCGGCCCCGTCGATCCGCCTGTCGAAGGGCGCGCACCTCGTCCTGAAGCGCACCTCGCCCTGGAAGGCCGCGCTCGCGACCCCGATCGACAAGTACCGCATCACGTTCGCCCTGCCCTGGGAGGACATGCTGCTGCTGGGCACCACGGACGAGGAGTTCGAGGGCGACCCGGCGGACGTCGCGGTCACCGACAAGGACACGGCGCAGATCCTCGACGAGGCCGCGTTCTCCATCCGTGACCAGCAGCTCGACCGCGACCTGATCACGTACGCCTTCGCGGGTCTGCGGGTGCTGCCGGGCGGCCCCGGCGACACGGCGAAGGCCAAGCGCGAGACCGTGGTGACCGAGGGCAGGGGCGGGATGCTGTCGGTCGCGGGCGGCAAGTGGACGACGTTCCGGCACATCGGCCGGACGGTCATGCAGAAGCTGGAGGCGCTGCCGGGGCATCCGCTCGGTGAGGACTTCGAACCGATCTCCTCCCTGCCGAAGAAGCTGCCGCTGCCGGGGGTCGCCAACCCGCGCGCGGTCGCGCACCGCCTGCTGGTGGACCACCCCGCGCCCGGCCCGCGCATGGCCGCCGACACCGCCCGGCACCTGGCCACGCACTACGGCTCGCTGGCCTTCGACATAGCCCGCCTGGCCAACGAGAACCCGGAGCTGGGCGAGCGCGTCCACCCCGACGCCCCCGAGATCTGGGCGCAGGTCGTGTACGCCCGGGACCACGAGTGGGCCGAGACCGCGGACGACGTGCTGCGCCGCCGGACGACGCTGACGATCCGCGGCCTGGCCACGGACGACGTCCGCGCCAGGGTCCAGGGTCTGCTCGACGAGAAGTGAACGGCTTCGGTGCCGGCCCGCTCCTCCCGACCGGGGCCGGCACCGAGGACCGCCCTCCCCGCACCGGGGCCGGCTCCACGAGCGGCTCGGCTCCACGAGCGGCTCGCTCGCATCCACGAGCGGCTGGGCTCCACGAACGGGCCGGCTCACGAGCGGGACGGTGATCGCAGAACCGGAGGCACTTGCGTGCTCAGCCCCCATAATGACGCCTAGACATCCGATGTCTGGGCGATGAACGACAGGGAGGCCGGTCATGGCAGTCACCGACGAGGCGATCGAGAAGATCAAAGGCATGATCGTCTCCGGTGCGCTGCGTCCCGGGGACCGGCTGCCCAGGGAGAGTGAGCTCGCCGCCGAACTGGGCCTGTCCCGCAACTCCCTGCGGGAGGCGGTGCGGGCGCTGTCGCTGATCCGGATCCTGGACGTGCGGCAGGGCGACGGCACGTACGTGACCAGCCTCGACCCGCAACTGCTGCTGGAGGCGCTGAGCTTCGTCGTCGACTTCCACCGCGACGACACGGTCCTGGAGTTCCTGGCCGTGCGCCGCATCCTGGAGCCGGCCGCGACGGCGATGGCGGCGCTGCGCATCGGCGAGGAGGAACTCGACGCTCTGGGCGCGCAGTTGGACCGGCTCGGCGCCCGGCCGTCGGTGGAGGAACTCGTCGCCTGCGACCTGGAGTTCCACCGGGGCATCGTGTACGGCGCGGGCAACTCGGTGCTGTGTTCCCTGCTCGACGGCCTGTCGGGGCCCACCACCCGGGCCCGGATCTGGCGCGGGCTGACCCAGGAGGACGCGGTCGCCCGCACCCTGCACGAGCACCGGGCGATCCTCGCGGCGCTGCGCGACCGGGACGCGGAGGCGGCGCGGTCGTGGGCGACGGTGCACATCGCGAGTGTGGAGCAGTGGCTGAGGTCGAGCCTGTGAGCGGCTTCGGCAGGGGGGGTGTCCGGGGGTGGGAAGCGGGGCAGTGATCCGTTCACTCCCCCGTGCAAGGGGGCTGCGGGCGCCCCCGCGGGACGCCGTAAGGTTGGGTGGTCAAGCGAGGGCACGTCGGAAGGAGGCACTGGGTGATCGAGCTCGAGGGGGTTCCCGAGCTGATCGACCCGGTCATGGTGGCCGCGTTCGAGGGCTGGAACGATGCCGGCGACGCCGCCTCCACCGCGGTCGCGCATCTGGAGCGGGAGTGGAAGGGCGAGGTCTTCGCGGCGCTGGACGCCGAGGACTACTACGACTTCCAGGTGAACCGCCCCACGGTGTTCATGGAGGCCGGCGTCCGCAAGATCACGTGGCCGACGACAAGGTTGTCGGTGGTACGGGTCGGCGGCGAGAAACCGCGCGACCTGGTGTTGGTCCGCGGCATCGAACCGTCCATGCGCTGGCGCTCGTTCTGCAACGAGCTGCTCGGCTTCGCCCACGAACTGGGCGTGGAGCTGGTGGTCATCCTGGGCGCCCTGCTCGGCGACACCCCGCACACGCGTCCGGTGCCGATCAGCGGGACCACGTCCGACGCGGACCTGGCCCGCCGGATGGACCTGGAGGAGACCAAGTACGAGGGCCCCACGGGCATCGTCGGTGTCCTGCAGGAGGCGTGCACGCACGCGGGGGTGCCAGCGGTCAGCCTCTGGGCGGCCGTACCGCACTACGTCTCGCAGCCGCCCAACCCCAAGGCGACGCTGGCGCTCCTCAACCGTCTGGAGGACCTGATCGACGTGCGCATCCCGCTGGGCGAGCTGCCCGAGGACGCGCGCGCGTGGCAGGTGGGCGTGGACCAGCTGGCCGCCGAGGACAGCGAGGTCGCCGAGTACGTCCAGACGCTGGAGGAGGCGCGGGACACCGCGGAGCTGCCGGAGGCGTCGGGTGAGGCGATCGCCCGGGAGTTCGAGCGGTATCTGCGGCGCCGGGACGGCGGCGGTCCGCCCGCCCCGGGCGAGCGGACCCGGCCGCCGAAGCCGCCGAAGCCGAGCGGGGAGTCCTCCGACGACGACGAATCGTCGGAGGACTAGAGGACTGGCGGAGGACCGGCGGAAGACTGGCGGAGGACTGGACAGGGGCGGTGCGCTTGACGGCGCACCGCCCCTTTTCCTTGCGGCCGCTGCCTCCCGGGACGGGGGTACCCGTCCCGGGACGCGGTCCGACGCGCTAGAGCGCCACGCCCAGCAGTGCGTCCACCGCGCGGGAGACCACACCGGGGGCCGCGGTGTCCGTGCCGCCCCGTTCCTGCTGGAGCGCGGCCCAGCGGTCGACGGCGGCCAGCGCGGCCGGGGCGTCGAGGTCGTCGGCGAGGGCGTCGCGGATCTCCTCCACCAGGGCGTCGGCGGGCGGGCCGTCGGGCCGGGAGACGGCCGCGCGCCAGCGTCCGAGCCGGTCCACGGCGTCCTGGAGCACCTGGTCGGTCCACTCCCAGTCGCTGCGGTAGTGGTGGGCGAGGAGGGTGAGCCGGATCGCCGCGGGGTCGACCCCCTCTCGCCGCAGCCGGGAGACGAAGACGAGGTTGCCCTTGGACTTGGACATCTTCTCGCCGTCCAGGGCGACCATGCCGGCGTGGACGTACGCCTTGGCCATGGGGAACTCGCCGGTGAGGACCTGGGCGTGGGAGGCGCCCATCTCGTGGTGCGGGAAGGCGAGGTCGGAGCCGCCGCCCTGCACGTCGAAGCCCATGCCGAGGTGGTCCAGGGCGATGGCGACGCACTCGATGTGCCAGCCGGGGCGCCCGCGGCCGAGCGAGCCGCCGTCCCAGCTGGGCTCGCCCTCACGGGCCGCCGTCCAGAGCATCGGGTCGAGCGGGTTCTTCTTGCCGGGCCGGTCGGGGTCGCCGCCCCGCTCGGCGGAGAGCAGCCGCATCGCGGCGGCGTCGAGGCGGGAGACCGTGCCGAAGTTCGGGTCGGCCTCCACGGAGAAGTAGACGTCGCCGTCGAGTTCGTAGGCGGCGCCGGCGTCGCGCAGGCGTTCCACGAGCGGCACGATGCCGGGTATGGCCTCGACGGCGCCTATGTAGTGCCGTGGCGGGAGCATCCGCAGGGCGGTCATGTCCTCGCGGAAGAGGGCCGTCTCCCGCTCGGCGAGGGCGACCCAGTCGAGGCCGTCCCGCTGGGCCCGTTCGAGGAGCGGGTCGTCGACGTCGGTGACGTTCTGGACGTAGTGCACCTGCCGCTTGGTGTCCAGCCACACGCGCTGAACGAGGTCGAACGCGTTGTAGGTCGCCGCGTGACCCATGTGGGTCGCGTCGTACGGCGTGATGCCGCAGACGTATATACGGGCGACGGGACCGGGGTCGAGGGTGACCGGGCCGCCGGTCGCGGTGTCGTGGATCCTCAGGTCGCGGCCCTGACCAGGCAGGGCGGGGACCTCGGAAGCGGGCCAGGCATGCATGTCATGAGCGTAACCGGCCGGAAGTTCCGGGTACGAACCGGAGCGGTCCGGTTGGCCGGGAACGCCCTCTTGCGCGTGGGCGGGCGATGTGCAGGAGGCCCTGGGGCGCCCGGGAAGGCGCTCTCGCGGGTGCGCGGGCGATGCGCTGGGCGGTCCTGGGGCACGTGGTGCGGATCACCCCGGGGCCGCGGGACACGCCTCAGACGGGCGGCCAGGGGATCGCCGGCCACTCGCCGCCGGGCTCCGGGTGCCGGCCGGACTCCAGCAGTGCGGCGACCCGCGCGCGCGTGGCGCCGACCTCGGCGGGGGTGAGGAGTGCGGACAGGCCGGTCGCCAGGGCCCCGCCCGGCTCCAGGGCGCCGGCGAGGCCGCCGAGCACCTCGACGGCCTCCTCGGTGAGGGGCTCCCCCGCCCAGCCCCACAGGAGGGTGCGCAGCTTGTCGTCGGCGTGGAAGGTGACGCCGTGGTCGATGCCGTACAGCCGCCCCTCGGCGGTGGTGAGCAGATGGCCGCCCTTGCGGTCGGCGTTGTTGAGGACCGCGTCCAGGACGGCCAGGCGCCGCAGCCGCTCGTCGTCGGCGTGCACCAGCAGCGCGGTCCGGTCCTCGCCGACCTCGGCGAACCCGATCGCCTTCCAGCCGGGCCCGGGCTCCTCCTCGTCGACGAGGGCGAGCAGCCCGTCCTCGGGGGACGCCTCGATCCACAGCTGGCACATGCCCTCGCCGTACGGCCCGTCGCGCAGCACGGTGGGCGGTACGAGCCCCCAGCCGGTCGCCTCGGACACGGCGTACGCGGCGACCTCCCGCCGGGCGAGCGTGCCGTCGGGGAAGTCCCACAGGGGCCGCTCCCCGGCGACCGGCTTGTAGACGCAGGCGGCCTCCCGGCCGTCGTGGGCGACCGTGCAGTACAGGGCGGCGTTGGAGGCGTCACGGATGCGTCCGCGCACGGTCAGCCCGCCGTGGGCGAGCAGTTCCGCGTCCGCGGGGTCGGCGGTCGTCACGCCCCGCGGCGGTATCCGTTCTGGCGCGGACATACGTGTCCTTCCGGGTCGAGCGGCAGGCTGCACAGCGGGCACGGCGGCCGGCCGGCGTTGACGACGTCGAGGGCTCTCTTGGCGAAGGCTCTCGCCTGGGCGCCGGTGAGCCGGACCCGCAGCATCGGGGGCCCGTTCTCCTCGTCCTGGAGCAACCGCTCCTCGGCCTCGGCGAGGTCCTCCTCGGAGTCGGCGTCGAGCTCCACGAGGGCCTGCGCCTCGACGATCATGCGCTGTTCCTCGCCGTCCCAGGCGAGGGCCATGGTGCCGACCCGGAACTCCTCCTCGATCGGTGTGTCGAGGGGGCCGGTGTCGGTGATCTCGGCGGGCGCCATCGCGGGCACGGCGGCGCTCCCGCCGCTACGGCGTACGACCTCGTCCAGCAGTTCGTCCATGCGCTCGGCGAGCGCGGCGACCTGGGTCTTCTCCAGGGCCACGCTGGTCACTCGGGAGCCGGCGGTGGCCTGGAGGAAGAAGGTACGGCGCCCGGGCAGTCCGACCGTACCGGCCACGAAGCGGTCCGGGGGGTCGTAGAGGAACACCTGACGGGACACGTCCTGTCTCCCTGGGAATCGTGGGTACGTGAACGTCCATGCGTGAACGTGCGTATGCGGACCGCTTCACCCTACTGCGGGCGACGATCACGGTGCGCCCGCACCGCCCCCGACCGTCGCCTCCTGCTCCGGGGGCTCCTGGCGCGGGACGAGCGAGGCGAAGTCACCGGTGTCCCCGAGGCGCACCAGAAAGGGGCGCAGGCGGGTGTAACGGATCGCGGTGATGGAACACGGTTCGACGGAGATCCGCTGGAAGAGGTCGAGATGCAGCCCGAGCGCGTCCGCCACGAGCGACTTGATGATGTCGCCGTGCGAGCACATGAGGTAGACGGCGTCGGCGCCGTGGTCGCGCTCCACGCGCGCGTTCCACTCGCGCACCGCCTCGGCGGCGCGGGTCTGCATGGCCCGCATGGACTCCCCGCCGGGGAAGGCGGCCGCGGAGGGGTGCGTCTGGACGACCTCCATCAGCGGCTCGTCCTTCAGCTCGGCGAGCTTGCGCCCCGACCAGTCGCCGTAGTCGCACTCGCCGATGCGTTCGTCGGTGTGCACGGGCAGTCCGGGGCGGGCCTCCAGCAGGGGCCGGAGGGTCTCCCGGCAGCGTTGCAGGGGGCTCGTGACGACCTCGGCGATCGGCAGCTCCGCCAGCCGCCCGGGCAGCGCGGCGGCCTGGGCGGCGCCCCGCTCGTCGAGGGCGACGCCGGGTGTCCGGCCGGCGAGCACTGCGGAGGTGTTGGCGGTGGACCGTCCGTGCCGGACGAGGATCAGCGTGGGCATGCCGCCCAGGGTAGGCGTACACCCGGGGGCACCGAGGAACGGCCGAAAGGGGAACGCACTCCGTGATCGTCGACTGCGCCATCTACCGGGACGGGCACCGCGCCGAGGGCCCGCATGACTTCTCCGACGCGCTCGACGAGGCGCGTGCCGGGGGCGGCTTCGTCTGGATCGGGCTGCACGAGCCCACCGAGAAGGAGTTCGACCACGTCACGCGCGAGTTCTCACTGCACCCGCTGGCCGTGGAGGACGCCCTCAAGGCCCACCAGCGGCCCAAGCTGGAGGTGTACGACGACTCGCTGTTCCTGGTGCTGAAGCCGGTGGTGTACGAGCCGCGGAGCGACACCGTCTCCTCCGGGGAGATCATGGTCTTCCTCGGCGACTCCTTCGTGGTGACCGTCCGGCACGGCCAGGGCTCTCCGCTGGCGGTCGTGCGGCAGCGGCTGGAGAAGGAGCCCGAGCTGCTCGCGAAGGGCCCCACCTCCGTCCTGTACGCGATCGCCGACGCGACCGTCGACCACTACCTGGACGTGGCGACCGAGCTCCAGACCGATCTGGAGGAGCTGGAGGCGGAGGTGTTCTCCCCGGACGGCGGCGGCTCGCGGCACACCGCGTCCCGGATCTACACCTTCAAGCGGCAGGTCCTGGAGTTCCGCCGGGCGACCGGCCCGCTGGCACCGCCCCTGACCCGGCTCGCGGACACCGGGTCGGTCGGCTCGGCGCTGCCCTTCGTCAACGACAAGGCGCGGCCGTTCTTCCGGGACGTCGGCGACCACCTCGCGCGCGTGAACGAGTCCGTGGAGGGCCTGGACCGGCTGGTGTCGGACATCCTGTCGGCGCACCTGGCACAGATGAGCGTCCGGCAGAACGACGACATGCGGAAGATCTCGGCGTGGGCGGCCATGGCCGCGGTCCCGACCATGATCGCGGGGATCTACGGGATGAACTTCGCGCACATGCCGGAGCTGGGCTGGGAGTGGTCGTATCCGGCGGTGATCGCGGTCATGGCGGCCCTGGAGGTGCTGCTGTACCGGCTGTTCAAGCACAGGGGGTGGATGTAGCGGGCTCCCGCGCGCGGGGGCCGGTTCGGCGAGGCCGGGTTCGGCGGGGAGTCGACTGGGGCCGCCGGTTCGACTGGGCCGGTTCGACTGGGCCGGTTCGACTGGGGCCGGTTCAGTGGTCCTTGCTCCGGCCGGCGCCGGATCGTAGCGGGCTCCCGCGCGCGTGGGCCCGTTCCGGCCCGCGTTGGGGCAGGTTCCGGCTCAGGCGAGTCCGGGGGCGGTGGTCTCCGGTCCGCCGAGGGCGTCGCGGCGTGCGGGCATCGTCAGGGACACCATCCGCCGCCAGCCCGCGCACCGCTCCCAGGCGTAGACGGCGTGGATGCCGGCCGCGAGGAGGGCCGCCCTGGGCCGGGACCAGTTGAGGATGCGGCCCATGTGGGCCATGACGGCGAGGCTGGCGTCGCGGTGGACGCGGATCTCGGCGAGGGCGCTCTCGCGCAGCGTCCGCTGGACGGCGCGGCCGTGTCCGGCGCGCGCGAAGCGCAGCAGTTCCTCGTGGCAGTAGGCGAGGTGGTTGTCCTCGTCGTCGGAGATCATCCTCACCGCGCGGCCGATGTCGGGGCGGTCGGCGAAGTGTCTGCGCAGCAGCTCCATCTGCTCGGAGGCGCGCTGCTCGGTGACCCTGCTGTGGGCGAGGTAGGTGACGATGTCCTGGACGGTCAGCGGCCGGTCGGCCCTGAGGGAACGAGTCAAATGCGGCGCGGGGCGGGGTGCACCAGGGGGTGTCGGACGACTCCGCCGAACGGAGGACCCGCGCGGTCGCCCACCGCGGGCGTGACCGGGCGCGTCGCGGCGCGTTGTTCCCCACGACGGCCGTGGCGGGAAAGATCCCCGAGCCCCCACCACGGCCGCTGAACATTTCTCCGGGGCCCGTTCTGGCGTGTGACGGCCCCCTCCCCCCTACGCCAGGCCGGCGAGTTCCAGCGCCTGGGCGCCGGCCCGCAGCGAGGCGAGGCGCTCGTCGAGGGTGAAGCCCGCGGGGGCGAGGGTGAGGGTGGTGACGCCGGCCGCCGCGTAGGCCTTCATCCTGTCGGCGATCCGCTCGACCGAGCCCAGCAGCGTAGTCCGGTCGATCAGCTCGTGCGGGACGGCGGCCGCGGCGGCCTCCTTGTCGCCGGACAGGTACAGGTCCTGGATCTCGGCGGCGGCCTGCTCGTAGCCCATGCGGCGGGCGAGCTGGTTGTAGAAGTTCTGCTTGCGGCTGCCCATGCCGCCGACGTACAGCGCGGTGTAGGGGCGGAAGGTGTCGGCGAGCCGCTCGACGTCGTCGTCGGAGCCGACGGCGAGGGGCAGCGTCGGGCAGATGTCGAAGCCCTCCAGCGTCTTCCCGGCCTTCTCGCGCCCGGCCCGCAGGTGCTTGACCGCGGTGTCCTCGAGGTGGTCGGCGGACGGGAAGATCAGCAGGGCGCCGTCGGCGATCTCGCCGGTCTGCTCCAGGTTCTTCGGTCCGATGGCCGCGATGTACAGCGGGATGTGCTCGCGCTGCGGGTGCACGGTCAGCTTGATCGGCTTGCCCGGGCCGCCCGGCAGCGGAAGCGTCCAGTGCTCGCCCTCGTACGACAGGCGCTCCCGGGTCATCGCCTTGCGGACGATCTCCACGTACTCGCGGGTGCGGGACAGCGGCTTGTCGAACGTCACGCCGTACCAGCCCTCGGAGACCTGCGGGCCGGAGACGCCGAGGCCGAGGCGGAAACGGCCGCCGGAGAGGGAGTCGAGGGTGGCGGCGGTCATCGCGGTCATCGCGGGCTGCCGGGCCGGGATCTGGAAGATGGCGGAGCCGACGTCGATCCGCTCGGTCTGGGCGGCGACCCAGCTGAGCACGGTGGCCGCGTCGGAGCCGTAGGCCTCGGCGGCCCAGCACACGGCGTATCCGAGCCGGTCGGCCTCCTGGGCCACGGCCAGGTTGTCCGCGTCCATTCCGGCACCCCAGTAGCCGAGGTTGATCCCGAGCTGCATGGCCGATTCCCCTTACTGATCAGTAACGACGCTGTTCCGCTGACAGTAGCGCGCGGGCCGCCGTCGAGGGGAGGGCGGTGCGGCGAGGGGCGCGTCGGACCGATCAGGTCCTTGGCCTGCCCGAAACGGGACCGGGACCGCCCGGGATTCGGTTGTCCACAGGCAACCCACTGCCCAGTTCTGGCCAGTAATCTCGGCGTTCATGGAGCAGAGGCATCTCGGCCGCACCGGCCTGCGTGTGTCCCGCGTCGGGCTCGGCACCCTGACCTGGGGGCGCGACACCGACGAGCACGACGCCGCGGACCTCTTGAAAACGTTCTGGGAGGCGGGCGGGAGCCTCGTCGACACGGCCGACGCGTACGGCGACGGAGAGGCCGAGTATCTGCTGGGACGGCTCATGGAGCGCCTGGTTCCGCGCCGCGATCTGATCATCTCCACGAAGGCGGGCAGCGTCCCCGACCCGGAACGCCGTTTCGACGGCTCGCGCGGCCACCTCCTCGCCGCCCTGGACGCCTCCCTCGCCCGGCTGGGCACCGACCACGTCGACGTGTGGCATGTGCACGCCTTCGACTCCTCCACGCCGCTGGAGGAGACCCTCCAGGCCCTCGACATAGCGGTCGCCAGCGGCCGTGCCCGCTACGCCGGGGTCTCCAACTTCTGCGGCTGGCAGCTCGCCAAGGCCGCCACCTGGCAGCTCGCCGCACCGGGCGCCCGCACCCGGCTGGCCAGCACGCAGATGGAGTACTCGCTGCTCCAGCGGGGTGTGGAGCGCGAGGTGCTGCCGGCCGCGCTGGACCTCGGCATCGGTCTGCTGCCCTCCTCGCCGCTGGGCCGGGGCGTCCTCACCGGCAAGTACCGGGGCGACGCGCTGCCTCCGGACTCGCGCGGCGCCTCCGACCACTTCGCGCCCTTCGTCGAGCCGTACCTGGACGACACCGCGAGCCGCATCGTGGACGCGGTGACGACCGCGGCGGACGGGCTCGCGGTGACCCCGCTCCAGGTCGCCCTGGCCTGGATCCGCGACCGGCCCGGCGTGACCGCCCCGATCGTGGGCCCGCGCACCGCGCAGCAGCTCACGGCCGCGCTGTCAGTGGAGGCGCTTAGTCTTCCTGACGAGATCTGCCGGGCGCTCGACGACGTGTCGGCGCCCGTGCACCGCTATCCCGATCACGACTGGAGCACGCTGTGAGCACGGAGCCGGAGCCCCCCGAGACGACGGAGAACACCGGGCCGGGGACCCCGGACGACGCCACACCCACCGACGGCACACCCGCCGACGGAACGGCGGCCGACGACACCGCCTCCCCGCAGACGCCGGAGCGGACCGGGCGCGGGCCCTCCGCGGTCGGGGACGGCGGGGAAGGCGGAACCGGGCCGGGCGCGGGCGCCGAGGGCGGCTCCGAGGCGGACGACGGCGACGGCGACGGCACCCCGGGCGCCGAAGGCGGAGCCGGCGGCAGCGGTACGGCTGACGCCGAGGGCGAAGACGGCGGCAGCCGCACCACGGACTCCGAGCCCGGAGAGGCCGGCGGTACGACGGACTCCGAGGGCGCGGCCGGCGACGGTACGCCGGGCGCCGGGACCGGCGACGGCGGCAGCCGCACGGCGGACTCCGGGCCCGGCGACGGCGTCGACTCGGGGTCGCTCTCCGAGGCCGAGGCCGAACTGGCCGCGCAGAAACTGGAGCGGGAGCGGATCGAGCGGCGCAAGGCCGAGAAGGCGCCGATCGACAGCGGCGCCAAGCTCAGCGGGAAGGCCGCCGACCTGCTCGCGGCCGTCAGGGCCGTGGAGAGCGGCGCGAAGCCCGCCGCCACCGGGTTCGGTGAACCCGCGCCCGCCCCGCGCCGCCCGGCCCCGGAGCCCGAGCGGCGACCGCAGCCGGTGGTCGCGGAGCCCGCCGCCGCGGCCTCGGCGCCCGCACCGGAGACGGTCGAGGCCGTCCGACGCGTCCTGGCCGGCGGCGGCGCGCCCGAGGCGCTGGCGCCGCAGGTCGCCTCCGCCCTCGGCGAGGGCGCGGAGCAGGCACTGGGCGAGGATCCCTGGCAGTTGCTGCGCGTCCCCGGGGTACGGCCCGAGCAGGCCGACGGTTTCGCGCGGGCGCTGCTCGGCGCCGACTGCGCCCCGGACGACGAGCGGCGGGGCCGCGCGGTGACGGTGTGGCTGCTGGAGCAGGCCGCCCTGGCCGGGCACACCGCCCTGGAACTGCCGACGCTGACGGCCGCGCTCGCCCAGCGGGGCGTGCCGGACGCGGACGCGGCGGTGCAGAGCACCCTCGCGGAGGGCGAGGCCCTCGCCTTCCAGGACGCCCTGGAGGAGCCCGGCGCCGCCTCGGCCGGTGCGAAACGCGCCGGGGAGACACCGCAGGAGCAGGCCGGGGAGGACGAGGAGGACGAGGAGGAGGCGCGCCCGGTCCGGGTCCTGGTCGGCCTGGAGCGGTACGCGCTCGCCGAGGAGAGCCTCGCCGACGGCCTCGCACGGGTGGTCAACTCCCCGCCCAAGGAAGCCTCGGCCGGCTGGGAGCCGGCCGCTGGCGCGGCCCGCGGCAGCGCCGCCGAACTGATCCGCGCGGTCGCCGCCCACGGGCTGGTGCTGCACACCGGCGGGGAGGCCGCCCGCGCGGAGACCGCGGCCCTGCTCACCGCCGCCCGGGGCCTCGGTCTGCGTGCCGTGGCCGCCTGCCACGCACCGGACGGACGGCACCGGCTCGCCTCCCTCGTGGACGAGGGGGACGGCGCCGTGGTCACCCTGTCCGGTCTGCTCTCCGGTGCCGAGGGACCCGGCCGGGACACCGACGGCGCGCTCGCGGTGGACCTGCTGATCCTGCTGGACGCGCCGCAACTGGACGTGGAGAGCGCCGCGATGGCGGTGGAGTCGCTGCCGGACGCGGCCCGGCTCGTGCTCAGCGGGGATCCGGCCCTGCTGTGGTCGGCCGGGCCCGGCCGGGTCTTCGCCGACCTGCTCGCCGCGCGCGCCTGTCCGCAGGTGGCCTCGCGCACCCCCGACCCGGGCCCGCTCGGCGAGCTGGTCTCCGGGATCGGTGTCGGCGAGCTGAGCCGGGTCGACGCGCCCGGCAAGGAGATCGTGATCGTCCCGGTGCGGGACGCGGGCGAGGCCGTGCACCGGACCGTGCAGCTCGTCGCGGACTCGGTGCCGCGGGCCTTCAGGATCTCCCCCGAGCAGACGGTGGTGATCACCCCGGGCCACGGGGGCGCGGCCGGAACGCGCGCGCTCAACGCCGCCCTCAAGGAGCGCTTCAACCCGGGTCCCGGCCGCTTCGGCGGGTTCGATCCCGGTGACCGGATCGCCTACTCCCCCGCGCCGGGCCGCACGGTTCCGGGCCAGGTGGTGAAGGCCGACGCGGACGGGCTGCACCTGTCCTTGGCGGGCGCGTCCGTGGTCGTACCGCGCGAGCGGGTGGAGCAGTCCGTGCGGCACGGCTGGGCGCTGACGGCCCATCAGGCGGTGGGCGCCCGATGGCCGGCGGCGGTCGTGGTGCTGCCCGGGGACGCCTCGCGGACCCTCTCCCGGCCCTGGGTGTACACGGCCTTCGGGCGGGCGGAGCGCCATCTGTCCGTGGTCCACGGGGTCGAGCAGGCCCTGCCCCGAGCGGTCGCCGAGGTTCCGGCGAAGCCCCGCACCACCCGGCTGTCCGCCCTGCTGCGCACCCAGGTGCCTGCGGCCGGCTGACCGGCCGGGCCCAGCGAACGGCGGCGGTGGCGGGGCGATCCCCTCGCCACCGCCGCTCGTCCGCCCACCGACCGCCGGCCGGCGGCCGCCGGCCGGAGCGGCCCGGCTACCGGTCCGCTCGGCTACCGGTCCAAACGGCCCGCGCGGCCGATCCGCCCCGCACGATCCGCGTCCACCGGCCCCGGATCCTCGCCCTCACCGTCTTCACCGTCCTCATCCAGATCGGTGTCCGGGTCGGTGTCCAGATCGGCGTCGAGATCGTCGTCTACGTCGTCCACCGTGTCCTCGATGTCCTCAACGTCCTCGACGTCCTCGACGTCCTCGACGTCACCGGTGTCCTCGATGCCGTCGGCTGCCCCGAGGTCGTCGAGGTCGTCGTCGAACACCGCGCTCACGTCGAAGCGGCAGACCACCCGCTGCGGGTCGAGCTGCTCGAAGGGCGCCTCCAGCCATTCGCCCGGCTCGGGCGGTTCCTCCGCGGCCACCACCCACAGCGTGGAGTCGCCCTCCTCCAGGCCGAACTCCTTGTGCCGCGAGGCGATCTCGTCCGGTTCGAACTCCCCGAACAGCAAACCCAGCGCCCCGTGGACGGTGCCGGAGGCCCGGCTGTCCGCGTCGGCGCCGCCGGTGTACTCCGCCGCCTCGACCCGCTCGGCCTGCACCAGCAGCCGCTGCTGATCGGCCACGGCGTAGTCGCGGCGGATCAGCACGCTGAGCGCGTTCGGTTCCTCCGGACCCGCGTACGGCGGCAGCGAGTCGTCCGCGGCGGGAATCTCGAAGGGGGTGACCTCGTCGTAGCGGTCGTAGAGCAGTTCGTCGTACGTCTCCGCGGCCGCGGCCAGCTGGTTGAACGCCTCGTAGACGGCCGGGTCGTCCTCCCCCGTCCTGCGTTCGACCGCGGCCAGGTGGCGGTCGAGCGCGGTCTTGACCGCCTCGGCGGCGGCGCGTACCTCGGCAGCGGTGGGCTGCGCAGCATCAGACATAGAGCAGACGCTATCCGTACCGAGCCCCAGCCCGCACAATAGATGCGATGCCGGAATACGAATTTGTCGACGTGTACGTACCGCGCGGGGTCTCCCGCAAGGAGGCGACACGTCTGCTGACGGACCATGCCGAGTACGGACACTGGGAGTTGCACCGCCTGAGCCTGCTGCGCGACGGCAGCCGCAGGGTGCGCTTGCGCCGCCGGATCATCCGCCAGGCGCGTGCCACGTGGTGAGCTGAACAAGACGGAGACGGAGCGGGCCCCGTGGCGGCGGGGCCCGCTCCGTCGTGGAAGGCGCCCGAGGCGCGGGGCCGGTTACGCCGAGGCGCGTGCCTTGCGGTAGAGCACCGCGCCCGCGAGCAGGGTGCCCGCGCCGACCGGCAGGGCGAGTCCCAGGGGCAGCTCGCTGCCGGTGTGCGCGAGCTGCGCGGAGTGGACGGGCTGCGCGGCGTGGGCGGGCTGCCGCGCCGACGCGTGCCCGGCCGGGGTGACCCGTTCCGGGGTGGACGGCGCGCCCTGGGGTCCGACCGGGATGGAGTCGGCCGGCTTGCCGGGGGTCTGGGTGCCGGGGTTGCCGGGGGTCTGGTCGCCGGGAGGCGTGCCGTAGTCGTTGCCGGTGGGGGCGCTGTCGTCGGCGCAGTCGTTGCCCGTCGTCGGGTTGAGGGCGCCGATGACGTCGACGCTGTTGCCGCAGACGTTCACCGGCACATGGATCGGCGCCTCGACGTGGTTGCCGGAGGCGACGCCGGGCGAGTGGGCGGTGTGACCGCCCGCGTGTGCGCCGCCGGAGCCACTGTGCGCCCCGGAGCCGCCCTGGCCGCCGCCATGGCCGCCGCCCTGGCCGCTGTGCCGACCCCCGCCGTGCTGGCCGCCGCCGTGCTCTCCGCCGCCCACGTGCCGGCCCCCGCCGCCGTGGCCGGCGCTCCGGTTGGCGCAGGAGTTGCCGACGGCCGGGTTGAGGATGCCGACGACGTCGACGGTGTTGCCGCAGACGTTCACCGGCACGTCCACCGGCGCCTGGACCGTGTTGCCCGACAGGACGCCGGGCGAGTTGGACGTGGACCCGTGTGCGCCGGAGTCGGCGTGGGCGTAGCCGCCGGCGGCGGCGATCACCCCCGTCGCCGCCGCAACGGTCATCAGGCTCTTGCGGGTGACCTGTCGCATTGCTGAGTCCCTGCTTTCGATCTCGTCCCGAATTGCTCGCATCATTCCAGGTACGCGATTGACTCGGGTTCTTCGACTTCTTCGACTTCTTCGGCTTCTTCGGCTTTTCCTTCGACGTCCGCGTGAAGGGACGCCAAAAGACCGGTCGGGGGCCGCGCGGCGGGGGGGGGGGCCGCGGCCCCCCCGGGGGGGGCCCCCCCCCCGCGGGGCGGCGCGGGGTGTGGGAGGGGGTTTGC
>NZ_JBHWKO010000005.1:216722-345045 GCF_042731035.1 Streptomyces sp. NPDC059895
CCGTTTTGCCCTGGGTTTCTGCGACTTTTCCCTCTTGTTCGGATTGTGGGGTTTTTCCGTCCCCGGCCGGGTCACGCCCCCAAAAACGCGGGGGGGGCCCGGGCGGGGGGGCGCCCCGCGCGGCCCCCGACGGTGTGGACGACCCTCAGCGGGTCGACGTCACTTGTTGACGCAGTAGTTGCCGAAGGCCGGGTTCAGCAGCCCGATCACCGAGATCGTGTTGCCGCAGGCGTTCACGGGGACGTGCACGGGCACCTGGATCACGTTGCCGGACGCGACGCCCGGGGAGTGCACGGCGGCACCCTGGGCACCGGAGTCGGCGACGGCCAGGCCCGCGCCCGCGAGAACCAGCCCACCGGTGGCAGCCGCGACGGCGACGACCTTCTTGATCATTATTCCTCCTAGTCGACAAAAGCGATCAAAGCGATCCCAATCAGCGGATCGCATCACCAGTAACGAGGAGGAATTAATGAGGCTACGCGCTTATCGTCGCATTCACTCTTCCCAGTCGGGTCCGCACAGGCGCACGATTAATCGAAACTCGTTTCACCGGGACAATTCAGGACGCGTCGATGAAACGGTCGAGCACGCGCACCCCGAACTGGAGCCCGTCCACCGGCACCCGCTCGTCGACGCCGTGGAACATGCCGGCGAAGTCCAGCTCCGGCGGCAGCTTCAGCGGGGCGAAGCCGAAGCCGCGGATGCCGAGGTCGTCGAAGGACTTGGCGTCCGTCCCGCCGGAGAGCATGTAGGGGATGGCCTTGGCGGTGGGGTCCTCGGCGAGCAGCGCCGACTGCATCGACTCCACCAGCGCCCCGTCGAACGACGTCTCCACGGCCTTGTCGGCGTGCACGTCCTCCCGCCGCACCTTCGGCCCGAGGATCCGGTCGAGGTCGGCGAGGAACTCCTCCTCGTGCCCCGGCAGGAAGCGCCCGTCGACGTGGGCGGTGGCCTCGCCCGGGATGACGTTGACCTTGTAGCCGGCGCCGAGCTGGGTCGGGTTGGCGGTGTTGCTGAGGGTGGCGCCGATCAGCTTGGCGATGCCGCCGAGCCGGGCGAGGGTCGACTCCATGTCCTCCGGGTCCAGTTCGAGGCCGAGCGCGTCCCCGAGCTCGTCGAGGAAGGCCCGGGTGGTCTTGGTGACCCGTACCGGGAACTTGTGGCGGCCCAGCCGCGCGACCGCCTCCGACAGCTCGGTGATCGCGTTGTCCCGGTGGATCATCGAACCGTGCCCGGCGGTGCCGGCGACGGTGAGCTTCATCCAGTGCATGCCCTTCTCGGCCGTCTGGATCAGGTAGAGCCGCCGCTGCTCGCTCACCGTGAAGGAGAACCCGCCCACCTCGCTGATCGCCTCGGTGACGCCCTCGAACAGCTCGGGGTGGTGGTCGACGAGGTAGCGGGCGCCGTACGTGCCGCCCGCCTCCTCGTCGGCGAGGAACGCGAGCACGATGTCGCGCGGGGGCCTGCGCCCGGTGCGCAGCCGGTCGCGGACGACCGCCAGGGTCATCGCGTCCATGTCCTTCATGTCGACGGCGCCCCGCCCCCACACGCACCCGTCGGCGACCTCGCCGGAGAACGGGTCGTGGGTCCAGTCGGCCGCGTTGGCCGGTACGACGTCGAGGTGGCCGTGGATCAGCAGCGCGGGCCGGGACGGGTCCTCGCCCTCGATGCGGGCCACGGTGGAGGCCCGGCCGGGGTGCGACTCGAAGATCTTCGGCTCCAGCCCCACCTCGGCGAGCTTCTCGGCGACGTACTCGGCCGCCGCGCGCTCACCCGGTCCCGAGTGGTCGCCGTAGTTGCTGGTGTCGAACCGGATCAGCTCGCGGCAGAGGTCCACGACCTCGTCCTCGCCGGTGACGCCCCTGGCCGTGTCGTCCGTCGCGCTCACGCTGGTTCCTCCCGCTGTCGCTGCTGTGGGTCACCCTCATCCTCCCCCCGCCCGCCGTCCGCGCCCAAGAGCGGCCCCGGCCCGTCACACCCCGTTCACGTCCGCCGCGGCGCCCGGCGGCCCACCTGTGATCGGGCACCCCGGAAAGCCTGGTAATGTTTACGACGTCACCGCGGGGGAAACCCCGCACGACAGACACCTTGTCCGGGTGGCGGAATGGCAGACGCGCTAGCTTGAGGTGCTAGTGCCCTTTATCGGGCGTGGGGGTTCAAGTCCCCCCTCGGACACACGGAGAGTGAGGGCCGCGACCGTCAGGTCGCGGCCCTCACTCGTGTCCGCGACCGGCTCCCGCCGTCCCGCCGTCCCGCCGTCCCGCACAATGGTGACCATGACCAGCCGTTCCTGCCCGTGCGGGCTGTCCGGGCCGTACGCGCAGTGCTGCGGCCGCTTCCACTCCGGCGCCGCCGCCGCGCCGACCGCCGAGGCGTTGATGCGCTCGCGGTACAGCGCCTTCGTGAAGGGGGACGCCGGCTACCTGCTGCGGACCTGGCATCCGCGGACCCGGCCCGAGCGGCTCGACCTCGATCCGCGGATGCGGTGGACCGGGCTGGAGATCCTCGACACGGTGGACGGGTCCGCCTTCCACCCCACGGGCGTCGTGGAGTTCCGGGCCTCCTACCGGGGCGGCGCCCTGCGCGAGCGGAGCCGGTTCGAGCGGGTCGACGGGGGCTGGGTGTACGTCGACGGGGAGTTCCCGGCGGAGTAGCGGCAGGCCTTCGCCCGCGCGGGCGGCGGCGTGGGTGCGGTGGGGCGGGGCTACGGCGTCACGGCGGTGTGCGGTGTGCGGCGGGGAGGGATGCGGGCTATGTCTACGGCGCCAGGATGTCCAGTTCCTGGAGCGCGCCCGCCGTGATCTCCCGGGTCAGTTTCTCCGCGCGGTCCGCGTCGCCCTCGCGGACCGCCTCCGCGAGCTGGACGTGCAGGGTGACGGCGGCCGGATCGGGGTCCTCGAACATCACCTCGTGGTGGGTGCGGCCGGCCAGGACCTCGGCGACGACATCGCCGAGGCGGGCGAACATCTCGTTGCCGGAGGCCACGAGGATCACCCGGTGGAAGGCCACGTCGTGGAAGAGGTACGCCTCCAGCCGGTGGCCGCGCGAGTTGGCGACCATGCCCAGGGCGCACTCGGTCAGTTCGGCGCACTGCCCCGCCGTGGCGTTGCGCGCCGCAAGAGCGGCGGCCACCGGCTCGATCGCCGAGCGCAGGACGGTGAGCGAGCGCAGCTGGTGGGGGCGGTCGGCGCCCGCCAGACGCCAGCGGATGACCTGCGGGTCGTAGACGTTCCACTCGGCCTTCGGACGCACCGTCACACCCACCCGGCGGCGGGACTCGACGAGGTGCATGGACTCCAGGACGCGGACCGCCTCGCGCATCACCGAGCGGGAGACGTCGAAGCGCTGGGCCAGCTCGTCGGTACGCAGGACGCTGCCCGGAGGGTACTCGCCCGCAGTGATCGCGGGGCCGAGGGTGTCCAGTACTTGGCCGTGCAGACCCCGGCCCGGAGTGGTCATGCACTCAGCGTACGGGGTACGTCACGGGGCCCAAAAGTCAGACTTATTTGTCACAGACTCTTGAATTAGTCGTACCTAATGGGTTTCAGTGTCGTCGACATCAGGTGTCGAGGAAGACAGCGAGGCAGAGATGCGAACCCCCCACGTCGTCGCGGTGATGGGCGTCGCCGGTACGGGCAAGACCACGATCGGTCCGCTGCTCGCCGCCCGGCTGGGCGTCCCGTACGCCGAGGGCGACGACTTCCACCCGCAGGCCAACATCGCGAAGATGTCGGCCGGCACCCCGCTCGACGACGACGACAGGTGGCCCTGGCTCGACGCCATCGGCACCTGGGCGCACGGGCGGGCCGGGCTCGGCGGGGTGGTCAGCTGCTCGGCACTGAAGCGGTCCTACCGGGACCGGCTGCGGACCGCCGCGCCCGACCTGGTCTTCGTCCACCTGGCGGGCGACCGCGCACTCATCGAGGACCGGATGGCGCAGCGGCAGGGGCATTTCATGCCGACCGCGCTGCTCGACTCCCAGTTCGCCACGCTCCAGCCGCTCCAGGAGGACGAGGCCGGGGTCGTCGTGGACGTGTCGGGCAGTCCCGAGGAGATCAGCCGGCGGGCCGTGGAGGCCCTGGCGTCGCTCCCCGAGCCGGCCGCGTAGGCCCGCCGCGCGAGCCCCTTCCTCTCCCTCTCCCCCATCCCCCGTATCAGTAAGGGACCCACGTGACCCCCGTGACCAGACTCAGCGTCGAGATGCTGGCAGCGGACACCGTCGAGCCGATCACCTCGGCCGGCCACGCCCAGCTGGGCATCGCCGTGCTGGCCGGCATCGCCGTCATCGTCCTGCTCATCACCAAGTTCAAGCTCCACGCCTTCCTGGCCCTCACCATCGGCTCGCTCGCGCTGGGCGCGTTCGCCGGGGCGCCGCTCGACAAGGCCATCACCAGCTTCACCGCCGGCCTGGGTTCCACGGTCGCCGGGGTGGGCGTGCTGATCGCGCTGGGCGCGATCCTCGGCAAGCTGCTCGCCGACTCCGGCGGCGCCGACCAGATCGTGGACACGATCCTCGCCAGGGCGAGCGGCCGTTCGATGCCGTGGGCGATGGTGCTGATCGCCTCCGTGATCGGTCTGCCGCTCTTCTTCGAGGTCGGGGTCGTGCTGCTGATCCCGGTCGTGCTCATGGTCGCCAAGCGCGGCAACTTCTCGCTCATGCGGATCGGCATCCCGGCGCTCGCCGGTCTGTCCGTGATGCACGGCCTGGTCCCGCCGCACCCGGGCCCGCTCGTGGCGATCGACGCCGTCCAGGCCAACCTCGGTGTCACACTCGCGCTGGGCGTCCTGATCGCCATCCCGACCGTGATCATCGCCGGTCCGGTGTTCTCCCGGTTCGCCGCCCGCTGGGTGGACGTGCCCGCGCCGGACCGCATGATCCCGCAGCGCCCCTCGGAGGAGCTGGAGCGCCGTCCGGGCTTCGGTGCCACGCTGGGGACCATCATGCTGCCGGTCGTGCTGATGCTGGCCAAGGCGCTGGTCGACATCGTCGTGGACGACCCCGAGCACTCCGTGCAGCGCGTCTTCGACGTCGTCGGCTCCCCGCTGATCGCCCTGCTGGCCGCCGTCATAGTCGGCATGTTCACGCTGGGCCGGCCGGCCGGGTTCTCCAAGGAGCGGCTCTCCCAGCTCGTCGAGAAGGGCCTCGCGCCGATCGCGGGCATCCTGCTGATCGTCGGCGCGGGCGGCGGCTTCAAGCAGACGCTGATCGACTCCGGCGTGGGGCAGATGGTCCTGGAGATCTCCGAGGACTGGTCGATCCCGGCGCTGCTGCTGGCCTGGCTGATCGCGGTGGTGATCCGGCTGGCGACCGGCTCGGCGACGGTGGCGACGGTCTCGGCGGCCGGTCTGGTCGCTCCCCTCGCGGCCGACATGTCGACCACCCACACGGCCCTGCTGGTCCTGGCCATCGGTGCCGGCTCCCTCTTCTTCAGCCATGTCAACGACGCCGGTTTCTGGCTGGTGAAGGAGTACTTCGGGCTGAGCGTCGGCCAGACGGTCAAGACCTGGTCCGTGATGGAGACGATCATCTCGGTCGTGGCCGGCGGCCTGGTCCTGCTCCTGTCACTGATCATCTAGAGGGCGGCGATCATCTAGGGGGTTCCGGCAGCCGCGGGGACCGCTCATGCAAGGGCTCCGCGGCTGCCGGGTGCCGGCCGCTCCGATCGCGTTCCACCGGGCCCGCCCCTCGGGCGCCGCCCGGCCGGGCGGCGCCCCGGCGACCGCCGCCCCCGCCTGCTGCTCCGGCTCCGTCCACCCGCGCCGCTCAGGTCAGGTGCCGGTGCGCCCGCCGCCCGAGTCCCTCATCCGCGCCACAGCGGATGCTCCCGCCCGGCCCACTCCCGGCTCACCGCCCCGGTCCGCATGCCCCGCCGGGCCTCCGGGTCGCCCAGGGCCATGCCGATGTGGCCGGCGAGGACGATGCCGATGGTCAGGGCCAGCCAGTCGTGGACGAAGGTCGCGCTGGTACGCCACATGATCGGGGTGAGGTGGGTGAACCACATGAGCAGTCCCGTACCCAGCATCACCAGCGTGGCGCCCGCGATCCAGGCGGCGTAGATCTTCTGCCCGGCGTTGAACTTGCCGGCCGGCCGGGACTCCCGCCGCCGGTCGCGGCGCAGGGCGGCGCGCAGCCAGCGGCGGTCGTGCGGGCCGAAGCGGTTGAGCCGGCCGAGGTCGGCGCGGAAGGCCCGGGAGGCCAGACCGGCCAGGACGGGTACGGGCAGGGCGAGGCCGGCCCACTCGTGGACGCGGACCACCAGCTCACGGCGGCCGACGAGCCGCGCGAACTCGGGGACGTAGAGGAAGGACGCCGTCACCACGCAGACGCCCATCAGCACGGCCGTCGTCCGGTGCACCCACCGTTCGGCCGGGGTGAAGCGACGGACTTCCGTGGCGGCCGACGCGGTCGGCGCGGTCGGCGCGGTCTCAGCTCGTGGGTTCATCGTCGCGTCCGTTCGAACGGCCCACCCAGGCGTCGACGTCGTAGCCGCGCTCCTCCCAGTAGCCGGGGCGCACCGTCTCGGTGACGGTGATGCCGGAGAGCCACTTGGCGGACTTGTAGAAGTACATGGGCGCCACGTAGAGGCGGACGGGGCCGCCGTGGTCGTGGCCCAGGTCCTCGTCCTGCATGCGCAGGGCGACCAGGACGTCGGCGCGGCGGGCCTGGGCGAGGGTGAGGCTCTCGGTGTAGGCGCCGTCGAAGCAGGTGAAGCGGACCGCGCCGGCCGTCGCGCGCACTCCGGCCGCGTCGAGCAGCACGGACAGCCGTACGCCTTCGAAGGGGGTTTCGGGCACCCGCCAGCCGGTGACGCACTGGACGTCCTTGACCAGACGGGTCTGGGGCAGGCCCTTGAGGTCGGCCAGGGTGTAGGCGGCGGGGCGGTCGACGAGGCCGTCGACGGCGAGGCGGTAGGTCCCGGCGTTCTTGCGGGGGACGGACGACGTCACCGAGTAGTAGCGGAAGCCGCCGCCGTTGGGGAGGAGACCGGTGAGGCCGGTGGGGTCCTTGTCGGCGGCGCCGCCGAGGAAGTCCTCCATGCCGCGCTGGAGGGTGGGAGCGGCGACGACGCCGAGGGCGCCCAGGCCGAGGGTGCCGAGGAAGACGCGGCGGCCGACGGGGGCGCCGCGTTCCTCGGGCTGTTCGGGATGCACGGGTCCATTCGAGCACTCGGGGGCCCGGCCTGGCCAGTGGCCTGGGGGGACGGTCAGGGTTCCGGGGTCGGTTCTCACCTGCTCCTCAGGTGACGGCCTTCCCGGTCCCGGGGCGATTGCCTGGTCCCGGGGCGATTGCCTGGTCCCGGGGCGATTGCCTGGTCCCGGGGCGATGCGGTCCCGTGGCGTCGGAATCGGAAGCGTCCCGGTCCTCGGGAGGGACCGGCCTCCCCGTCCTCGGAACCGAAGCGTCCCGGTCCCCGGGGCAGAGACGCGTCCCGGTCCCGGGCAGAGACGCGTCCCGGTCCCGGGCAGAGAAGCGTCCCGGCGCGCGGTCAGCCGCCGCCGAGCGCGCCGGCCCGGGCCGCGCGGAAGGCGGCGTACGGGTCGCGGTCCGGGTAGGACCAGGGTGCCGGGGTGGCGTGGTCGCCGATGCGGTGGAACAGGGCGGCCGCCTCGGCGGACCGCCCCTCGCAGACCTTGGCGTGGGCGAGGTAGTTCAGGTCGACCAGGCGGCGGGGGTGGCCTTCGTGCTCCCACTCCAGCCACCAGTCGAAGGCGGCCTTCATCACGTCCCCGGCCCGTGGGTCGCGCCAGTGCGCGGCGGTGGCCGGGTCGGCGGGGGCGAAGCCGCGGACGGCCAGGGCACGGTAGCGCTCGGCGTGCGCGACGATCGGGAGGATCGCCAGCGGGGAGTCCGCGGGGGCCTGCTCGGCGGCCCAGGCGGCGAACTCGTAGACCTCGTGCAGCGGGTCCGGACCGGCGGCCGCACGGCGCTCGGCGAGCAGGGCGACCATCAGGTGGTGGGCGTGGTGGTGGTCGCGGTGGCGGGTGCGGATCTCCTCGAAGATCCGCACGGCGTCGGCGGAGCCCTCGCGCTCCAGCATCAGCAGCCCGAGCCACGGGGTGGGGTCGGCGGGCGCGAGCGCGGCGGCGGCACGGCAGGCCGTACGGGCGCCCGCCGGGTCCTCCTCGCCCCGCAGGGCCCGGCGGACCCGGGCCAGGGCGCGCAGGACGGCCGCGTCGGCCGAGCCGGGTTCGGCGAGCAGCCACGCACCGGCCCAGGCGGCCGCGTACGGTTCGAGGGCGAGGACGGCGACGCGGTGGCCGCGGCGGTCCCAGTCGTCGCCGGTGCGGGCGAGCAGCGAGCGGGCGGCCTGCCAGCGGCCCTGCGCCAGGGCGGAGCGGGCCGCGGCGAGGTCGGTGTCGTCGAGCGCCGCGCCTGGATCCGCATCGGGATCCGCGCCAGGAGCCGCGTCGGGAGCCGCGTCGGACGGGCGGGCCGCGCGCTCGCGGTCCGGGTCTCGGTCCAAGTCCAGGTCCAGGTCCAGGTGGTCCAGGTGGTCCAGGTCCAGGTCTCGGTCTCGGGCTCTGTCCAAGTCCAGGTCCAGGTCCGGCTCTCGGCTTCGGTCTCGGTCGAGGGGGAGCGGGGGTGGGGGCACCGCGGGACTTCCTCATCCTCCTCGGTGACGGGCCTGGCAGCGGCCCGCGAGCGGCCGGTCGTCCACAGGAAATCCTCAGCTCGCGCCCATCGTCAAGGGCCGCGGTCACATGACAGGTGTCAACTTCTTCCGGATTCGGGGTACTTGGCCGCGGCCCTGCCTGGTGGGGGCGGGTACGCCCGGGCGCGGTGTGGCGTACGCCATGGCGCCGCCCGTTCCCGTCGCGGAGCATGGCCGTACGGTCGCCCCGCGCCGCCGGGCCCCGCGCCGGTTCCGTCGGGTGCCGCGACCGCGTCAGCCGCCCGGTCCCGGGGCCATCCCGGAAGCCGCTTCCGGGCACCCCCGGGCCTGGAGGGCGCCGGGGGCCTGCAGTCGGCCACAACGCACTCCCGTGGCCCGACCCGGTGATCGAGGTACGCAGCGTGTCGGTTCTGGTTCTGGTTCTCGCCGTGAGCGCCGCCTGCTGCCTGGGCTTCGGTTTCGTCCTCCAGCAGAGCGCGGCACAGCAGGCGCCCCTCGGCGACTTCCTGTCGCCCCGGCTGCTGCTCGACCTGATGCGGGTGCCGCGCTGGCTGGGCGGCATCGGGCTGATGGTGGCCGGCATGGTCCTGGGCGCGATCGCGCTGGGCAAGGGCGAGATCTCCCTCGTGGAGCCCCTGCTGGCGACGAACCTCCTCTTCGCGCTCGCCCTCTCCCGCCACCGGACCAGGCAGCCCGTGGGCCGCCAGGGCTGGGCGGGCCTGGTCCTCCTCGCGGGCGGAGTGAGCGCGTTCCTGCTGGCGGGCGAACCGCGGGGCGGCACCGCCGCCACCGACCCGCTGCGGCACTGGCTGATCATCGGCGCGACGGTCGGGCCGGCTTTGCTCCTCACGGTGTACGCCAAGCGCACCCGGCTGTCCTCGGCCCCGGTGCTGCTCTCCCTCGCGGCCGGGCTCCTGTACGGCGTGCAGGACGCCCTGACCCGGGTCAGCGGGGACCGCTTCGCCGAGGCGGGCCTCGTCGGGATGCTGAGCGGCTGGCAGCCGTACGCCGTGCCGGCCCTCGGGGTGACCGGGCTCGTCCTGGTGCAGAGCGCGTTCGAGACGGCACCGCTGCGCATGTCGCTGCCCGCGCTGACCGCGGCCCAGCCGCTCGCCGGGATCCTCTGCGGGGTCGGCTTCCTCGGGGACCGGCTGCGCACCGACACCGGCGCGCTGGCGTGGGAGGCGGCGGGACTCGCGGCGGTCGTCGCGGGCATCGTGCTGCTCGGGCTGCACCCGGCGCTGCCGCAGGGCACCACCGCCCGCGAGCGGGTGCGCGGCCTCCAGCCGAGCTGAGGCCGGGACGGGGTCCGGCCGGACGACGGGCGCCGTCCGGCGCCTGCTTGGATGGGCGCATGAGCACTGCTGACGAGATCCTCGACATCGTCGACGAGCACGACCGGGTCGTCGGACAGTCCCCCCGGGGTGACGCCTACGCGGCCGGTCTGCGCCACCGTTGCGTCTTCGTCCAGGCGCGGGACGCCGACGGCCGGCTCTTCGTCCACCGCCGCACCCCGACCAAACTGGTCTTCCCCTCCCTGTACGACATGTTCGTCGGCGGGGTGGTCGGCGCGGGCGAGGCGTACGACGACGCGGCCCTGCGGGAGGCCGAGGAGGAACTCGGCGTGAGCGGGCTGCCCCGCCCGGAGTTCCTCTTCAAGTTCCTGTACGACGACGGCGCCGGGCGGACCTGGTGGTCGGCGGTGTACGAGGTGCGCTGCGAGCTGCCCGTACGGCCCCAGGCGGAGGAGGTCGCCTGGTACGGCTTCCTGTCCGAGGAGGAGGTCGAGCGGCGGCTGTCCGAGTGGGAGTGGGTGCCGGACGGGGCGGCGGCGTACGAGCGGCTCAGGGCCCACCGGGCGACGGGCTGAGCGGAGCGGCGCCCGGCGGCCGCTGGTGCCGGACATGCCGCCTGTGCCGCGGGGGGGGCGCCTGTGCCCTGCGGGTCCTTTGTCCCACCAGCACGCTGGCAACGCCTGTTCGACAGGCCCCGGGTAGGGTCCTGAGAGTGATCGACTTCGCGCGGAACGTCCGGTTGTGGTTCGTGCCCGAGAGGGTGCGGCAGGAGGGGGGTACCCCCGACTACCGCTTCTCGCTGGCCAACGAGCGCACCTTCCTGGCGTGGCTGCGGACCGCGCTCGCGCTGGTCGGCGGCGGGTTCGCGGTGGACCAGTTCCTGCCCGACCTGCGGTGGGGCTGGCGGGTCGGGTTCGCGCTGGCGCTGCTGGCGGCGGGCGTGCTGTGCTCGTTGCGCGCGGTGAACCACTGGGTGCGGTGCGAACGGGCGATGCGGCGGGGCGAGGACCTGCCGACGTCCCGGTTCCCCGCGCTGCTCAGTCTCGCCGTCGCGGTGGTGGCCGTCGCGATGGTCGCCGTGGTGCTGCTCGGATGGGACGGGTGAACGGCGGTCGCGACCCCGGGCTCCAGCCCGAGCGGACGCGGCTCGCCTGGCGGCGGACGACGCTGTCGAGCACCGTGGCCGCCGTCCTGGCCGTGAAGACGGCGCTGCACGGCGGGCCGTCGGCCGGCGGGATCGTGGTCTGCGCGCTGTGCTGCGGGCTCTGGCTGGCCTTCCTGCTGCTCGCCCACCGCCGGATCCGCGTCCTCGCGGCGGCGCCCGCGCCACCGGCCCTGGCCCCGGCGCACGCCACGGCGGCCGTCCTGTGCGCGGTGGCGATGGCGGTGTGCGCGGCGGCCCTGGTCGTCGTCTAGGCCGTACCCGCCTCGCGCCCACCCGGCGACCGCGACCGCCGCTGCGGCTACGGCTACGGCTACGGCTACCAGCCCGTCGCCTCCGTCCCCGTCTCCTCCTCCCACTCCACCGTCACCACGATCTTGCCCTGGGTGCGCCCCTCCTGGTTGGCGCGGTGGGCGTCCGCCGCGCGGTCGAGGGGGTAGGTCCGCGAGACGTGGACGGACACCGCGCCCTGTTCCGCCAGTTCGGCCAGTCGGGCGAGGTCCTCGGCGTCGGGGCGGACGAAGCAGTAGCGGCCGCCGTAGTCGACGACGTCCTGGTCGGCGATCGAGACCAGGCGGCCCTCGGGGGCCAGCAGGTTGGCGGAGGTCTTCAGGGTGTCGCCGCCGATGGTGTCGAAGGCCGCGTCGACGCCCTCCGGGGCGAGGCCCCGCACGCGTTCGGCCAGGCCCTCGCCGTAGGTCACGGGTTCGCCGCCGAGGGAGCGGACGAAGTCGTGGTGGGGCTCGCTCGCCGTACCGATGACCCGGGCGCCCAGGTGGTGGGCGAGCTGGACGGCGATCGAGCCGACGCCGCCCGCGGCCGCGTGGATCAGGACGGTCTCGCCGCGCTTCACCTGGAGGGCGCGGGTCAGCACCTGGTAGGCGGTGAGGCCCGCCAGGGGCAGCCCGGCGGCCTCCTCCCAGGTGAGGTTGCGCGGTTTGCGGGCGAGGGCGCGCACCGGGGCGGCGACGTACTCGGCGAAGGTGCCGCGGGAGAGGAAGTCCTCGCGGACGTAGCCGATGACCTCGTCGCCGACCGAGAACTCCGGGACGGACGCGCCGGGCCGGACCACGACGCCCGCGACGTCCCAGCCGGGGATCACGGGGAACGCGGCGTCGAGGATCCCGTCGAGCAGGCCCTCGCGGCACTTCCAGTCGACCGGGTTGACGGCGGCCGCCCGCACCTTGACGAGGACCGAGTCGGGGCCGACCTTCGGGTCGCGCACCTCCCCGTACTCGAGGACCTCGGGACCGCCGTACCGGCTGTAGCTGATGCCCTTCATGCCTTCGACCCTCCGGGGTACTCGAGCGCCACGCAAGCCCGGATGTCCCGATATGTGCCGTTCGCGTGGCAGCCTGGCCGTCGTCCACCCCGTACCCCCGGAGGCGAGCACCATGACCACCCTCCACAAGGAGCACACGGCCCACACCCATCTCCACGGCCCGGACTGCGGGCACCCCGAGGTCCCGCACGGCGACCACGTCGACTACGCCCACGACGGGCACCTGCACCGCGAGCACGGCGGCCACTGGGACGAGTGCGAGCCCGGCGGGCACATGCCCCACGAGGGGCACGAGCACCGGCACGGCGAGGGCTGCGGGCACGCGCGCGTGCTCCACGGCGACCACGTCGACTACCTGCACGACGGCCACCGGCACGCCGAGCACGAGGGGCACTGGGACGACCACTGAGCCGTCCGCCGCGCGCGGTGCGGCGGCGGGCGGCGGAGCCGCGGCGGCTGCCCGGACGGCGTGCGGGAAACCGCCGCCCTCGGGTGGCGCCGATCACGTTGGGCACCGCCTCTGGACGGCATACCGACCGGTCGGCATCATGGGGCAGGTCTCGTTGACCCGTCCGTAGGAGCGACGCATGAGCCCCGACCACCCGCCCGGACTCGACCTCGACCGGCTGCGCACCCTGCTCGACCGCGAGCGGCCCGGTCTGGTCCACGGCCCGCTCGGCGGCCGGCTGATCGAGGGCGGACGGTCGAACCTCACCTACGCGGTCTCCGACGGCGAGGCGAAGTGGGTCGTACGGCGGCCCCCGCTCGGCCACGTCCTGGCCACCGCGCACGACATGCGGCGCGAGCACCGGGTGATCAGCGCCCTGCACCCGACCAGCGTGCCGGTGCCGGCGCCGGTGCTGCTGTGCGAGGACGAGGAGGTGCTCGGCGCGCCGTTCTACGTGATGGAGTTCGTGGAGGGCACGCCCTACCGGACCGCCGAGCAGCTCGCCCCGCTGGGCACGGAGCGCACCCGGGGCGCCGTCCTGTCGCTGGTGGACACGCTCGTGGAGCTGCACGCGGTGGACCCCGCCGAGGTGGGCCTCGGCGACTTCGGCCGCCCCGAGGGCTTCCTCGACCGCCAGCTGCGGCGCTGGGGCAAGCAGCTGGACGCCTCCCGCAACCGGGACCTGGCGGGCATCGACGAGCTGCACGCGGCGCTCGGCCGGGACCTGCCCTCCTCCCCCGCCCCGGCCGTCGTGCACGGCGACTACCGGCTCGACAACGTCCTGATCGGCGAGGACGACACGATCAGGGCGATCCTCGACTGGGAGATGTCGACGCTCGGCGACCCGCTCACCGACCTGGGTCTGCTGGTGATGTACTGCATGCCGCTCGGGACGCCCGACTCGCCCGTCTCCACCACCGCCGAGGCCCCGGGGCACCCGGATCCGGCCGAACTGATCGAACGGTACGCGGCCCGCTCGGGGCGCGACGTCTCGGCCGTCTCCTGGTACACGGCGTTCGCGTGGTTCAAGCTCGCCGTGATCCTGGAGGGCATCCACTACCGCTACACCCTGGGCCAGACGGTCGGCCGCGGCTTCGACCGCATCGGTGACCTCGTGCCCGTCTTCATCGACCACGGACTGACCACCCTCCAGGAAGGCTGACGCCCATGGACTTCGCGTTCGACGCGCGCACCGAGGAACTCCGCGCCAAGCTGCTCGCCTTCATGGACGATTACGTGTACCCGGCCGAGGCGGTCGTCGAGGAGCAGCGGGCCGCGCTCGCCTCGCCGTGGGAGACCCCGGCGGTGGTGGAGGAGCTGAAGGCCGAGGCGCGCCGGCAGGGGCTGTGGAACCTCTTCCTGCCCGACTCCGAGTACGGCGCCGGGCTGACCAACCTCCAGTACGCGCCGCTGGCGGAGATCACCGGCCGCAGCCCGCAGCTCGCGCCCACCGCGCTGAACTGCTCGGCACCCGACACCGGCAACATGGAGGTGCTGGCGCAGTTCGGCGACGAGCGGCAGCGCAAGCAGTGGCTGGAGCCGCTGCTGGCCGGGGAGATCCGCTCGGCGTTCGCGATGACGGAGCCGGAGGTGGCCTCCTCCGACGCCACGAACATCACCACGCGCATCGAGCGGGACGGCGACGAGTACGTCGTCACCGGCCGCAAGTGGTACATCTCCGGGGCGATGGACCCGGACTGCGCGATCTTCATCGTGATGGGCAAGACGGACCCGGACGGGGCGGACATCCGCCGCCAGCAGTCCATGGTGCTCGTGCCGCGCGACACCCCGGGGGTGACCGTGCGGCGCGCGATGAGGGTCTTCGGCTACGAGGACCACTACCACGGCGGCCACGCCGAGGTGGTCTTCGACCACGCGCGCGTGCCGGTGACGAACCTGATCGGCGAGGAGGGCGGCGGCTTCGCCATCGCCCAGGCCCGGCTCGGACCGGGCCGCATCCACCACTGCATGCGCCTGATCGGCATGGCGGAGCGGGCCATCGAGCTGATGTGCCGGCGGGCGGTGTCCCGCACGGCGTTCGGCAAGGCGCTGGCGCAGCAGGGCGTGGTGCACAACTGGATCGCCGACGCGCGGGTGACGGTCGAGCAGTTGCGGCTGCTGGTGCTGAAGACGGCCTGGATGATGGACACGGTCGGCAACCGGGGCGCCCACACGGAGATCCAGGCGATCAAGATCGCCACTCCCCGGGCCGTGGTCGGCATCATCGACCGGGCGATCCAGTTGCACGGCGCGGGCGGGGTGAGCCAGGACTTCCCGCTGGCCGAGCTGTACGCCGGGGCCCGGACCCTGATGCTCGCCGACGGGCCGGACGAGGTGCACCAGCGGTCGCTGGCGCGGCGGGAGCTGAAGAAGTACGCGTGACCGGCCGCAGGGGCGGCCGAGGGTTCCTCGCCCCCGCCGCCCCTGCCCGTCCCGTACCCGGGGGCTCCGCCCCCAGAGCCCCGTTTCGGCCCTGGACGGGCCTCGTCCTCGAACGCCGGACGGGCTGTACGGGCACGCCCTCCGGAGGGCGGGGCGGCTACGGGCGCAGGGCGCGCAGCAGCAGGTCGGCCAGGTGGTCGGCGACCTCCTTGGGGCTCATCGGCCCGTCGGGGCGGTACCAGGTCGACAGGTGGTGGACCGAGCCGAAGTGGTAGTCCACGACCAGGTCGGCGGGGGTCGCCGTGGAGAACACCCCGGCCTCCTGGCCCTCCTCGACCAGGGCGCGGAAGCGCTCGTGGTAGCGGCGGCGCTCGGCCCGGACCTGCTTGTTCTTCTCGGGGCTCAGGTGGTGCATCGAGCGGAAGAAGATCGACGCGTCGTCGAGGTTCTCGATCGTCGTGACGACGACGTCGGCCGCCGCGTCCCTCAGACGCTTCTCGATCGGCTCGTCGGCGCCGGCGAAGGCGTCCAGCCGCTCCTGCTGGACGCGCAGCACGCGCGCGTACACCTCGTGCAGGAGGTCGTCCTTGGAGCCGAAGTAGTGGTAGAGCGCCCCCTTGGTGACGCCGGCCGCCTCGACGATCTCCTGCACGGAGGTGCGGTCGTAGCCCCGCTCGGCGAAGAGCCGGGTGGCGGCGGCCAGCAGCCGCTGCGGCACGGGTGTCCCGTCACCGTCCGTCGTCCTGGGCACTGCCGCCACCTGCCTTTCTCGATGCCTTCTCGGCGTCCGCCTCAACGGCTGTCGTGCGCGCGGGAACGCAGTTCCCGACGGAGGATCTTGCCACTCGCCGTCTTGGGCAGGTCGGGCAGGATCTCCACCTGTCGCGGGTACTTGTAGGCGGCAAGTCTCTCCTTGCAGTACACCGCGAGTTCATCCGGGTCCGTGTCGGCGCCCGGGCGCAGGCTGATGTACGCCTTGACGGTCTCCCCCCGGTAGCCGTCGGGCACCCCGACGACGGCCGCCTCGCGCACCGCCGGGTGGGTGTACAGCACGTCCTCGACCTCGCGCGGCCAGACCTTGAAGCCGGACGCGTTGATCATGTCCTTCTTGCGGTCGACGACGTAGAGCCAGCCCTGTTCGTCCATGAAGCCGATGTCGCCGGTGCGCAGTTCGCCGCCGGGGAAGGTGTCGGCGGTGGCGTCGGGGCGCCGCCAGTAGCCGGGCACGACCTGCGGCCCGCTCACGACGATCTCGCCCTGCTCCCCGAAGGGCACCTCCTCGCCCCGGTCGTCGACGATCCGTACGACCGTGTCGGGGCCGGGCACGCCGACCGCGAGCGTCCCCGACACCGGGTCGACCGGCGCCTCCCGGTGGGGCGGGACGGAGGCGCAGGGGGCGGTGCACTCGGTCAGGCCGTAGCCGTTGCGGATGTACGGGCCGAAGCCCGCCCGGAACTTCTCCACCAGGGCCGGCGGCAGCGGGGCGCCGCCGGAGGAGATGTTCACGAAGGAGGAGAAGTGGTCGCGGGTGACGTCCGGGTGGGCGGCCAGCGCCATGAACGCCGTGGCCGGGCCGACGGTGTAGTGCGGGCGGTGCTCGGCGAACGCCTCCAGGACGACGCCCGCCTCGAACCGGTAGGTCAGCACGAGCGTGCCGACGCTGTTCACGCAGGCGGCGAGCTGGCAGACCATGCCGGTGATGTGGAAGAGGGGCGCGAGCGCGTAGTAGACGGGCGCCTCGGGCAGGCGCAGGCCGGTGCGCTGCCGTTCGGCGTTGTGCATGATGTTGGCGTGGGTGTTGACGGCGCCCTTCGGGGTGCCGCTGGTGCCGGAGGTGTAGCTGATCAGCGCGGCGTCGGAGGCGTCCGGGGCGCGGTCCTCGGGTGCCCGGTGGCCGGCGCGGGCGACGGCGGTGAGGTCGTCGGCGTCCGGCGCCTGCGGGAGCCGTTCGAAGGTGAGCACCCGTGTGTCGCCACGGGTCTGGAAGTCCAGCTCGCAGGCCGTGAGCACGATCCGCACCGGCGAGTCGGCGGCCGTGTCGCGCAGGTACGACTCCCAGGCGCGGTCCGAGCAGACCAGCGCGGCGACCTCGCCGTCCCGCAGGACGTGGGCCACCTCCCCCGCCTTGTACATCGGGTTGACCGGGACGACGGTCGCGCCCGCCTTCCAGGCGCCGAGGACGGCGAGGACGAAGTGCGGGGAGTTCTGGAGCAGGACGGCGACCCGGTCGCCGCGCTCCAGGCCGCGGGCGGCCAGGTGGCCGGCGATCGAGTCGCTCAGCTCGTCGGCCTCGCGGTAGCCGATCCGTCCGCCGAAGTAGGCGAGGAAGGTGCGCTCCGGGGCCTCGGCGGCGGCCCTGCGCAGGGCATGGACCAGGGACGCTTCGGGGTCGACGGGGGCGCGCTGGGCCTCGTCGAGGAGGGCCAGCCAGGGCTGGGCTGCGTAGCGTGACGCGGTCACCGTGCGGTCTCCCACTTCTGCTGGATGTGGTTCATGGTCGTCAGCCAGCGCTCGGGGTCGGCGGCGCGGGCCTGGTAGTACCCGGCGACCTCGGGGTGCGGGAGGATCAGGAAGCGGTCCTCCTCGATGCCCTGGAACAGGGCGTCGGCCACCGCCCGCGGTTCGATCGCGGTCGCCCTGAGCACCAGGTCGCCCGCGCTGCCGGCGGCGTCGAGCATGTCGGTGCGCACTCCTTGCGGACAGATGGCGTGGACCTTGATCCCGCGGTGGCGGTAGGTCAGCGACAGCCACTCGGCGAAGGCGTAGGCGCCGTGCTTGGTGACGCTGTAGGCGGCCGCGCCGATCATGGTGAGCAGTCCGGCGGCGGAGACGGTGGAGACGAAGCGGCCGCCGCCGCGCTCCAGCCAGTCCGGGAGCAGGGCCTGGGCGGCGCGGACGTGGGCCATGACGTTGACGTCCCAGGACACCGTCCAGGCGCGCTCGTCGAGCGGCGCGCCGGCGTCGGCGCCGTCGAAGGCGACGCCCGCGTTGGCGCAGTAGACGTCGACGGTGCCGCCGAGGGCGTCCCGGGCCGCGTCGACGATCGCGGAGGCGTCGCCGGGGAGGGAGATCCCGCCGACCTCGTCGGCGACCGCCTTCGCCCGGTCGGCGTCCAGGTCGTTGACGACGACGCGGGCTCCCTCGGCGGCGAAGCGGCGGGCGAGGGCGGCGCCTATGCCGCCTCCCGCTCCGGTGACGACGACTCCGGCACCCTGCACGGTTTGCACCATCGGTCTCCTTCGACGCGACTGCGACACGGCTACGGCACGGCTGCGGCACCGCTGCTGCACTGCTGCTGCACGGCAGGGCGTACCCGGACGGGCGTACGCGGCGTGGCGTGCGGCGGCTCCGCTGCCGCGTCAGACTAACCGGTCGGTATGTTGCAGGGAAGGGTGGACGCGGGACACATACCTCCATGCGCCTCTCCCGACGAGGTCTCCTCGCCGCCACCGCCGTGGCGTCCCTGCCCGCGCCCGGTGCCGCCGTCGCCGCCGGGCCCGGCGGGCGGCTGAGAACCGGTTTCGAACGGCTCGCCGACGACGGGTACGCCCTGCTCCGCGGAGCGCGCGTCGGTGTGATCACCAACCCCACCGGAGTCACCCGCGACCTCCGGCACGTCGTCGACGTGATGCACACCGACGCCCGTGTCGACGTCACGGCCGTCTTCGGCCCCGAGCACGGCTTCCGGGGCACCGCGCAGGCGGGCGGCTCGGAGGGCCGGTACGACGACGCGGCGACCGGGCTGCCCGTGTACGACACGTACCGCAAGAGCGGCCGGCCGCTCGCGGGCGTCTTCGCCGCGTCCGGCGTCGACACGGTCGTCTTCGACGTCCAGGACGTCGGCGCCCGCTTCTACACGTACATCTGGACGCTCCACGACTGCATGGCGGCGGCGCGCCTGGCGGGGCTGCGGTTCGTGGTGCTGGACCGGCCGAACCCGGTGACCGGGCGGACGGCGCTGGGGCCGGTGCTGCGGCCGGAGTTCGCGAGCTTCGTCGGGCGGCGGCCGATCGCGCAGGCGCACGGCATGACGGTCGCTGAGCTGGCCCGGCTGTTCAACGGGGAGTTCCTGGAGGCGCCGGTGGAGCTGGCCACCGTGCGGATGACCGGGTGGCGGCGGTCGCAGTGGTACGACGCGTCGGGGCTGCCGTGGGTGCCGCCGAGCCCGAACGTGCCGACGCCCGACACGGCCCTCGTGTACGCGGGGACCTGCCTGTTCGAGGGGACGAACCTGTCGGAGGGGCGGGGCACCACCCAGCCGTTCGAACTGCTCGGCGCGGAGGGGATCGACGGGCGGTGGGCGGCCGCCCTGAACGGGCTGGAGCTGCCCGGGGCGCGCTTCAGGGAGGCGTACTTCACGCCGTCCTTCGACAAGTTCCGGGGCCGGACCGTGGGCGGGGTCCAGATCCATGTGCACGACCGGGACGCCTTCGACCCCGTCCGTACCGGCGTCGCCCTGCTGGTGACGGCCAAGCGGGTCTGGAACGGCTTCGCGTGGCGTCCGGACCACTGGATCGACCGGCTGACGGGGTCCGCCCGGGTGCGCACGGCGATCGACGCGGGCGCGGGAGTGGACGAGGTGGTGGCGGGCTGGCAGGAGGAACTGGCCGCTTTCCGGCGGTTGCGGAAGGAGTACCTGCTGTACGGATGAGCGGGCCGGATCCGTACGGACCCGGCCCGCCGTGGGTTCAGCGGTGTGTGGTGAACTCCACGACCTGCTGGTAGGTGGGCCGGTTCTGCCAGCTGACGGCGCCGTGCCCGATGCCGCCGAGGGCGCGCTGGACGATCGAGTCGGCGCACCACTGGTCGCCCGCCGCGCACAGGTCGTCACCGGGGTAGACCTGGGCCGCGGTCCGGCCGGCCGCCGTCTTCAGTGTGCTGATCAGGACGTCCCGGCAGGCGCTGAGGCTGCCGCCGCCGCAGTACGTGCGCGCCAACGGGCCCTGCACCGGCTCGCCGAGCACCGCCCGGATGTCCTTGTCGACATAACTCCACCAGCCGTACTGGAAGGCGCTCCCGGCGTGCGCGCCGGTCGGGCCGTGGGCGGCCGACGGGGTCTCGTCGACGGGCAGGTTGGCGGTGAACGCCGTGTACAGCCCGGCGCCCAGACCCGGTTCGAACTCGGCCCGCACCAGCAGCGGCCACCAGGCGTCCAGGATGCGGATCGCGTCGGCGTCGGCGTACGTCCTCGAACCGGCCGTCGTCTCCGTGCGCCTGCCGCCGGCGGTCAGCCAGGCCTGGAGCCTGCTCACGGCCGACGCGGCGGTCGTGTCGGTGACCGGCGAGCTGTTGATCACTCTCAGCAGGTCGGGCAGGACGTCCTCGGCGCGCAGGTCGGCGAGGGCCGCGTCCGCCATGGCCTTCACCAGGGCGGCACGGGTGACGCCGCCGGCCTGCACCAGCTTCCTCACCCGGGTCTCGAGGAGGTTGCCCCGGTGCACGGACCCGTCGCCCCAGGACGCGCTCGCGTAGTCCTCGGCCTGCTTGTTGTTCCAGGAGATGTAGTAGTCCTGGTCGATGGACCGGGGGTGCGCCGAGGCAGGCGTGTAGTCGGCCGTGCCGGTCGCCGGGTCCCAGTTGCGCCACTCGTACGCGGACCGCGCCCACACCGGGAACTCGGCGTCGACGCCGCTCGCGCGCACCGGGTTGTCACCGCTGTTGTAGTACGCGGTGTGCTCGGAGTCGGCGTAGAACCAGTTGAAGGTGTAGTTGATGTGCTGCACCGCGCTCTGGAAGGTCTGCGGGCTCGTCACGTGTCCGGGGTCGTTGAGCATCTGGAAGCCGATGATGGAGTCGACCTCGTGCCGGAAGGACGAGCGCAGGGTGGTGTAGGCGACCTTCGTGCCGCCGACCGTCGCCCGGTGGGTGACGGGGCCGTACGCGGTGCGCCAGACGCGCATCGTGTACGAGCCGGCCGCGGTGCCGTCGGCCGTGGTCGGCGTCCAGGCGTTCTTCTGTTCGACCTTCTCCATCGCCGTGCAGGTGCCGCGGTACAGGTAGTGGTGGTCGTCCTGGCACAGTTCGACGGCGTAGGTGTCGATGACGTCCTGGCCCGACGTGGTGGCGCTCCACGCGTAGTCCTGGCCGCGGCCGAGCTCGACGTACATGCTCAGGCCCGCGAAGGAGGCGCCGCGGGCGCTGATGCCCGGGCCCTGGAGCTCCTGGAGCAGCAGCAGCTGCGGGGCGAAGTAGCCGGTCTGCGGGCCGAAGACGGCGATCGGGTGGCCGCTCGCGGTGTGGTCGCCGCTGACCACGAGGGCGTTGGACATGCCGCGCCGGGCGGAGGTGAGGGCGGTGGCGGCGGCCGTGGCGGAGGCGGTCGTCGCGGTGGCGGCGGCCGCGCTGCCGGTACGGTCGTACACCAGCGGCTCCTCGACCACCGAGCCGGCGTCGGGCAGCGCCAGGCCCTGCGGGTCGTCGGGCCGGACGGCGTAGGGGAAGCTGCTGCCGTCGTGGAGGGTCATGACGGCCTCGGGGTCGTCGCGTTCGCGGAAGGACTCCCAGACCTCGGTGCCCTCCTCGACGCCGTACCGCTCCTGCGCCGCCAGCAGGGAGATCGCGTTGGCGACCTCGCCGCCGCCGCCGGAGCCGAAGAGGGCGCCGACCACCGAGGCCAGCGCCACCAGGTCGGTGACGGTGAACCGGGCGATGGTCCCGGCGTTGGTGATCGAGTCCTTGTGCCCGGTCAGCACGTATTCACCGGGGAAGTAGCGGCCGCTGTCGGAGGCGTCGATGTAGGCGTTGATGCCGTCGAGGTAGGCCTTGGCGTCGGCCAGGGCCTGCTGTCCGCGGGCGCCGTTGCCGGCCACCGCGTCGTCGATCTGGGCCTGGAGGTCGGCCTCGGTGTAGGGGGCGTTGCGCCAGAACTGCTGCTCCAGGCCCTGGTTGGAGGCGGCGCCGCCCGCGAAGGAGGTGAGCCGGCCGCGGCCGACGTGCCGGAGGACGTCCATGAGCCACAGCCGGTCCTCGGCTGCGGCATAGCCGGCACCGAACTCCGTGCCGTACCTGGTGGTACCGGTGATGTGCGGGACGCCCGTCTTCTTGTCGCGGACGATCGTGACGTCGCCGCGGCCGGCGGGATTCACGGTGGAGGCGATTTGATCGGCGGGGACCCCGAACGACGCGTCGTTGAAGAACGTGTTGATCGTGGCATCGGTGAGGGTGGACTGCCCCTTGGCCAGGGCGGCGTAGGGGCCGAGCTGGTCCTCGGCGTGCGCGGGCTGGGTGCCGAAGGCCTGGTGGAGCAGGATCTGGGCGAGGGTGGCGTTGCCGTTCTGGCCGGGCGGCAGGATGTCGGAACACCGGCCGCCGCAGTGGTCGTTCGCGGCCGCGGCCACGGCCCCGGCCTCGGTGGCCGCGGCGGGGCGGGGTGCCCCGGCGACCGCCGCCGCCGGGGAAAGAGGTGTCAAAAGACCGGCCAACAGGACGCATACGGATGCGGTCTTCAGGAACCCGGGGAATCTGCCGGGAGTTCTCAGTTCGTCGAGGGCGGTGCGTGGGGTTCGCCGTGGCATCGGCAGCTCCTCGCGACGGGGGTGGCCGGAAGGTTACCGCCGGTATCCCCGGGATTGAAGATGAACATGCGTCACTTTTGGGAGTCGCCTCATCCGGCTTGTGGGACGGCACCGGACATCGGATGGAGCCGAGGGGAGCCGAATCGCGTGTCGATACGTCTATTCGACGACGTCGTGCGAAGTCCGTGCGATGAACGCCGAAGTGACCGAAGTGCAGGTGCAGATGTGACGGAGGTGCAAGGCGATGGCGGGTTTCCGGAGTCTGGCGAGACAGGTGCGCGACCCGCGGTGCGATCTGGCGCTGCGGCGGTACTCACTGCGCAAGTGCCTTGAGCGGTTCGCCCCTTACGGGCACAGGGCGACCTGGGACCATCTCTGCTCCCGGGCGGGCTTCGGCCCCGAGGACCGCTCCCCCGACCCGGCGCGGCTCGTGGCCGCGTTGGAGGAACTGGAGGAGGCGCGGGCGGTGTGGCTGGCCTACGAGGTCGAGTTCGCCGAGCGCCGCAGGAAGGAGAAGCACGACGGGCTGCGCAGGCCCGGCAGTGTGGACGACTGGCACCGGCTGACCTGGGGCGGCTTCGGTGTGGCGTGGTGCGACGACCCGCGGGTCCACCCCCGTGAGCCGCTGGCCGAGGTACTGCGCCGGCTGATCGCCGCGCTGGAGCGCGCGCCGGGCTCCGGCTGCCCGGTGTGCGGCGGCGAGCGGCTGGTGTGGAAGTACGGCCTGGACCACGAGCCGTCGGCGGGTCCGGTCTGCACGGACTGCGGGATACTCGTGCCCCGGCCCGTGCTCACGCCCGACGCGCTGGCGTACGCCCGGCGCGGCGGACGACTGCTGGTGTCGGCCTGAGAGGACGACGGGGGTACGGGGGGCGACGGGGGGACGGAGGGCGACGGGGGGACGGAGGGCGACGGGGGTGCGTCGGGGATGCCGCACCCCCTGTGTCACCGCCCCGTGGCCCTCGCCGCCGGCCCCCGCCCGGGGCGGCTGTCGCCATCGGGACATGATGCGGGTCTGTCCGAACGGGGCGCGGGGCGCGGCCGACGGCACGGCGGTACCGCTGACCCCGCGGGCGTCGGCGCGGGCGGCGGCGGAGGCCGTCGCGCCGGGCGCCGGCGAAGTACACGTCCTCCCCAGGCTCCGTGCGGGCGGGACGGTCTGTCGCGCCCCGGATCGGCCTGGAGGGACACCCTGGTCCTGACGGACGGGCGACGGACGCCGCCCAACGCTCAGTTGGTGGCGGCGGCCCTGCACCAGTACGGGTGCGCCCAGCGCTCGTCGTAGGGCAGGGCGAGGAGTTCGGCGCGGGTGGCGAGGTCGGCGAGGGCAGCGGCAAGGGGCGGAGTGGGCATGGGAGTCCGTCCCGTCCGGACTCCGAGCGCGACGGTGTGGCCGTCGGCCGAAGAGGGTGATGCTACCAGCGGCTAATCAGGTCGCTCCCGTGGTTTCTACCAGCGAGAGTTGGGGGCGACGAGATCGAGCCGAGTTCACGAGGGAGTCCGCGATGTCGACGCTGCGCGTCACCGCCGAAGTGCTGACCGTCCATGACCACCCCAACGCCGACGCCCTCGAACTGGCGCAGGTCGGCCTGTACCGGGCCGTCGTCGCCAAGGGCGCCTACCGCACCGGCGATCGGGCGGTCTACATCCCCGAGCAGGCGGTGCTCCCGGCCGGGCTCATCGAGGAGTTGGGGCTGACCGGGCGGCTGGCGGGCGGCAACGCGGACCGGGTCAAGGCCGTACGGCTGCGGGGCGAGCTGTCGCAGGGCATCGTGTGCCGGCCGAAGGCGCTGGCGGACGTCGACCTCGCGCGGGCGGCGGAGGAGGGGACCGACTTCGCCGAGCGGCTCGGGATCACCAAGTGGGTGCCACCGGTCCCGCCGACGATGAACGGCGAGGTCGAGCAGGCACCGGACCTGCTGCCGTGGGTCGACATCGAGAACGTCCAGCGCTACCCCGACGTCTTCCGGCCCGGTGAGCCGGTGGTGGTCACCGAGAAGCTGCACGGGTCGGCGTGTCTGCTGACGTACGTCGCGGACGAGGGGCGGGTGCACGTCTCCTCGAAGGGCTTCGGCGCGCGGTCGCTGGCGCTGAAGGAGGACCCGGGGAACCTGTACTGGCGGGCCGTGCGGCTGCACGGTGTCGCCGAGGCGGCGGCACGGGTCGCCGAGCGGCTCGGCGCCCGGCGGGTCGGCGTCTTCGGCGAGGTGTACGGGGCGGGCGTGCAGGACCTCGCCTACGGTGCCGACGGCCGCCGGGACACCCTCGGGTACGCCGTGTTCGACGTGTCCGCGGAGATCGGGGGCGCGGTGCGGTGGCTGGACACGGCGGAGGTGTCGGCACTGCGGGACGAACTGCCCCTGGTGCCCACGCTGTTCGAGGGCCCGTACGACAGCGCGCGGGTGCTGGAGCTGGCGAGCGGACGGGAGACGGTGTCCGGGCGCGGGCTGCACCTGAGGGAGGGCGTGGTGATACGGCCGGCGGTGGAGCGGTACAGCGCGGTGACCGGGGGGCGGGCGATCGCGAAGGCGGTGAGTGCGGCGTATCTGACGCGGAAGGGCGGTACGGAGTACGAGTAGGGGCGCGCAGCCGGCGCCCCGGTGGCGCGGGCTCGTGCTGTCAGGCGCAGCCGTTCACGGGGGGCGGGGCGGCGTCGGTGGGGGTCTTGTCGCGCTGTCCGGTGTCCGTGGGGCCGGCCAGCAGGCGGGAACCCGACCGGCGTTGGCCGAAGGTGTCGTCGGGGTTGGACAGCACGCAGGTGTCGAGGGAGAGACAGCCGCAGCCGATGCAGTCGGTGAGGTGGTCGCGGAGGCGGTTGAGCCGCTTGATGCGTTCGTCGAGTTCGGCCCGCCAGGCCTCGGAGAGGCGGGCCCAGTCCTCGTGGGTGGGGGTGCGCTCCTCGGGGAGTTCGGCGAGCGCCTCGCGGATCGTGGCGAGGGGGATGCCGACGCGCTGGGCGGCGCGGACGAAGGCGACGCGGCGGAGGGTGTCGCGGGAGTAGCGCCGCTGGTTGCCCGGGGTGCGGCGGCTGCTGATGAGCCCCTTGGACTCGTAGAAGTGCAGGGCGGAGACGGCGGCGCCGCTGCGGGCGGCGAGCTGGCCCACCGTGAGTTCGTGGATCTTCTCTGGGATCTGGGGCACCTCTCGAAGCCTACCGACCCGCCCGGGTGGCACCCCGGTCCGTTGACAGGGCTCCCCCTACCTACCATGCTAAGCAGTCGCTTAGAGGTGACTTCGTGACGCGAGAGAGGCCGCAGACATGGCAGAGCCGAGGATCTTCACGTCCGCCGACGACCTGAGGGCGGCGGTCGGCGAGCGGCTGGGGTACACGGACTGGCTGGAGATCGACCAGAAGCGGATCGATCTCTTCGCGGAGGCCACCGGTGACCACCAGTGGATCCACGTCGACCCGGAGAAGGCCGCCGCGGGGCCCTTCGGCACCACTATCGCGCACGGCTATCTGACCCTCTCCCTGCTGCCGCTGTTCGGACCGCAGCTGATCTCGGTCGAGGGCGTCAAGATGGGCGTCAACTACGGGACGAACAAGGTGCGTTTCCCCTCCCCCGTCCCGGTCGGCTCCCGGCTGCGGGCCACCGCCGCGATCACCGCCGTCGACGACGTCACCGGCGGCGTCCAGGTCGCCGTCGCCTTCACCGTGGAGCGCGAGGGCGGGGACAAGCCGGTGTGCGTGGCGGAGTCGGTGTCCCGCTACTACCTCTGATCCCCACGGGCGGCGGGCGGCCCCGCCGCCCCCACCATCCGCAGCACGAGGTCGGCGTAGAGCGCGCCGACCTCGTCGGGCGTGCGCGGGCCGTCCACGTTGAACCAGCGGGCCACGTCGATGCACAGGGACAGCACGGCGAGGGTCGTGCCGTGCACGTCGAGCACCTCGAACTCGCCCGCCGCGACCCCTTCCTCGATGATCCCGCGCACCTCGGCGTCCACCTGCCGGCGCAGCGCGAGGATCTCGGCGCGGGCCTCCGGGCCCAGGGCCTCCAGCTCGTACTGCACGACCCGCGCGGTGGTGCGCCGCCCGGCGTGCCAGCGGACGAAGGAGCTCACCGCGTCCGCGAGCCGCTGCGTCGCGCTGCCGTCACCGCGCGCCGCGGTGCGCAGGATGTTCAGCGCACGGTCGTGGCCGATGCGGCTGATGCGGTGGAGGAGCTCTTCCTTCGTCTTGTAGTGGATGTAGAGGGCGGCCGGGCTCATGCCCGCGCGCCCCGCGATGTCGCGGGTCGTCGTCGCGTGGTAGCCGCGCTCGGCGAAGGCCTCCACGGCGGCGACGAGCAGTCGCCGGGCCGCGTCGGGAGTGACCTCCTCCCACGGCTCGACCTCGCCGCCGGCCGTCTCCTGAGCCGTACTCATCGCTCGTTCGCCCCTCTCGGTACAGGAGCTCCACCATACCGCCGAAGGTGAGCGGTCGCTTAGTGTGCCCGCGTGCGCCGCGAGGGGCGGGACCGGGGGCGGGACCGGGGTCAGAGCTTCTCGGTGAACGGGTCGTGCTCGGCGAGGAGCTTCTCCAGGCGGGCCTGGTCGACGCGGCTGACGATCCGGCCGGCCTCCTGGCGGTCCCGGATCACCTTCGCCAGGGTGAAGGCGGAGGTCACCAGGTACAGGACCGCGATCGCGAGGAACCCCCGCACCCAGGCGTCCGCGTCCAGCCGGTAGATGCCCATGGCGGTGGCCGCCATGGCGACGGCGAACGAGGCGACGGCCTGGCCGTAGAAGGCGGCCGTGCTCTGCTGCTTGACCGGTGTGTCACTCATGGGGAGAAGCTTCGGCGGACGCGGCCCGCGGCCGCATCCGCCGTCGTACTCAGACGCCGACGACGGCTACTCAGAAGGCCGAGACCCCCGTCAGCGCACGGCCGATCACCAGCTTCTGGATCTGGCTCGTGCCCTCGTAGAGGGTCATCACGCGGGCGTCGCGCAGCAGCTTGCCCGCCGGGTACTCGTCGATGTAGCCGTAGCCGCCGAAGACCTGGAGGGCGTTGTTGGCGGCCCGGACGGCGGCCTCCGAGGCGAAGAGCTTGGCCTTGGAGGACTCGACGGCGAACGGCAGCCCCCGGTCGACCAGGTCCGCGACCCGCCAGGTCAGCAGCCGGGCGGCGTCCACGTCGACCGCGATGTCGCTGATCAGCTCCTGCACGAGCTGGTGCCGGGCGATGGCCTTGCCGAACTGCTCGCGTTCGCCCGCGTACCGCACGGCGGCGTCCAGCGCCGCCTGGGCTATCCCGACGCAGCCCGCCGCGACCGACATACGCCCCTTGGCCAGGGCCGACATGGCGACGGAGAAGCCCTTGCCCTCCTCGCCGAGCAGCGCGGAGGCGGGCACGCGCACGTCCTGGAGGACCAGCTCGGCGGTGGCCTGGCCGCGCAGGCCGAGCTTGCCGTGCAGGGTGCGGCGGGTCAGGCCCGGGGTGTCGGCCGGCACCAGGAAGGCGGAGACGCCCTTGTGGCCGGGGGCGTCGGTGGAGCGGGCGAACAGCAGGACGACGTCGGCCCAGGTGCCGTTCGTGATGAACATCTTGGTGCCGTTCAGGACGTAGTCGGCGCCGTCGCGGACCGCGCGGGTGGTCAGGTTCCCCGCGTCGGAGCCGGTGCCGGGCTCGGTCAGGCCGAAGCAGCCGACGGACTCGCCGGAGGTGAGCCCCGGCAGCCAGCGCCGCTTCTGCTCCTCGTCGCCCCAGGCCGCGATCGTCTTGGCGACCAGCCCCAGGGACACCGAGACGATGCCGCGCACCGACGAGTCGCCACGGCCCAGCTCCTCCGTGACCAGGCAGTACGCGAGGTGGTCGCCGCCACAGCCGCCGTACTCCTCGTCGATCGTCAGCCCCAGGAAGCCGACCTCGCCGAGCTTCTTCACGATGCCCCGGTCGACCTCCTCGGCCCGGTCCCAGGCGACGGCGTGCGGGGCGATCTCGCGCTCCACGAAATCGCGGGCGAGCCGGCGCACGGCCTCCTGCTCCTCGCTGAGCCCCAGGTACACCACGAGACCACCTCACTTGAAAGCCGTACATTTAAATTAGCACTGCTAGTTTCTGATGCGCAGCCCTACTATGTGCGCCATGGCCCGACCGCGCAAGCCCCTCCTGAGCACCGACCGCATCGTCGAGACGGCCCGCGCGCTCGTCGACGCGGAGGGGCTCGCGGCCCTCTCCACGCGGCGGCTCGCCGCCGAGCTGGGGGTGAGCGGTCCCTCGCTCTACAACCACTTCCCGACCAAGGACGAGATCCTGGAGGCCGTCGCCGACTCGGTGAGCGCCCAGGTCGACCTGTCGATGTTCGAGGACGGGAGGGAGTGGCGGACCGCGCTGCACGACTGGGCCGCCTCCTACCGGAGCGCCCTGCGCGACCACCCCAACATCGTCCCGGTCCTCGCGCGCGGCCCCGGCCGCCGCCCGGCCGCGCTGCGGCTCGCCGACGCCGTCTACGGCGCGATGGTCGACGCGGGCTGGCCGCCCGCGCAGGCCACCTCGATCGGCGCGCTGATGCGGTACTTCATCATGGGCTCCGCGCTCGGCTCCTTCGCGGGCGGCTTCGTGGGCGACGCGAGCGCGTACGACCCGGCCGACTACCCCCACCTCGGCCAGGCCCACCTGCTGGCCGAGCAGCAGGAGAAGGTCGACGAACGGGCCTTCGAGGCGGGCCTGACCGCGCTGCTGGACGGGCTGGCCCAGCAGTACGAGCAGGTGCGGCGGACGGCGTAGCCGCGGGGCGCGCCGCCCTCCGGGGACGCCGGGCGCGCCGCCCTCCGGGGACGCCGGGGCGCGCCGCCCTCCGGGGACGGGCGCGCCGGAGGACACGACAGCGGAGAACACGGTGGCCGTGAACACGACGGCGTGAACACAACGGCGGAGAACACGACGGCGGAGAACACGAGAGCGGGGACGCCGCGGCGGAGAACACCGCGGCGGGGACGCTGCGGCGCACGCCGAACCGTCCGTGTCCCATGCTGGGAGCCATGACCACCAGGGACCCCCGGGCACCGCTGCTGGCCCGGCTGGCCGGGCTGATCGCCGACGAGACGCGCGCCGCGTGCCTGCTCGCGCTGCTCGACGGCCGGGCCTGGACCGCGGGCGAACTGGCCCGGCACGCGGGCGTAGCCGCGTCGACGCTGAGCGAGCACCTCGGCAAGCTCGTCGGAGGCGGCGTGCTCACCGAGGAGCGGCAGGGGCGGCACCGGTACGTACGGCTGGCCGACGCACGGATCGCCCAGCTGGTGGAGGACCTGGCCGCGCAGGTCGCCCCCGGCGACGTCGCGGGGCCCCGGAGCCTGCGCGCGTCGAGCGCCGGGTCGGCGATGGCCCGCGGCCGAACCTGCTACGACCATCTGGCCGGACGGCTCGGCATCACGGTCACCGACGCCCTCACCGCGCGCGGGCTGCTGCTCCGGGACACCGGGTTCGCGCTGACGGACGCGGGGCTGCGGTGGTTCGAGGTGGCCGGCATCGCCCTCGACCGCGGGGGCCGCCGCCCGCTGGTCCGGGCCTGCCTGGACTGGACCGAGCGCCGGCCGCACCTCGCCGGCACCGCGGGCGCGGCCCTGTGCCGGCACGCCCTCGACACGGGCTGGTGCGAGCGCATCGGCTCCGAGCGGGCGGTGCGGGTGACTCCGGCGGGCGAGCGTGCGCTGGCCGACCTGCTGGGCATCGACTCGCGGACACTGCGCTGACGGCAGCGCGTCCCGACCCCACCGACCACTCCGACCGGACCCCCGGCGCCCCCGGCCCGACCCCACCGACCACTCCAGCCCAGCGCCCCGACACCCCCGGCCCGACCCCACCGACCACTCCGGCCCAGCGCACCGGCGCCCCGGCCGACCGCACCGGCCACTCCGGCCCGACCCCGTCGGCGGCTCTGGCACGATCCACCGGGAGGACCGCACCGAGCGGCCCGGCCGGGTGCCGGACCGCCCGTCCGTCCCCGCCCGCCGGCTGCCCCTCCCCCGGCTTCCTCACCTCAGGAGCGTGATGAACACCCCTCGTCGTCCGGAACTGCTCGCCGCCGGCGCGGCCACGGTCACCGTCGTGCTGTGGGCGTCGGCCTTCGTCTCGGTCCGCAGCGCGGGGCACGTGTACTCCCCGGGCGCCCTGGCGCTCGGCCGGCTGCTGGCCGGGGCGCTGACGCTGGGGGTGATCTGTCTCGTACGGCGGGAGGGGTGGCCGCCGCGGGCGGCGTGGCGCGGGATCGGCGTGTCGGGCGTGCTGTGGTTCGGCCTCTACATGGTGGCCCTGAACTGGGGTGAGCGGGAGGTGGACGCGGGGACCGCCGCCCTGGTGGTGAACGTCGGGCCGCTGCTCATCGCCCTGCTCGGAGCACGGCTGCTGGGCGACCGGCTGCCGCCGAGACTGCTGGCCGGCATGGCGGTGTCGTTCGCGGGCGCGGTGACGGTGGGGCTGTCGATGTCGGGCGGGGGCGGTTCCTCGCTGCTGGGGGTGGCGCTGTGCCTGCTGGCCGCCGTCGCGTACGCCTGCGGGGTCGTGGCGCAGAAGCCCGCGCTGGGCTCGGCGAGCGCGTTGCAGGTGACGACGTTCGGGTGCCTGGTGGGAGCGGTCGTGTGCCTGCCGTTCGCCGGGCAGCTGGTGCGGGAGGCCGCCGGCGCTCCGGTACCGGCCACGCTGAACATGGTCTACCTGGGCGTCTTCCCGACCGCGCTCGCCTTCACCACCTGGGCCTACGCCCTGGCCCGGACGACGGCGGGCCGTATGGGCGCGACCACCTACGCCGTGCCGGCCCTGGTGGTGCTGATGTCGTGGCTGGCTCTGGGCGAGGTGCCCGGGCCGCTGACGCTGGCGGGCGGGGCGCTGTGCCTGGCGGGGGTGGCGGTGTCCCGTTCGCGCACGCGGGGGCGGGCACGGGCGGGGAAGGCCGCGGCGCGGAGGCCGCGGCCCTCCGAGGAGTCCGACGTGGCGCCGTGAGCGCTGAGAGCGCCTCGCAGGCGCGGGACCGGCGGGGATGCGCGGGACCGGTCCCGGGCGGCGGTCAGAACACGACCAGCGCCCGGCCCCCCTTCCCCGCCAGCATGTTCTCGAACGCCGCCGGGATGCCCTCCAGGGCGATCCGTTCCGTCACCAGCGAACCCAGGTCCAGCCGGCCCGCCCGGACGTGGTCGGCCAGGACCGGCAGGTCGCGCACGGGGTCGCAGTTGCCGTAGACGCAGCCGGAGAGTGTGCGGCCCCAGTGGAAGAGCTCCAGGGCGTGGAAGGTGACCTGCTGGTCCTTGCCGCCGATGCCGACGACCGTGGTGCGGCCGCCGCGGCGGGTCGACTCCCAGGCGGTGCGGATGGTGACCGCGCGGCCCACGCACTCGACGGCCACGTCCACGCCCTGCTTGCCGGTGAGGGCCCGGATCTCGCGGGCGGTGGTCCCGGAGGCGACGAGGTAGTCGGTGGCGCCCGCCGCGCGGGCCAGGTGCTCCTTCTCGGGGGAGACGTCGACGGCGACGATCGTGGACGCGCCGGCGATCCGGGCCGCCTGGAGGGTCGCCAGGCCCACCCCGCCGACGCCGAACACGGCCACCGTCTCGCCGGGCCGGACCTTGGCCGAGTGGTGGACGGCGCCGTAGCCGGTGAGGACGGCGCAGCCGAGGAGGGCCGCGTCCGTGAGGGGGATGCCGTCCGGCAGGGGCAGGGCGCAGGAGACGGGGACGACGGTCTCCTCGGCGAACGCGCCGACGTTCAGCCCGGGGTGCAGCACGGTGCCGTCGTGGGTGCGGGCGTGCACGGCGGCGGACCCGCTGAGGGCGTCGGCGCACAGCCACACCTCGCCCAGCCCGCAGGCGTGGCAGGCGCCGCAGGACGGCGCCCAGTTGAGGATGACGCCGTCGCCGGGCGCGAGGTGGGTGACGTCCTCGCCGACGGACACGACCGTGCCGGCGCCCTCGTGGCCGAGGACGGCGGGGACGGGCAGGCGCATGGTGCCGTCGGACAGGGACAGGTCGGAGTGGCACACCCCGGCGGCGGCGAGCCGGACGCGGACCTGTCCGGGCCCGGGGTCGGGGAGGTCGATCCCGGTGATCTCCAGGGGAGCGCCCACGGCGGGAAGGACGGCGGCTCGAACCACGGAACGCTCCTCAGAACTGGAGGGACTTGGTCTGGAGGTACTCGGTGAGGCCGTGCGCGCCGAGTTCACGGCCGACGCCCGACTGCTTGTAACCGCCGAAGGGCGCCAGGGGGTTGAAGCGGCCGCCGTTGATGTCGACCTGCCCGGTGTCCATACGGCGCGCGAAGGCCACCGCCTCCGCCTCCTCGCCCGCCCAGACGGCCCCGGCCAGGCCGTAGACCGTGCCGTTGGCGATGCGCAGGGCGTCGTCCTCGTCGTCGTAGCGCAGGACGGACAGGACGGGGCCGAAGATCTCCTCCTGGGCGATGGTCATCTCGGGGGTGACGTCGGCGAAGACCGTCGGGCTGACGAACCAGCCGCGCTCGCGGGGGGCGTCGGGGCCGCCCGCGACCAGGCGGGCGCCCTCGGCGACGCCCTTCTCGATGTAACCCCGCACCCGCGCCTGCTGCCGGGCGCTGACGACGGGCCCGATGCGGTCGCCGTACTTCGCGGCGGCGGCCGCGGCCAGTGCGACGGCCTCGTCGTACTGGTCGCGGTGGACCAGCATCCGGGTCCACGCGCTGCACGTCTGGCCGGAGTTGGACATCACGTTGGCGACGCCGACGTTGACGGCCCGGGCGAGGTCGGCGCTCGGGAGGATGACGTTGGCGGACTTGCCGCCGAGTTCGAGGGCCACCTTCTTGATCGCGGCGCCGGCCGTGGCGGCGATCCGCCGGCCGACGGCCGTGGAGCCGGTGAACGAGACCAGGTCGACACCGGGGTGTTCGACGAGGGCCTGCCCGGCGACCGTGCCGAGGCCGGTGACGAGGTTGAAGACACCGGCCGGGACGTCCGCCTCGTGCACCGCCTCCGCGAAGAGCTGGGCGGACAGCGGGGTGTTCTCGGCGGGCTTGAGCACGACGGTGCAGCCCGCGGCGAGGGCCGGGGCGACCTTGGCGACGATCTGGTGGAGCGGGTAGTTCCAGGGCGTGATGGCGCCGACCACACCGATCGGCTCCTGGTACACGGTCGAGTTGCCGACCTTCTCCTCGAAGGGGTGCGTCGCGGCCAGCTCGGCGTAGGAGCCGGCGACCGCGATCGGGACGGCCGCGTGGACCGCCTGGGAGAAGGGCAGCGGCGAGCCGAGCTCGGCGGTGACCGTCTCGGCGATCTCGTCCTTGCGGGCCGCCAGCACGTCCCGCAGGGCGGCCAGGCGCGCGGCCCGCTCGGCCGGCGGGGTCGCGGCCCAGGCCGGAAGGGCGGCGCGGGCCGCCCGTACGGCGGCGTCCACGTCCTCTGCGCCGCCGGCCGGGACGCGGCCGACGACCTGTTCGTCCACCGGGTTGACGACCTCGATCACGTCCTGGCCGGCGGCGGGGCGCCAGGCGCCGTCGAGGTAGATGCCGTCGTGTGCCTTCATCGTGTTCCCTCCGGGCGGTCGTCGTCGTCCGCGCCCTAAACTAGCGCCGATAGTTTTTGGGCACCAGGGGTGCCCTCCGTGCGACGCCTCACGGTGGCACCGGGGGTGCCGCGGTGTCACTCACCGGGAGGGCGGGCGGACGGAGGTGTCACTCCCAGGGGTGGCGCTTGCGGTCGGCAGGCGGCCGGACCGGGACGCCGGGTCCGAACGGCCTCACCCGTCCAGGTCCGGCAGGAGGACGGACCGGGACGCCGGGTCCGAACGGCCTCACCCGTCCAGGTCCGGCAGGAGGACGGACCGGGACACCGGGTCCGAACGGCCTCACCCGTCCAGGTCCGGCAGCCGGGACGGCGCCGGGCAGATCCGTTCGCCGTGGCGGTCGAAGACCAACAGGCGGGCGAGGTCGACGAGGAGGGGGACCTGGACGCCGTGCCGCAGGTCGAAGTCGGGGGTGGTGCGGACCACGAGGTCGCCGGGCAGCCGCCCCTCCGGGGAGGCGACCGCGGGGTCCGGCGGCGCGGGCGGCGCGTCGAGTGCCGCGGCCGGACCGGTCCGCGGTCCGCCCGCCCGCCCCGCCCTGGTCCGCAGCCGGTCGAGGACCCCGCTCTCCCGGCGCCGGCGCCGGGCCGGCCGGGGCTGCGGGCGGGGCGCCTCCAGCTCCGGTACGACGGCGGGGCGCGAACCGGTGGCGAAGTGGACGAGCGCCTCGTGGCCCTGGAACTCCACGTGCTCCACCAGCCCGGTGATGAGGGACTCCCCGGGGCGCGCGTCGGCGGACCGGCCGACGCGGACGGCCTCCGACCGCAGCCCGACGATCACGTCCCGGCCCTGCTGCACGCGCAGCAGCTTGTGGTCCGGGGACAGGGGTTCGGGCAGCCGCAGCGCCTGCTTGCCGAGGCTGATCGTCATCGCCCCGTCCAACGGGGCGCGGACCGTGCCGCGCAGGAGGTTGATGCGCGGGGTGCCGATGAAGGCGGCGACGAAGACGTTGCGGGGCAACGCGTACACCGTGCGGGGGCTGTCGAGCTGCTGGAGCACTCCGCCGCGCAGGACGGCGACCCGGTCGCCGAGCGACATGGCCTCGGACTGGTCGTGGGTGACGTACACCGTGGTGACGCCCAGCTCGCGGGTCAGGCCGGCGATCTCGGCGCGCAGCCGGTTGCGGAGCTTGGCGTCCAGGTTGGACAGCGGCTCGTCCATCAGGAACGCCGAGGGGTGGCGGGAGATGGCCCGGCCCATGGCGACGCGCTGGCGTTCCCCGCCGGAGAGCTGGCCGGGGAAGCGGTCGAGGAGGTCCTCGATGCCCAGCATCCGGGCGGTGGCGTCCACCCGCGGGCGCGGGTCGGCGCCGGGGTTCTCCAGGCGCAGCGGGAAGCCGATGTTGTCACGGCCGGTCATGGTCGGGTAGAGGGCGAAGTTCTGGAAGACCATCGCGATGTCCCGCCCGGCCGGCGGCAGGTCGTTGGCGTACTCGCCGTCGAGCCGCAGTTCCCCCTCGGTGATCCGCTCCAGGCCGGCGATCATGCGGAGCACGGTGGACTTGCCGCAGCCGGACGGCCCGAGCAGCACCAGGAACTCGCCGGGCTCGATGTCCAGCGACAGCCGGTCCACCACCCGGACGCCCTTGTCGAAGACCTTGCTCACGTCGTGCAGGGAGATGGCGCGTGTCATGGGCGGTGTCCCCGGGGGCTCGCTCGGGCGCTGGTGCTCCGCGGTCGGGAGCCCCGCAGGGGGTCGTACGGGGCTGTGGGTCAGGGAAGTTAACGGACCGTGCGCACCGGGGGGAAGACACGGGACGGAATCGGACACGCCGGTCCGCTCAGCGCGGAAACGGACGCGGGGGTTCGGTGGGGACTCGGCGGGCGCCGGGGCCCGGGCCGTGCGGCCGGGTCAGCGGGTGGCGGTCAGGTGGGCGAAGACGACCACGTTGCTGGTGTAGCCGGTCCTGCGGTGGAAGTAGCCGCCGCAGGTCAGCAACCGGAGCTCGGGACGCTCGCGGGCGCCGTACACCTCCTTGTCGGGGAAGCGGTCCTTGTCGAAGACCTCGACCCGGTCGACGGTGTAGACGGCGGTGCGGCCGTCGGCGCGGCGGGCCTCGATCCGGCTGCCGGGGGGCACGCGTTCCAGGCCGGCGAAGACCGCGGGGCCGGTCCGGGTGTCGCGGTGGCCGACGGCGACGGCCGTGCCCGGTTCGCCGGGGGTGGGGCCGCCCTCGTACCAGCCGACGAGCCTGGGCCTGTCCAGCGGTGGGGTGTCGAGCTCCCGGTCGGGGCCCAGCCGCAGTGCGACGATCGGCGCGTCGATCCCCAGGGACGGTACGCGCAGGGTGGTGGCCCGGGAGCGGGGCAGCGGACGCGGCGGGTGTTCCGGGGCCGCGCGGCCGGCCCGGCGGGGCTCGGCCTCGCCGCCGGCGGCCGGGCCGGCCGGCCCGTCGTTCCCCCCGCCGCACTGGGCGCCGACCGTCACCAGGACGGCCACCAGCGCGGCCGTCCTGGTGAGCCGGTAGGCCCGCGTCCGGTACCAGGGCCTGCGTCCGCGCCTACGCGGCACCATGCGAACGTCGGCGGATCAACCGGACGTAGGCCGCGCCGCCGACGACCACCAGCCCCACGGCGGCGGCCGCGCTCAGCGGGGTGAAGGCCCGCGCGGTGTCGACGAGACCGCCGCCGCCGGCGTGGACGCCGCCCTTCGGGGCCTCCCCGCGTCCGCTGGAGCTCTGCCCGTCCTGGCGGTCCTCGATCGGACGGCTCGGGTCGTCCCCCCTGCCGCCGGTGCCGTTCTGCTGCTGGCTCCCGGGGCCCTGCCCCTGGCCCTGGGCGGGGCTCCCGCCCTGGCCCTCGGAGCCCGGGCGGTGGTCGCTGCAGTCGACGCGGAAGACCTTCTCCCTGGGTCCGGTGCCCCCCGCGACCGTCCACACGAGCCGGTACTGGCCGTCGGCCAGCCCCAGCGTGTCGGTGTGCCCGGCGCCTCCGGCGAGGGTGATGGTGCCGCTCACGGTGGCGGCGGTGGGCAGCGGGGGCTGGGCCTGGATGGTGTACGCGACGCTCGTCACCTCGCCGAAGTTGGCGGCGTCGAGGTAGAACCGGCAGACCACGGGGTCGTCCTTCGACACCCCGTAGGGCACGCGCTCATTGTGGACCCTGATGTCGGCGCCGTCCCCGGGAGCGGCCGTGGCGGCCGGTGCCGCGAGCCAGGTGGCCCCGGCCGCGGTGAGGGCCGTGAGGGCGGCGACGCCGAGGCGGCTGCCGGCGGCGTGCGGAAGCATCAACGTGGGCATGGACGTTCCTCCGAGTCAGACGATTTTCATACAAATCGCGCTTTCATCTGACTCTCTTTCACATCCGGCCCGCGCCGCGCCGGAGCACGGCCCGACGCGCCGTCAGACGTCCCCCGTCCGGCCCACGCCGGTCCCGGACCGGCGCGGCCGCGGGACGGCCCGGGGCTCCGGACCGCCCCGCGCGGCGCCCGGCGAGCGCAGCGCGACCCCCGACGACAGCAGCAGCAGCGCCCCGAGCATCACGAAGGGCGCGGCCACGCCCGCGACGCCGGCGACCAGGCCGGCCGCGGCGGGCGCGGCGACCTGGCCGAGCCGGTTGCCGGTCAGCCGCAGCGCCAGGGCGGTGGAACGGGCCCCGTCGGGGGCGGCCTGGACGACCGTCGTCATCGACAGCGGCTGCCCCACCCCGAGACAGAAGCCGAGGGCGACGAGCAGCACCGCGAGCCCCCACACCGGTACCGGCACCGCGATCCCGGCGCACAGCAGCGCCGCCAGCAGACAGGTCACGGTGAGCAGGGCCCTGCGCCCGAGCAGCCGCAGCAGGGACGTGAGCACCAGGCGGCAGGCGATGGTGGCCGCCGCCCGCAGACTGAGCAGGACACCGACGACGGCGGGCGCGATGCCCCGGTGTTCGCCGACCACCGGCAGGTAGGCGGTGAGGATGTCGCTGGCGGACAGCACGGCGAGGCTGACCAGGATGCCGGCGGGCACGCCCCGGGCGCGCAGGATGCGCGCGACGGGCACCCGGTCGCCCGGCCCGGTACGGGACCCGGGTGCCGTGGCGCGGTGTTCCAGGCGCCACAGCGAGGTGAACGCGAACGCGGCGACCGCGCCCGCGCCGAGCAGGGCGAGGGCGCTGCTGCCGGCCATGTCCGGGCCGCCGACGACGAGACCCGCCGCGATCGGGCCGACCAGCTGGCCGAGGGAGGCGCCGATGGTGAAGTGGCCGAAGTTGCGGTCCTGCTCGTGGGGGGCGGACCGGCGGGCCACCAGCGACTGGGCGCCGATGACGAAGCAGAGGTGGCCGAGGCCCATGACCCCGCTCCACAGGGCCATCGTCCACAAGGAGCCGGCCGCGCCGCTGAGCGCGCAGCCGCCGGATATGAGCACCACTCCGACGGACAGCAGGGGCGCGCACCGGCCGTGGTCGGTACGGCGGCCCAGCGGGACCGCGGCGAACAGGGGCAGCAGCGCGTACACGCCCGCGATGACGCCGACCGCCCGTTCGTCGGCGCCCAGGGCGAGGGCCCGGTAGGAGACGGCGGGCCGGGCCATCGACACCGCCCCCTGCGCGAAGACGAAGGCGATGACGAGGCGGAGCAGCCAGCCGCGGTGCGCGCCGGGCCTCATGAGACGTCCTCCATGGGTCGATCAGATGGTGCCGAAGAGGAACGCCGCACCGAGCACCACCGACGAGGTCAGCGCCGCCCACTTGACCACGAACCGGGTGTGGTCGCCGAACTCGACCTTCGCCATGCCCACGAGCACGTACACGGCCGGGACCAGCGGGCTCGACATGTGCAGCGGCTGGCCGACGATCGAGGCGCGGGCGATCTCCAGGGACGATACGCCATGGGCCTGACCCCGCCTCGGCGAGGACCGGGAGGATGCCGAAGTAGAAGCCGTCGTTGGACATGAAGTACGTGAACGGGATGCTCAGGACGCCGGTCACCAGCGCCATGTGCGGGCCCATGCCGTCGGGGATGTTGCCCACGACCCACTCGGCCATGTGGTCCACCGTGCCGGTGCCCTGGAGGACGCCGGTGAAGACGGCGGCGGCGAAGACCATGCCGGAGACGTTGAGGACGTTCTCGGCGTGGGCGCCGAGCCGGGCCTTCTGGTCCGGCATGTGCGGGTAGTTGACGGTGAGCGCGAGCGCGGCGCCGAGGAGGAACAGCACCGGGATCGGCAGCCACTCCATGATCATGGCGGTGAGCAGGGCCACGGTGAGCAGCGCGTTGAACCAGTACAGCCTGGGGCGCAGGGTGGGCCGGTCCGGGTCGAGGACCCGCGCGCCGCCCCCGGGCTCCTCGTCCGCCGCGCCGGTGCCGGGCTTCTCGTCCGCCCCACCGGGCTCCTCGTCCGCCGCGCCGGTGCCGGGCTTCTCATCCGCCCCGCCGGGCTCCTCGTCCGCCGCGCCGATGCCGGTGCCGGGGCCGGTGTCCGGGTCGGCGGCGGGCGTGCCGGCCCCGCCGGAACCGTGGCGGGAGGTGTGCGCCGCGCCCGTGCCGGAGGCGGCGCCCACGAGGACCGTCCCGGTCTCCTGCTCCTCCACCAGCACCTCGTCGAGCGTCAGCACGCCGAGCCGCCGGCGCTCGCGCAGGCCGAGCGCGTACGCCAGGGCGAGCACGAAGACCACGGCTTTGCTCAGGTCAGCGGCTCGGGTTCTTCGGCCACCGGGACGAGTTCGACGGGCACCCCGTTGAGGACCGCGTTGCCCGACAGCGGGTCGAGCAGAGTGCCGTCGAGGAGCTGGTTGACGTTGACGCCGGGGTCGGCGGCGGCATGGCCCATCCGGGTGCCGGGCCGGTCGTGGCCCCAGCCGTGCGGCAGGCTGACGACGCCCCTGCGCACACCGTCGGTGACCTCGGCCGGGGCGGTCACCTCTCCCCCGGCGCCCCTCACGCGCACCGCGGAGCCGTCCCGGACGCCCAGCCGCTCGGCGTCCTCGGGGTGGATGTGCAGGGTGCAGCGGTTGGTGCCGCCGGTGAGGGCGGGCACGTTGTGCATCCAGCTGTTGTTGGACCGCAGGTGGCGGCGCCCGACGAGGACGGGCCCGGCGGGCGGTGTCCCGAGCGCCCGCCGCAGCCGGGGCAGGTCGTCGGCGATCGGCCCGGGCAGCAGCTCGATCCGTCCGCTGCGCGTCCTCAGCGGCTGCGGCAGCCGCGGGCGCAGCGGTCCGAGGTCGATGCCGTGCGGGTGCTCCAGCAGCCGGGCGAGGCTCAGCCCGTCGGGGCGCGCGCCGAAGCCGTCGCCGTAGGGGCCGAGGCGCAGCATCAGGTCCAGCCGGCGCTCGGGGCCGTTCTCCCCGGTGAGCCGGGCGGCCAGCTCCCGGGGGTCGCGGCCGTGCACGGGTGAGTGCGGCTCCTGGACCGCCTTGCCGAGAAGCTGGCCGATGGCCAGGTCGTCGACGGCGGACGGGTCGGCGCCGTGCATGCCGGTCACGGCGAGGATCAGCCGGGCGTGGATCTCGCTCTCGGCCGGCCGGCCGGGTTCGAGGGGGACGGCGGGCCGGGTGTAGCGCACCTGGTGGCGCACGGCGAGGGTGTTGAGCGCGAAGTCGTGGTGCGGGCTCTGCGAGGACGGGGGCGGCGGCAGGACGACGTGGGCGTGGCGCGTGGTCTCGTTGAGGTACGGGTCGACGGCCACCGTGAAGTCGAGGGAGCCGAGCGCCTTGTCGAGCCGGTCGCCGTCGGGCGCGGACAGCACGGGGTTGGCGGCCACGGCGATCAGGGCGCGGACCGGTTCGCCGGCCCCGGTGACGGTGTCGATCTCCTCGGCGAGCGCGGAGAGCGGCAGCTCGCCCTTGGCCTCGGGGTGCCGGCTCACCCGGGAGTGCCAGCGCCCGAGCGCGAAGCCGCGGCCCGGGCCCGCCGGCCGGGGGGTGCGGTCGGTGGCGGCCTGCGGGAAGAGGGCGCCGCCGGGGCGGTCGAGGTTGCCGGTGAGGACGTTGAGGACGTCGACGAGCCAGCTGGCGAGGGTGCCGTGGGGGACGGTACAGCTGCCGATGCGGCCGTAGACGGCGGCGGTGGGGGCGGCGGCGAGCTCACGGGCGAGGGCACGGGTCACCCCGGCGTCCACGTCGCAGGCCTCGGCGACGGCCTCGGGCGTGAAGTCCGCGAGGGCGGCGCGGAGCTCTTCGACGCCCTGGACGTGCGGCGTCAGCTCCCCGAGGTCCACGAGCCCTTCCTCGAACAGGGTGTGGGCCGTCGCCGCGAGCAGCAGGGCGTCCGCGCCGGGCCGGATCGCGACGTGCCGGTCGGCGAGCCGGGCGGTGCGGGTGCGGCGCGGGTCGATCACCGTGAGGGTGCCGCCGCGGGCCTTGAGCGCCTTGAGCCTGCCGGGGAAGTCGGGCGCGGTGCACAGACTGCCGTTGGACTCCAGGGGGTTGGCGCCGATGAGGAGGAGGTGGTCGGTGCGGTCGAGGTCCGGGACCGGGATGGCGTTCGCGTCCCCGAAGAGCAGGCCGCTGGAGACGTGCTTGGGCATCTGGTCGACCGTGGAGGCGGTGAACAGGCTGCGGGTGCCGAGTCCGGCGAGGAGCAGCGGCGGATAGAGCGCGCCGGCCACGGTGTGCACGTTGGGGTTGCCCAGGACGACCCCGACGGCGTTCGGCCCGTACCGCTCGACGACCGGCCGGACACCGGCGGCGACCCCGTCGAAGGCCTCCTCCCACGTGGCCTCGCGCAGTTCCCCGTCCCGGCGCACCAGGGGCGCGCGCAGCCGGTCGGGATCGCCGTCGACGGCCCCGAAGGCGGCGCCCTTGGGGCAGATGAACCCCTTGCTGAACACGTCGTCCCGGTCGCCGCGCGCGCCGGTGACCCGGGTTCCGTCGAGGGTGAGGGTCAGCCCGCAGGTGGCCTCGCACAGGGGGCAGATTCGCAGGGCGGTGCGGGACACGGGTCCTCCCGGAAGGCGGCGGCTGTGGCGCTCTCTGCCGGGAGCATACCGACCGGTACGCATGTCGGGGAGGGGCCAGGACCGACCCGACCGACGGACGGCCGTCAGTCCAGGGACCGGGCGAGATAGGCCCGCAGCAGTTCCCTGGTCTCGCCGATCACCTTCGGGTCCCCCTCCGGGTCCATCCGGAAGGCCAGGTGGACGAGGGTGTCCGCGGTCTCCACGGCGATCAGGAAGGTGCGGCGCAGGTCCTCGTCCGGTTCGCGGCCGAGGTAGCCGGAGAGCAGGTCGATGAGGCGGTCGGCGACCCGGTGGTTGGGTTCGGCGCGGGCGCCGACCGGGATCTGGTTGCCGAAGTCGACGAGGGAGAAGCCGGGCGCGGTGCGCTTCATGGCCAGGTACTCGTCGAGCACGGCGTCCATGGCGGCCCGCCAGTCCCCCCGGCGCCCGGCCTCACCCGGGCGGGAGCCGCCCTCGCCGCGGGAGTCGGCCTCGCCGGCCTCGCCGCTCCCCGTGCGGGTGGCGGCGCGGGCGCCGTTCAGCCGCTCGGTGACGCGCTCGGCGTAGCGTTCGAGGTTGCGTTGGGCCAGCGCGTCGGCCATCTGTCTCTTGTTGCCGAAGAAGCGGTACACGGAGCCGATGGGGACGCCGGCGCGCTGGGCGACCGCGCGGGTGCTCAGGGCGTCGTAGCCGACCTCGTCCAGGAGGTCGGCGCAGGCGTCGAGGATTCTGGTCAGCCGTTCGGCACTGCGCCGCTGCACGGGCGCACGGCGTAGCGATGTCGCATGGGGCACGGGGCTCATGATGCCTTTCCGCCGCGTTCGGGTGAACCTCGCCCCTCGGTACGGAGACAGGTGCCCGGTGCACTCAGTGCGGGAAGGAACGCCGGGGAGACGCCTGCACCCGGTCCGGGGGACGCGCCGCCCGCCTCCGGGGACGTACCGGCCGACCCTGGAAAAGCGCTGGTCAGGCCTGCGGACGCGCCGGTCGGGCCCGGGGTCGCGCCGGTCGAACCTGCGGACGCGCCGGTCGGGCCCGAGGACGCGCCGGTCAGGCCTGCGGACGTGCCGGTCAGGCCCGAGGACGCGTCGGTCGAACCTGCGGACGCGCCGGTCGGGCCCGAGGACGCGCCGGTCAGGCCTGCGGACGTGCCGGTCAGGCCCGAGGACGCACCGGTCGAACCTGCGGACGCGCCGGTCGGACCCGGGGACGCGTCGTCCGGTTCCGATGCCGTGATGTCCGCCGTGCTCTCCACCGGCTCGCCGTCGACCGCCCACACCGTCCCGTCGTCCGCGTACAGGCGTGCGGTGACCTGGTGGGTGCCGTGCGGGAGGTAGCCGGCGGGGATGTCGTGCGAGGGGCCGCGCAGGTCGGCGACGGCGCGGTCGTCCACGAAGAGCCGGGCGATGCCACGCCCGGCGACCGCCCGCGCCGCCGTCCCGGCCGGCGAGAACCGGAAGTTGCGCACCTCGAGCCGCACGTCCCAGCCGCCGCGGGCGTCGGGCTCGACCTCGACCCGTACGTCCGGCGCGTCCTTCTCCCCGACCTCCCGGTAGTGCCGCCCGTCGCCGTCGGTGTCCTCCAGCACCTCGCCCACCGGCTCCGGCGAGACCGCGGCCGTCCCGGCCGCCCCGCCCCCCTCGGCGGCGTCACCGGAGCCGCAGCCCGCGGATCCGGTCAGCAGCAGGACACAGACCGCGAGCGCGGATAGGGAGCCACGCGTCCACGACATGCCGGGGAGCGTAGAACACCGGTACGACACACGGGCCCCACCAGGGTCTGGTTCTCGCCACCGCGCGATCACCCCCGTACGGAGGAGCCGGTTCCCCTTGCGCCCCCGGAACCGCAATCCTACGGTGCTGCATAGGAATAGGCGGCCGACAGGGGAGCACGCATGGGCAGCGGGGACGCACGCAAGACGGCCGAAGAGCTGGTCCAGCTCTCCGGGCTCTCCGGCTTCGGCAACGAGCACGCCTCCGAGGCCGTGCCCGGCGCCCTGCCCCAGGGCCGCAACTCGCCGCAGCGCGGCCCCCTCGGCCTGTACGCGGAGCAGCTCAGCGGCTCGGCCTTCACCGAACCGCGCGCCCACAACCGCCGCTCCTGGCTCTACCGGATCCGTCCGTCGGCCGCCCACCCGGAGTTCACCCGCACCGGCAACGGCACGCTGGGCACGGCGCCCTTCACGCAGACGGTCCCCGACCCCAACCGGCTGCGCTGGAACCCCCTGCCGGAGCCCGCGCCGGGGACGGACTTCGTGGCGGGCCTGTGGACCCTCGGCGGCAACGGCGACGCCGGTCAGCGCACCGGCATGGCCGTGCACCTGTACCACGCCAACGCCTCCATGGACCGTGTGTTCAGCGACGCGGACGGCGAGCTGCTGATCGTCCCCGAGCGCGGCGGCCTGCTGCTGCGCACGGAGTTCGGGCTGCTGCGCGCCGAGCCGGGCCATGTCGCCCTCGTCCCGCGCGGCATCCGCTTCCGCGTGGAGCTGCTGGAGGACACGGCCCGCGGCTACGTCTGCGAGAACTACGGCGCCCCCTTCCGCCTCCCCGACCTCGGCCCGATCGGCGCCAACGGGCTCGCCAACCCGCGGGACTTCCTCGCCCCGGTCGCCGCGTACGAGGACGTCGAGGGCCCGGTGGAGGTGGTCAACAAGTTCTGCGGCAACCTGTGGAGCGCGACGTACGACCACTCCCCGCTGGACGTCGTCGCCTGGCACGGCAACCACGTCCCGTACGTCTACGACCTGCGCCGCTTCAATGTGATCGGCACGGTCTCCTACGACCACCCCGACCCGTCGGTCTTCACGGTGCTGACCGCGCCGTCCGACACCCCGGGCCTGGCCGGCGTGGACTTCGTCGTCTTCGCGCCGCGCTGGCTGGTGGGCGAGGACACCTTCCGGCCGCCGTACTTCCACCGGAACGTGATGAGCGAGTACATGGGCCTGATCGAGGGCGCCTACGACGCCAAGGCGGCCGGAGAGGGGGGCTTCGTGCCGGGCGGCGGCTCGCTGCACAACATGATGTCGGCGCACGGCCCGGACCGGGAGACGTTCGACCGGGCGAGCGCCGCCGAGCTGACGCCGCAGAAGCTCGACGACGGGCTGGCGTTCATGTTCGAGACGCGCTGGCCGGTCGTCCTCACCCCGCACGCGGCCCGCGCCGACCACCGGCAGCAGCGCTACGACGACGTCTGGGCGGGGCTGGAGCGCCACTTCCGCCCTTTGCCCTGAACGCGCCACTTCCGCCCCGCGCGCTGAACGCCGCTTCCGCCCCTTGCCCTGAACGCGCCACTTCCGGCCCGCGCGCTGAACGCCACTTCCGCCCCTTGCACCGAGTGTGCCCTCCCGGTACGGATGGCCCCGTGACCTCCTTCGCCCCGGACTCGATCGTCCTCAACCGCAAGCTGCCGCTCTGGTACCAGGTGTCGCAGTCGCTGCGCGCCTCGATACTCGGCCGCTCGCCCCGGGACCCGCTGCGCCTGCCCACCGAGGAGCAGCTGGCCGGGCACTACGGGGTGAGCGTGCTGACCATGCGGCAGGCGCTGAAGGAGCTGGAGGACGAGGGGCTGATCAGCCGGCACCGCCGGCGCGGCACGTTCATCGAGCCGGCCGCCCGGCGGGGCACGCCGGTGCGGCTGCTGGGCTCGGTGGACGCGATCGTGGCGCAGCAGTCCGGCATGGCGACGCGGCTGCTCGACCGGGGCACGGCGGCGACCCCGGCGGAACTCGCCGAGTACTTCCCGGACCTGGCGGAGGTGGCGACGTACCACCGGCTGCGCAGCGACGAGAAGACCGGTGAGCCGACCAACCACGCCCGCAACTACGTGCGTCCCGAACTCGCCGCCCTGATCGACCCGGACGATCTGGGGCGCCGGCCGATGACCAAGGTGCTGCGGGACGTCGTGGGCGCGGACATCGGCCGCATCACCGACACGGTCGAGGCGCGCCTGGCGGACCCGGAGACGGCCCGGCTGCTGGGGGTCCCGCTGCTGAGCCCGATCCTGCACTACACCGGCGTCACCTACGACACCGGCGGCCGCCCGCTCGACGTGGCCGTCATCCACTACCGCGGCGACCGCTTCTCCTTCACGGTGACCCTCGACGCCACCTGACCGCGCGCGGAGAGTGCGTCGTACGATGCTCGGCGTGACGCCCGACGACGCTCCGCCGCTCGCGGACCTCATGCCGTGGTCCGTCGCACCCGTCCGGCTCGGCCGGTGGTGGCCGCTGGCTCCCGACCCGGCCGTCCTGAAGGACCGCTGGGCCGCGCTGGTCACGGCGGAAGGGCCGGACCGCGAGGCGCTGTTCGAGCCGACGCGCGCCCGCACCCTGCACACGGCGGTGGGGCAGCTGCCCGGCCGGAGCGCCGGCACGGGCAGGCTGATCCGCGCCACGGGCCCCTGCCCCGAACCGGTCCGCGTCCTCGCCGCGCCCTTCGACGAGCAGTGGCTCATTCCCGACCACCGTCTCATCGACGCGGCCCGCCCCGAGCTGTGGCGGGTGGCGGACGAGCACCAGGTCTTCGTCGTGGAGGCCCCGGACCTGCCGTTCCCGACGGCCACCTCGCTGGTGCCGCTGGTGCGCGCGGGCCGTGTCCGCCCCCTGTTCCGCCGCCCGGGCGGCAGGGAACCGAACCTGGCGCCGGGGCTGCTGGACCACCTGGGCCACTCCGCCGACCCGCTGGACTTCCTGGCCTGGATCCTCGCCACCGTCCGCCCCGACGGCACGGTCCCCCTCACCCGGGACCCCGGGCTCTGGTCGCGGGGAGTGGAACTGGGCCACCGTCTGCTGTGGCTCCTGCGCCGCGACGGCGAACGCCCCCGGCTCCCCGGCGGCCGGCGCCCCTACGTCCGCGCGCCCCTGCCCTCCCTCCCCCGGCCCCGCCCGGACGGCGGAACCCCTCTCCTCGCCGTGCGCTACGACCGCGAGGAGGAGACCCTCCACCTCGGCGAGGGCCGCGTCTCGCCGGTCCCGCCGGAGGCGTGGGACTTCGAGGTGGGCGGGGTCCGGGTCCTGGAGCAGTGGTGCGCGGCCCGGACGGCCGCGCCCGAGCCGGGCACCCTGGCGGCGATCCGCCCGGCCGCGTGGCCGCAGAGCTGGACGTCCGAGCTCCTCGAACTGATCACGGTGTCGGCCCTGCTGGCCCACGTGCTGCCGCGGCGGGAGGAGTTGGGGACCGCGGACCCGGCCACGACGGCGGACCCGGTCACGGCGGCCGACCTGCGCGAGGCGGGCGTCCTGCCGGTCCCGGACCGCTCCCGCCGCCCGGCGTCGATCCTGGACCACGCGGAGGAGGGCCCGGAGGGCCAGCTCGCCCTGCTCTGACGCCGCGTCCGGCCGCCGGGACGCCGGCCCGGTGCGCGCAGCCGGCCGGGAGCCGGTACGCACGCCTGCGCGCATGACAAACCCACGGGACGGGGGCCATGATCCACCCCATGGACCAGCTCCCCCTGCCCCTGGAGGGCATCACGGTCGTCGCCGTCGAGCAGGCGGTCGCGGCCCCGTTCGCCACCCGGCAGCTCGCCGACCTGGGCGCCCGGGTGATCAAGGTCGAGCGGGTCGACGGCGGCGACTTCGCGCGCGGCTACGACACCGCGGCCGGCGGCCTCGCCTCGCACTTCGTGTGGTGCAACCGCGGCAAGGAGTCCGTCGCGCTGGACCTGAAGGACCCGCGCGGCCTGGACGCCGTCCGGCGGCTGGTCGCCGGCGCGGACGTGTTCGTGCAGAACCTGGCGCAGGGCGCGGCGGCCCGTCTCGGCCTGGACGCGGCGACCCTGTGCGCGGCGCACCCGCGCCTGGTGGCGGTGGACATCTCGGGGTACGGGGCGTCGGGGCCGTACGCGGGCAAGCGGGCGTACGACATGCTCGTGCAGTGCGAGGCGGGGCTGGTGTCGGTGACGGGGACGCCGGAGCAACCGGTGAAGGCGGGGATCCCGGCGGCCGACATCGCGGCGGGCATGTACGCCTTCTCGGGTGTACTGGCGGCGCTGCTGCGCCGCGGGGCGACCGGGCGGGGCGGACCGGTTCAGGTGTCGATGCTGGACGCTCTCGCCGAGTGGATGGGGCATCCGCTGCATCACGCGATGCACGGGGGGACCGCCCCGGCCCGCACGGGTCTCGCGCACGCGGTGATCGCGCCCTACGACGCGTACGCCACCGCCGACGGCGGACGGGTGCTGCTGTCGGTGCAGAACGACCGGGAGTGGCGCCGACTGGCCGAACAGGTGCTCGGACGACCGGAGTTGGGGACGGATCCGCAGTACGCGACGAACGCGGCGCGGGTCGCGCGCCGGGAGGCCACGGACGCGTGGGTGGCGAGGGCGCTGGGCGCGCTGGACACCGGCGAGGCGCTGGCGCGGCTGGAGGGCGCGGGCATCGCCTGCGCGCGCCTGAGGGATGTGCGCGAGCTGGCGGAGCATCCGCAGCTGGCGGCCCGGGAGCGGTGGCGGGAGGTGGACTCGCCGGTCGGGCCACTGCGGGCGTTGCTGCCTCCGATCACACTGCCGGGTGGGGCGGAGGCACGGATGGGGGCCGTGCCCGCGCTCGGGGAGCACACCGGGGCTGTGCTGCGTGCCGTGGGGATGACGGACGACGAGATCGCAGCGTTGCGCCGGGACGGTGTGGCCGCCTGAGCGCGGGCCTCAGTGCTTGTTGCCGCCGAACAGTGAACGGCGGAGTCGGCGCAGCGGCGCGAAGAGCGAGACCCGGCTCACTCGGGCGCCCCTGGCGCTGCGGCGGTGGGCGGGCTCACGCGCCGTCAGTTCCCGCATCAGCGTGGTCGCCTCGACCGTCTCCCGCTGCGGTATGGCGGGGCCCGCCAGCACCGAGAGATGGCGGTCGAGACGCGAACTGGTCGCGCTGCTCCCGCAGGTGATCGCAGGGACCCTCGCCCTGCTGCGCACTGTTATCTGTTCCATGTCACTCCCCACCCGTACGAGTCCACCCGGCCCGGGCAGGGTAACCCTATCGCCCCGCCGCAGCACCCGTGTATCGCGGTCCCAGGATTCACCTTCCCCATAAGGAGGTTGACGATGCCCGTTCGGTCACTCTCCGAATCCGACCGATTTCAGGGTGAGTTGGACAACCGGTCGGGTGGTGGGCTGCGGTGACCCTCCGTCGGGTTCGACCGTCACGGCGAGTGACGTCGATGTCGGATCGAGCCCGGACGCGACCAAGGGCGTGTCGCGGTCGAAGAGCCCGAGGGAGCGCGGTTGCGCGTCGGGGCGCATGACCCACAGCTGGTGCACCTGTCCGCCGGGCGGGTCGCCGTATCCGCTCAGCGTGACGACCGCTTCGCCCGCCGAGGCGGAGGCGATCACCGCGATCGTGCGTCCCCGGACGTCCCTGCCGGTGCTCGCCCTGGCGTCCGGGGCGGCGAGAACGTGGGCGATCTCACGTGCCCGGTCGCGCTCGGCGGCCAGTTGGTCCCGGGTGCGCTCGGCCTGGACCGCAAAAAGCGCGGCGACGACGAGGGCGGCGGCGGCCGTCGCCGTGGCGAACGGCACGAACAGCGGACGGCGCGCACGGGTGCGCGGCGGCGGCTGCTTGCCCCAGACGTGCGGCGGCAACCGCGGCTCGTGCCGGCGCACCGGCGCCGCCGCGGGCTCCTGCGGAGTCGTCCGTACGGCGGCCAGGACCCGGTCGCGCAGCGCGGCCGGCGGCGGGGCGGCCGTCGACCAGGCGAGCCGGACGGCGTCCTCGAACAGCGCCCGCACGTCCGCGGCGCACCGGTCGCAGCTCCTCAGGTGCTTGTCGAAGCGCCGGCGTTCGTCGGGGTCGAGGGCGTCGAGCGCGTACGGCGCGGCCAGCGAGTGGAGGTCCTCGCGGCGGAACAGGGCCAGGATGCTCATGCGGCACCTCCCAGGCAGTCGCGCAGCCGCGTGAGTCCGTCACGCATCCGGGTCTTGACCGTGCCCAGCGGCAGGGAGAGCCGCTCGGCCACCTCACGGTAGGTGTAGCCGTCGTAGTAGGCGAGGGTGACGGACTGGCGTTGCAGGGCGGTCAGCCGGTCCAGGCAGCGGCGCACCCATTCGCGCTCCAGTCCCGCCTCGACCTCCTCGGACACCTGGTCGAAGGCGGGGTGGTGGGCGCGCCGGGCCTCGCGCTGCTCGCGTTCGCCGGCCGCGCGGGCGCTGCGCACCCGGTCCACGGCGCGGCGGTGGGCGAGGGTGAGGATCCACGACAGGGCGCTGCCGCGGCGGGGGTCGAAGCGGCCCGCGGAGCGCCACAGTTCGAGCAGCACCTCCTGGGAGACCTCCTCCGACTGCGCGGGGTCCCGCACCACCCGCCGCACCAGGCCGAACACGGGTCCGGAGACCAGCGTGTAGAGCTGTTCGAACGCCTTCTGATCGCCCCCCGCCACAAGGAGCAGAAGCTCGTCCGCCTCCATCCGGTCCCCCTCCCTGCGGCCGCACCCGGGCCGTCCCGTCATACCAGGCATTCGCAACGCACACACCTCCGGAGGAGGTACGGATCGCGCGGCCCGGAACGCGGGTGAGCAGGGAGGGAAAAGTTTTCGGGTTCCCACCAATCCGACCCCGCACCCCGCTCCGTATCACTGTCCGTCAGGCAAGTCGGCACCAAGGACGGACGGCATGACAGCTATCTCCAGGAGCGGATCCGGCGGATCCGGACGCAGGGGCGTGGCCGCCCTCGTATGCGGTGCGCTGGCCGCCGGGGGGCTCGCGGCCGCCGGCGTCGCCGCGCTCGGACCCGTGGAGGCCGCCGCCTCCAGCCACCGGGAGGCCCCGCTCATCTCGGGAACCCCGCAGTACGACAACACCGACGTGTACGCGTTCGTGAGCCCGGACGAACCGGACTCGACGACCCTCATCGCGAACTGGACACCGTTCGAGGAGCCCGCGGGCGGCCCGAACTTCTTCCCGTTCGCCGAGGACGCCCAGTACGACCTGCACATCGACAACGACGGTGACGCGCAGGGCGACCTGCTCTTCCGCTACACCTTCACGACCCACACGAAGAACGAGAAGACGTTCCTCTACAACACCGGTCCCGTCGAGAGCCTGGACGACCCCGACCTGAACGTGACGCAGACGTACGACCTCGAGCTGATCAAGCTGAGGAAGCAGAAGGCCGTCCACCGGACGAAGCTCGCGGACGACGTGCCCGTGGCGCCGTCGAACGTCGGCAAGGCGTCGATGCCGGACTACGCGGCGCTGCGCGACCAGGCGGTCCACAAGCTCTCCAACGGCGCGCAGACCTTCGCCGGGCAGGCCGACGACCCGTTCTTCCTCGACCTGCGCGTCTTCGACCTGCTGTACGGCGGGAACCTCTCCGAGGTCGGCAACGACACCCTCAAGGGCTACAACGTCAACTCGATCGCCCTCCAGGTGCCGACCGACCTGATCACGCAGTCCTCGCACCAGCCGGTCGTGGGCATCTGGTCGACCACCCAGCGCAAGAACGCGCAGGGCCACTTCACCCAGGTGTCGCGCCTGGGCAACCCGCTGGTGAACGAGGTCGTCAACCCCATCGGGGACAAGGACGAGTTCAACGCGTCCGCGCCGTGGGACGACGCCCGGTTCCTGAAGAACGTCACCCACCCCGAACTGCCGAAGCTCATCGAGGCGATCTACAAGATCGAGGCGCCCGACGAGCCGCGCGACGACCTCGTCGACGTGTTCCTGAAGGGCGTCGAGGGCCTCAACCAGCCGCCGCACGTGACGCCGTCGGAGCAACTGCGGCTGAACACCTCGATCGAGCCGGCCGCCGAACCCAAGCGGCTGGGCGTGCTCGACGGCGACACCGCCGGCTTCCCGAACGGGCGCCGGCTCACCGACGACGTGATCGACGCCTCGCTCCAGGTCGTCGAGGGAGAACTGCTCGGCGCCAAGAACGACCTGGGCGACGCGGTGGACGAGAACGACAAGGACTTCGAGAAGGCGTTCCCGTACGTCGCCCTGCCCACCGAGGGGTCGCGCGGCCCGCTCGCCGAGGGCACCGGCGGCGGCAACGACGTCCGCAACCAGCTCGGCGACGCCCTCCAGCCCGCCTCGTCCTGGACCGACGGCGACACCGGTCTGATCGCCGCCTCCGCGGGCGCCGGCGCGGCCGGGATCCTGCTCATCGGCGGCGGCCTGATGTGGTGGCGCCGGATGCGGGGCCGGGCGTACTAGGCCCTGTCGTCGGGGCCCACCAGGCCCCGGCGCGGACCGGGGACCCTGCGACCCCGGCCCGCGCCACCCCCGACCGGCGCGGCCCGCGTACCCGTTCCCCCACGGCGCGGGCCGCGCCTCCCCCACCCGCAGGACGGACCACCCCAGGCGACCGAGGAGAGGGCATGCCCCCGCGTACGAACGACGGCGAACCGGAGCGCGAGCAGCGGTCCTGCGGACCGGGCCCCGGCCACCCCGCCGAGCAGGACGGCCGGCCGGAGAGCCGGGCCGGCGCGGGCTCGTCACGGCCCACCGGAACCGGTGACGCCCCCACCCCGGGCGACGCCGGGGACCGCGCCACCGTCGAGGAACCCCGGGTCACGACGGCCCCCCGGGACGCCGAGGCCTGCGGGGGCACCCGCGAGGACGCGGGCACCGAGGCCCGTGGGGCTGACGCGGCCGCCGGTTCCGGCGAGGTCGACGTGCGGGTCGCCGCCGTGCGCCGGGTGGGAGCCGCGGGCCGCCGGTGGCGGGCCGTCCACCTGGGGGCCTGTGCGGCCATGCTGGCCGTCGCCCTCACCGCGGGGGCGGTCGCGTTCGGCGCGGTGCGCGACGGCGGCGGGCCCCCGGTCGTCGCGGCCGCCGCGGTCTCCCCGGGGCTGCTGTCCAGGGCCGGCCTCGACGCGCAGATCGCCTCGCTCCAGGCCCATTTGCGCGCCCAGCCGCGCGACGCCGACGGGTGGGCCTCGCTCGGGCTCGCCTACGTCGAGCAGGCCAGGACCAAGGGCGACCCCTCCCGCTATCCGCAGGCCGAGCGGGCCCTGAAGCGCTCGCTGGAGCTGCGGCCCGACAACGACCGGGCCCTGTCCGGCCGGGCCGCCCTCGCCGCCGCCCGCCACGACTTCGACGGCGCGCTGAGGTACGCCGACCGCGCCCTGGAGCGGAACCCCTACAGCGAACGCGCCCTGTGCTCCCGTATCGACGCGCTCGTCGAGCTCGGCCGGTACGAGGAGGCCACGCGGGCCGCGCGGACCGCCGACGAACGGCGTCCGGGCGTCCCGGTGTTCACGCGGTACGCGTACGTCCACGAACTGCGCGGCGACACCGCCACCGCCCGCCGGGTGCTGGAGCAGGCCCTCGCCGCCTCGGTCACGCCCGGCGACATCGCCTACGTCGCCACCCAGCTCGGCCTGCTCTCCTGGAGCCAGGGCGACCCCACCACCGCCCTCGCCCACTACGCCCGCGCCCTCGCCGCCGACGAGACGTACCTCCCGGCGCTGGAGGGCCGCGCCCGCGCGCAGGCGGCCGAGGGCAGGACGGCCGAGGCGATCGAGGGGCTGGAGGACGTCGTGGCCCGCTTCCCGCTGCCCGGCCCGCTCGTCGGACTGGGCGAACTGTACGAGGCCCGGGGCGGGCGGGGCGACGCGGTGAAGGCGCGGGAGCAGTACGCGCTCGTCGACGCCTGGACGTCCCTCGCCCGCGCCAACGGCGTCGACGCCGACCTCGACACCGCGCTCGCCGCCGCCGACCACGGCGACCGGGCGGCGGCCCTGCGCGCGGCCCGCGCGGAGTGGGCCCGCCGCCACACCGTGCACACCGCGGACGCCCTCGCCTGGGCCCTGCACGTCAACGGCAGGGACGAGGAAGCCCTCCCCTACGCCCGCCGGGCCACGGCCACCGGCTACCGCAACGCGGTCTTCCTCCACCACCTCGGCATGATCGAACGCGCCACCGGCCGCACCGCCGACGCCCGCGCCCACCTCACGGCGGCCCTCGGCCTCAACCCCGGCTTCTCCCCGCTGGGCGCCCGCGAGGCCCGTGCCGCGCTGAAGACGCCGGAGGGTGCCCGGTGACCCCCCGTCGTGCGTTCGCCTCCTGCGCGGCCGTCCTGACAGCGGGGTGCGCACTCGCCCTGGGCCCGTCCACCGCCGCGAGCGCGCATCCGCTGGGCAACTTCACCGTCAACCGCTACGACGGTCTGATCGCCGCCCCCGGCCGGCTCCGCGTCGACCACGTCGAGGACCTCGCCGAGATCCCGGCGACCCAGGCGAAGCCGGACGTCGAACGGCTCGGCCTCACCGAGTGGGCCCGGCGGCGCTGCGCCACGGCCGCCGCCGACAGCGCGCTGACCGTGGACGGCCGCCCGGTCACCCTCACGTCCACCGCCGCCGAGGCGGCCGTACGGCCGGGGCAGGCCGGGCTGGACACCCTGCGTGTGGAGTGCCGGCTGACGGCACCGCTGCCCGGGGACAGGACGGTCTCCGTCGGCTTCCGGGGCGCGGGCGGGTCCGCCGGACCGGGCTGGCGGGAGATCACCGCGCGGGGCGACCGTACGACGCTCACCGCCTCGGACGTACCGGCCGAGTCCGTGTCCGGTGAACTCACCGACTACCCGCAGGAGTTGCTCTCCTCCCCGGCCGGCACCGCGACCGCGTCCCTGCGGGTGCGCCCGGGCGGCGCGGCCCTCGTCGAGGGGGAGCGCGAGGCGCCCGCCGCGTCCGTCCTGCCGCGCGGCGCCGACCGCTGGACACGGGCCCTGGACCGCCTGGTCGCCCGGCAGGACCTCACCGTCGGTTTCGCCGCCCTCGCGCTGCTCCTCGCGGTCGGGCTCGGCGCGCTGCACGCGGTCGCCCCCGGGCACGGCAAGACCCTGATGGCCGCGACGGCGGCCGCCCGGGGCGGCCGGGCCCGGATGAAGGACGTCCTGCCGCTGGCGGCGTCGGTCACGGTCACCCACACCCTGGGCGTGGTCGCCCTGGGGCTGCTGGTCACCGCGGGTTCGGCCGCGGCCCCGTCGGTGATCTCCTGGCTGGGCGTGGCGAGCGGCGCCCTCGTCCTCGGCGCGGGCGCCGTCCTGGTCCGCCGGGCCCGGCACGACCGGCGGCACGCACCCACCGCGCCTCACCGCACTCCCCCCGCCCACGAGCACGCGCAGCCACCCGTCCGCGCCCTCGCCCTGTCCGGCGCCCCCGCCCGGCACCCCCACGACGACCACGACCACGAGCGCGGGGACCACCACCACGAGCACGGGCACGGGCACGGCCAGGAGCACGGGCACAGGCACAACGGCCCCGACCACCACGGCCACAACCACCACCATCACGGCCACCCCCACCATCACGGCCACCCCCACCCCCACACCCACGGCGGCTCCACCCACACCCACTCCACCGCCCCCACCCTGCGCGGCACGATCCTTCTCGGCTTCGCCGGGGGGCTCGTCCCCAGCCCCTCCGCCGTCGTCGTGCTCGTCGGCGCGGCGGCGCTCGGGCACGCCTGGTTCGGGCTGCTGCTCGTCGTGGCGTACGGCGCCGGCCTCGCGCTGACGCTCACCGCCGCCGGGTTCGCCGTGGTCCGGCTGGGCACGGGAGCGGCCCGGTTCCTGGACCGCGGCGCGCGCCGGCCCGCGCACCCGGTCGTGGCGCTGGTCCGCCGGAACGTGCCGCTGTGGTCCGCGCTCGTCGTCGTGGCCCTCGGGGCCGGGCTGGTGCTCAAGGGGGCCGCATCCCTCGTCGCCTGAGCTACGTTTGTGGAGGTGTCCGCCCGGATGCGAAGGGGGCGCGGTGTCCGAACGACCGGGCAGTGAACGTCTGATCGCGGGCCGCTACCGGCTGCTGTCGCCGCTCGGCGAGGGCGGTATGGGGACGGTGTGGCGGGCCCGGGACGAGGTCCTGCACCGCGAGGTCGCCGTCAAGGAGGTGCGCGCGCCCGCCGGACTGCCGACCGCCGACGTGGAACGGATGTACGCCCGGCTGGAGCGCGAGGCCTGGGCCGCGGCCCGGGTCGCGCACCGCAACGTCGTCACGGTGTACGACGTGGCCGTGCAGGACGGCCGGCCGTGGGTCGTCATGGAGCTGGTGCGGGGCATCTCCCTCGCCGAACTGCTCGACGCCGAGGGCCCGTTGGAGCCGGCGCGGGCCGCGCGCATCGGCGCCGAGGTGCTGGCCGCGCTGCGGGCGGCGCACGGGGCGGGAGTGCTGCACCGGGACGTGAAACCGGCCAACGTGCTGCTGTCGAACGACGGCCGGGTCGTGCTCACCGACTTCGGTATCGCGACCGTCGAGGGCACCTCCGCGCTCACCATGACCGGCGAGGTCATCGGCTCCCCCGAATTCCTCGCCCCGGAGCGCGCGCTGGGGCGCACGCCAGGGCCCGGGTCGGACCTGTGGTCGCTGGGCGTGCTGCTGTACGCGGCGGTCGAGGGCGCCTCCCCCTTCCGGCAGGACACTCCGCTGAGCACGCTGCGCGCCATCGTCGACGAGGAACTGCCGCCGCCGCGCCGGGCGGGACCGCTCGCCCCGGTGATCGAGGGGCTGCTGCGCAAGGACCCGGCCGAGCGGCTGCCCGCCGACCGCGCCGAGCGGGACCTGCGGGTCGTCGCGGCCGGGGGTACCCCCTCGGGGGGAGGCGCCCCGCGCGCCGGCACCGTCCGGGGGACGCCGTACGCGCCGACGGTCGCGGGCCTGCCGTCGGCCGCGGACACGGAACCGCTGCCGCCGCGGCGGCCGGAGCCCTCCGCGCACCCTTCGGGCACGGGCCCGTCGCCGGCCGCCCGGGGCGAGCGGGACGGCAACCGGCGCGCCGCCGCCGTCCTGGTGGCGGGCGTGGTGGCGCTCGCGCTGGCGGTCGCCGGGCTGACGTACGCGCTGCTCGGCCGGGACGACGGGGGCGACGGCACCGGCGGTGGTGTCACCTCCTCCGGCCGGTCGCAGGGCGCGAGTGCGTCCGCGTCACCCGTGTCGCCGGCGGAGAGCGGGACCGGGAGCGAGGCCGAGTCCTCCCCGAGTCCCGGCGGGAGCGAGGGCGGGAGCGGGCAGGCCACCGGTGGGACTCCGGCGCAGTCCGTCGCGGTCGGCGTCACGGGGGCCCACACGGAGTACTCCGGCGCCTGTCCGCCGCGGGACGAGGGGGCGCCCGCCTTCACGGCGACCATCACGGTGGGCCGGCTGCCCGCGCGGGTGTCCTACCGCTGGGTGGCGGAGGAGGGTGAACTCGCCGACTCCGGCTGGCGGACGCTCGACTTCCCGGCCGGCGGGGGGACCTCGCGGCAGGACCGGGTGACCGTGACGACGTACGCGGAGAGCGGGACGTACCGGAACGCGATCGGGGTCGAGGTGCGCGAGCCGCTGCGGACGGCGTCGAACTCGGTGCCGTTCTCGGTGACGTGCGAGACGGAGGCCCCGTCGGGCGAGGCCTCCCCCTCCGCGTCACCCTCGTGAGTGACGGCTCAGGACGCGCCGTTGAGCACGGGCAGGTAGCCACCCGACTGACCGGACGCGGTCGGGTGGTAGGACTCGCCGATGTCGAGCCAGTTGACGCTGTGCAGCCAGGAGCTGCCGGAGCAGATCTCATGGCCGGAGAAGGTGGTGCGGACGTCGCCGAAGACGAAGCCGTGGGCCGCGGCCCGCTGGGCGATGGCGGTGTTCAGGTGGTCGGAGGCGGCGTTGACGGCGGAGCGCTTGGTCTCGGACAGGCCGAGGCAGGTGGTGCCCAGCTTGTAGAAGCGGGGGTAGCCGATGACGACGACGCGGGCGTTGGGCGCCTTGGAGCGGATCGCCGAGTAGACGCTGTCGAGCTGGCCGGGGAGCGTGGAGTCGATGTACGCCCGGGCCGTGTTGATGCGGGACACGCACGTGCTGTCGGAGCTGGTGACGCAGGTGGTCATGACGTCGGCGAAGCCCGCGTCGTTGCCGCCGACGGTGAGGGAGACCAGCCCGGTGGCGGAGTTGAGCGGGCTGAGCTGACCTGAGAGGACGTCACCCGTCCGGGCGCCCGAACAGGCGGTGAACGCGAACGACGAGGGGGCGTGGGCGGCGTTCCACAGGTAGGGGAAGGCCTTGGTGCTGCGCTTGCAGTCACCGCTGGAGCTGTCGTAGCTGCCGGCGCCGACTCCGGAGGAGTAGGAGTCGCCGAGGGCCACGTAGCCGCCGGTGGCGGCGAGTTGGGCGCCCTGCGCCGAGGTGGCGCCGGTGAGTGCGGCACCGGCGGCCAGGAGGAGGGAACTGACGATGACGGCAATGCGGGAACGTCTCATGGAACCTCCCTTTAGCAGCATCTCTGCCACAACCGTGGTAGCAGCTACGCGTGTTGACAGGAAGTGTTCATGCCAAGTCTTTTCGTGCCGTGTCGCGATTGATCACGGCCGCTTTGTTACGTGGCCATGCCAAATTTGTTGACAGGCCTTCAAGTCCCTTGTTCTACCCCTGTAGATGACTCAGGCTTTGCAGCAGCCGAGAGCGGCACGCCGCGACGCTCGACGCCGTGCGCGCGACTCCGCGCGCACCCCCCACAGACGCGCGCCCAACCCAGCGCGCGCCGCCTAGAGGAGGACTCCCTCGTAATGGCACACCTTCGCAGCACCAAGCTCCGCGTCACCGCCGCCGCCACCGTGGCGGCCGCCGCCCTCGTCGGCGGGCTCACCGCACTCCCCGCCCAGGCCGCACCCGCCGAGGGCAAGGTCCTCGCGGCCGGCTCCCCCACCGCCGTCAAGGACAGCTACATCGTCACCCTGAAGAAGGGCGCGGGCTTCAAGGCGTCCTCGGCCACGGGCAAGGGCCTCGTCAAGGAGTACGGCGGCACGGTGAAGAAGACGTTCGGCGCCGCGCTGAACGGCTACACCGCCACCCTCTCGGCCACGGAGGCCCGCAGACTCGCCGCCGACCCGGCGGTCGCCACCGTCGAGCAGAACCAGACCGTCCAACTGGCCGACACCACGCAGTCGAGCGCCCCGTGGGGCCTGGACCGCATCGACCAGGCCGCGCTCCCGCTCTCCGGCACCTACACCTATCCGGACACCGCCGGCGGCGGCGTGACCGCGTACGTCATCGACACAGGCGTCCGCATCACGCACTCCCAGATCAGCGGCCGCGCCTCCTACGGCTACGACGCCGTCGACGGCGACACCACCGCCTCCGACGGCAACGGCCATGGCACCCATGTGGCCACCACCATCGCCGGCTCCACCTACGGCGTGGCCAAGAAGGCGAACATCGTGGCGGTCCGGGTGCTGAACAACAGCGGCTCCGGCACCACGGCGGGCGTGATCGCGGGCATCGACTGGGTCACCGCCAACCACTCCGGCCCCTCCGTCGCCAACCTGTCCCTCGGCGGCTCCGCCTCCACCTCGCTGGACACCGCGGTCGCCAACTCCATAGCCAGCGGTGTGACCTACGCGGTAGCGGCCGGCAACAGCAGCGCCAACGCCTCCTCGTACTCCCCGGCCCGCGTCGCCGCCGCGATCACGGTCGGCGCCACCACCAGCACCGACGCCAAGGCCAGCTACTCCAACTACGGCTCGGTCCTGGACATCTTCGCCCCCGGCTCCTCCATCACGGCGGGCTGGTACACCAGCGACACCGCGACCAACACCATCTCCGGTACGTCGATGGCGACCCCGCACGTCGCGGGCGCGGCCGCGGTCTACCTGGCGGGCCACACCTCGGCCACCCCGGCCCAGGTCGCCTCGGCCCTGACGAGCGGCGCGACCACCGGCGCGGTCACCAGCGCCGGCACCGGCTCCCCGAACCGGCTGCTGAAGATCGTTCCCTGACGTCCTGCCATCTCTCTCCCCGCTGACCCGGCTCCGCTGAGACCGCGGTGAGGGCACCCAGTTCCCCGGAGGCCAAGCGCCTCCGGGGAACACTTCTGTCAGGTCCCTGATCACACTTCTGTCAGGTCCCTGATCACCCTGACCGTCCCGGCGACCGGACGACCCGCTGTGTAACGGTCAAACGAACAAAAAGGTGAGTCTCTTTCCAGGTCTTGCCATACGGGTGCAATCGTCAATACCGTCATACATCTCACCCGCATCGGACCGTCGGCAAGCGGCTCTAGGGGAGGGCTCAAGGACCGCCTCGACGGCGTCCGGCGCGGGAGCGCGGTAGGGGGGTGCCGTGCTCGGTCAGCGCACTGTGTGACCGGGCCGTGCCGCGCGGTCGGCTGCCGTTCTCCGGGGCCGTCCAGTTATGCCAGCTCACCCGGCGTGCGCGGAGAAGTCCTCCGCCATGCCGTGCCGGACGGATCGCGGAGAGGTCCTCCGCCGTGCCGTGCGGCCGCGGGTGGGAAACAACCCCCCTTTCGAACCGGACGTAGATCCGGGCTGCCCAGGGGCGGGCGGCCCACCGGACGAGAGGGACCAGACTCATGAGTTCCGTGCTGCAGCCGGCGACATCGGGCCAGGATCTCCAGGCTCCGTCCACCGCCGGGAAGTACCGGCCCATCACCTCTCACCTGGCCATCACATCGCCGGTGAGCGTCGTGATCCCCGCGATGAACGAGGCCGAGAACCTCCCGTACGTCTTCAAGACCCTGCCGGACTGGATCCACGAAGTGGTCCTGGTCGACGGCAACTCCACCGACGGCACCGTCGAGGTCGCGCGTGAGCTGTGGCCCGGCGTCAAGGTCGTCGGGCAGCGGGGCCGGGGCAAGGGCGACGCCCTGATCACCGGCTTCGAGGCGTGCACCGGCGACATCATCGTGATGGTCGACGCGGACGGCTCGGCCGACGGCAACGAGATCGTGTCGTACGTCTCCGCCCTCGTCTCCGGCGCGGACTTCGCCAAGGGCTCCCGCTTCGCCAACGGCGGCGGCACCGACGACATGACCTTCGTCCGCTGGTTGGGCAACCGGGTGCTGTGCGCCGTCGTCAACCGCAAGTTCGGCGCCCGCTACACCGACCTGTGCTACGGCTACAACGCCTTCTGGCGGCACTGCCTGGACAAGATCGAACTCGACTGCACCGGCTTCGAGGTGGAGACCCTGATGAACATCCGGGTCGTCAAGGCCGGGCTGAGGGTGCAGGAGATCCCCAGCCACGAGTACCTGCGCATCCACGGCGTCAGCAACCTGCGGGCCGTGCGCGACGGCCTGCGGGTGCTGCGGGTGATCCTCGCGGAACGGTCCAACCGCCGGGCACTGCGCCGCCGCGGACACCGGTCGCCGATGCTCGACACGGTCCGGGGAGAGGTGTCTTGAGCTCGAACGGCACCACGAACGGCACCCCGGCCGGCCGGGCCGCGCGCGCCGGCTCCGCCGGCATCTCGGTCGTCGTCTGCGTCTACACCGAGGACCGCTGGGAGGACATCCTCGCGGCCGTCGCCTCGGTGCGGGCGCAGACCCGGCCGGCCCGGGAGACCCTGCTCGTCGTCGACCACAACCCGGTCCTCCTCGACCGGCTGACCGAGGAGTACCGGGAGGCGCACGACGTACGGGTGCTGCCCAACGCGGGCCCGCGCGGCCTGTCGGCCGGCCGCAACACCGGGGTCGCGGCCTCGCACGGCGCGATCGTCGCCTTCCTCGACGACGACGCCGCCGCCGAACCGGACTGGCTGCGCCGCTTCGCCGACGCCTACGCGGACCCCCGGGTCATGGCGGTCGGCGGACGGACGGTACCGGTCTGGGCCTCCGGCCGGCGGCCCGCCTGGTTCCCGGAGGAGTTCGACTGGGTGGTGGGCTGCTCCTACCGGGGCCTGCCGCCCGGCCGGGTCCGGGTGCGCAACGTCCTCGGCGGCAACGCCTCGTTCCGGCGGGAGGCGTTCACCGTCGCGGGCGGCTTCGCCTCCGGCATCGGCCGCGACGGCGACAAGCGGCCACTGGGCGGCGAGGAGGCCGAGCTGTGCATCCGGCTCAGCCGCGCGAGACCCGACGCGATCCTGCTGGTCGACGACCGCGCGGTGATCCACCACAAGGTGCCCGAGACCCGCGAGCACTTCGCGTACTTCCGCACCCGCACCTACGCCGAGGGCCTGTCCAAGGCGCTCGTCGCCCGCAGCGTCGGCGCCGGCAAGGGCCTGGAGTCCGAACGCCGGTACACCACCCGGGTCCTGCCGGCCGGCGTTGTCCGGGGCCTGCGCGACGGACTCCTGGGCCGCGCCGGAGGCGCCCGCCGCGCCGGCGCGATCGTCGCCGGCGTCCTGACCGCCGCCGGCGGCTACCTGGTGGGCAGCGCCCGGGCGCGCCGCGACGGCACGACGTTCGCGGTCGTCCGGATCGGTGCGGGCGGGGCGACCGCCGAACACCCGGAGACCGACACCGGGGCGGCCGGAGCGGTCACGGACGCCGGGGCGGTCGGCGTGGCCGGGGGCGCAGGGGCGGAGGGAGCGGTCACGGACACCGGGGCGACCGGAGCGGCCGGGGACGCCGGGGCGACCGGAGCGGCCGGGGACGCCGAAGTGGCCGCGGACGCCGACGTGGCCGGGGGCGCCGAAGTGGCCCGGGGGACCGCGCCGTTCGGTGGTCCCGGCGGCGGAGGCGGCAGCGGCAGCGGCAGCGGCAGCGGCAGCGGCAGCGGCAGCGGCAGCGGCAGCGGCGCGAACGGCGCGGTCGCGCGTGCCGAAGCGGCCGGAGCGGCCCGGGGCGTCACGCCGTTCGGTGGTCCCGGCGGTCGCGGGAGCGGCGACGTGGGTGAGGCCGGCGGTGGGCGGGACGTGCCGCGGGCGGAGGGCGCCGCATGACGGAAGCGAGGGTTCCGATCCTGATGTACCACGCGGTCGCCGCCGAACCGAACGACGCCACCCGCGCCCTGTCGGTCACACCGGAGGCGTTCGCCGAGCAGATGGGGCTGATCGCGGACCGGGGGCTCACCCCCCTCACCACGGCCGGCCTGGCCGCCCGCTGGCGGTCCGGACGGCCCCTGCCCGACCGGCCCGTCCTGATCACTTTCGACGACGGCTACGAGGGCGTGCACCGCCACGCCCTTCCGGCCCTGGCCCGGCACGGCTTCCCGGCCACCCTGTTCGTGTCCACCGGCTGGATCCGGGGCGCGTACGACACCGGCGGCGGCCTGGACACCATGCTGGACTGGCCGCAGGTGCGCGAACTGGCGGAAGCGGGCGTGGAGATCGGCGGCCACAGCCACACCCACCCGCAGCTCGACCAGGTCGACGACGGCACGCTGCACGCCGAGCTGACCCGCTGCCGGGACATCGTCGCCGACGCACTGGGCGCCCTGCCCGTCTCCTTCGCCTACCCGTACGGCTACTCCAGCCGGCGGGTGCGCACGGCGGTACGGGAGAACGGGTTCGCCCAGGCGCTCGCCGTCGGCAACTCACTCGCCCGCCGCGCCCAAGGGCCGTACGCCCTGCGGCGGGTGACCGTCCGGCGAGGCACGGACGCCGAGGAGTTCGCACGGCTCCTCGACGGCCGGGCCGTCGCCCGCGCCTTCGCCCGGGACCGCGCGCTGACGAAGGGGTACGCGGTGGTCCGCAGGACCCGGCAGATCCACCGCAGAGCCGTCGGGACGCTCTTCTGAGCCGACGGGTACGGCCGAGTACGGCCGAGTACGGCCGAGTACGGCCGGGGCGGTCGGGGCGGTCGGCCCGCCCCGGCCGGGCCCGCGGTGCCGACGCAGAACGCATCCCATGCACCCGAATGCCCTGAAACAGCCAGAAATGCTCTGGACAAATCCGACACACCGTCGCGCAGCGCGGAAACCGGGTGCACGCGGGCGCCGTGTGCCGGATCATGGCGGCATGTCCGCGCACCCACACGACGCCCTGCCGATCCGGCTCACCGTCGACGACTCCGACTCCCCGTCCGATGTCGTCGACGCGCTGTTCCTCGGCCGGTTCGCGACGGGCGAGCAGCCGTACTCGCACGCCGCGAACATCGACCGCGTGCGCTCCGGCGCGAACCTGATCCCGCCGGACGCACGCGTGCTACGCGTCGCCCGGGACGACGACCGCAGCGCGACGCTCGCCGAGGGTGACGGCTGGACCCTGCTGGTCTCCCGCTGGAACCGCGGCGCCGACGTCACGGTCACCGCGACCAGCGCCGAACTGGCCACGAAGGTGCTCAACGAGGCCACCGACGGCGCGGCGGACGAGCCCGAACCCCAGCCGGAGAACGTGACCATGGGCTTCTGGTACGTCTCCCCGAGGCGCGGCCCCCACCGCACCACCCGGCAGATCTCCGCGGGCACCTGGGACGAGATCCGCCCCAACTACACGGCCCCGGTCGCCGACGGGATGGACCGTCTGATGGGGACGACCCCGGACGACATCGCCGGCCGGCTGCTCCTCCTGCACGGCCCGCCCGGCACCGGCAAGACCTCGGCGCTGCGCACCCTGGCCCGCTCCTGGCGGGACTGGTGCCAGGTGGACTGCGTCCTGGACCCCGAGCGCCTGTTCTCCGACGTCGGCTATCTGATGGACATCGCGATCGGCGAGGAGGACAGCACCGGCAAGGGACGGTGGCGGCTGCTGCTCCTGGAGGACTGCGACGAACTGATCCGCGGCGAGGCCAAGCACACCGCCGGCCAGGCGCTGTCGCGGCTGCTGAACCTGACCGACGGCCTGCTGGGCCAGGGCCGCAACGTCCTGGTGGGGGTGACCACCAACGAGGACCTGGAACGTCTGCACCCGGCGGTGGTCCGCCCGGGCCGCTGCCTGGCCCGCATCGAGGTCGGCCCGCTGACCCGCCCGGAGGCGGTGGACTGGCTCGGCACGGACGAGGGGGTCGGCCGGGAGGGCGCGACCCTGGCGGAGCTGTACGCGCTGCGGCGCGGCACCTCCCCGACCTCGCTGCCGGAGCCGCGGGGCGGGGCGGACGCGGGGCTGTACCTGTAGTGCTTTGATGGATCCATGACCCTGTTCGTCGGCACGTCGGGGTGGCAGTACAAGGACTGGAAGGACGTCCTCTACCCGGCCGACGTCCCCGTGCGGCGGTGGCTGGAGGAGTACGCGGCACGGTTCGCCACCGTCGAGATCAACAACGCCTTCTACCGGCTGCCCTCGCGGGAGACCTTCGCGTCCTGGGGCGAGCGCGTCCCGCCGGACTTCGTCGTCGCGGTCAAGGCCAGCCGCTATCTGACCCACATCAAACGGCTGCGGGACCCCGAGGAGCCGGTGCACCGGCTGATGAGCCACGCGGCCGGCCTCGGCTCCCGGCTCGGCCCGGTGCTGCTCCAGCTGCCGCCGACCCTGCGCGCCGACCCGGACCTGCTGGACACCTGCCTGGCGTGCTTCCCGCCCGGGACCCGGGTCGCCGTCGAACCCCGCCACGACTCCTGGTGGACACCGGCGGTCCGCGAGGTCCTGGAGTCCCGGGGCGCGGCCCTGTGCTGGGCCGACGTCCTCTCCCGCCCGGTCACCCCGCTGTGGCGGACCGCCGGCTGGGGCTACGTCCGCTTCCACCAGGGCCGCGCCCGCCCCTCGCCGCACTACGGCCGCCGCGCCCTGGAGACCTGGCTCGACCGCATCGCGACGACCTGGCCGGACGACGCCGAGGTGTACGCGTACTTCAACAACGATCCCGGGGGCGCGGCCGTACGGAACGCGGTGATGTTCGGCAGGACGGCGGAGCGGGCGGGCCTGCGGCCGACCCGCGTCCCCGAGCACACGTCACTCGCCCACCGGTGAGCCCGCGCGCCGCGCCGGCGCACGCTCACTCCCGGCAGACCGCGCCCAGCGCCCCGTCGCCCCTGGCGAACAGCCCCACAGGGCGGTCCCGTCACTCCTGATAGGCGGCCCGCAGGGCGTCCCGGACCGCGGCCAGCGCCTCGTCCTGGGTGAGCCCCAGCCGTCGCGCCCGCTCCCCGTAGGCCTGCGCGGCGGCGGCCAGCTCCCGCTCCGCCGCCGAGCCCGCGGCGGCGACGTACGTGCCGTGGCGGCCCCGCGTCTCGATCACGCCGTCCGCCTCCAGGGCCCGGTAGGCCTTGGCCACCGTGTTGGCCGCCAGCCCCAGCGACTCGGCGAGGCCCCGGACGGTCGGCAGCCGGTGGCCCACGGGCAGCTCGCCGGACCGGGCCTGCTCGGCGATCTGGGACCGCACCTGCTCGTACGGCGCGGCACCCTCAGCGATGTGGATCTTCAAGGTCACGGACCCGATTGTCCCGCACCCGCAGGAAAAGGGGAGGCGCACCCGAGCCTTCCTCTCCTAGCCTGCGCCCCATGACCGTCAGCGTGCGCGACCTGCGCCCCGAGGTGCCGGCGGACGCCGAGGGCTGCGTCCGGGTCGGGCGACTGGCCCTGCCCGCCCTGGTGTCCACCCCGCGGTCCGTGGTCCACGACCTCACCCACGCCCACCCCGCGGCCCGCTTCCGCCGGCTGGTCGCCGAGGCGGACGGCGAGATCGTCGGCACGGCCGAGGCCGGCCTCGCCCACGACAGCCCGGAGCCCGGCCAGGGCTTCGTCAACGTGTACGTGCGCCCTGGGCGCACGCGCCGGGGCGCCGGGGCGCTCCTGGCCCGCGCGGGCGAGGAGCACCTGGCCGCGCACGGCGCCGCCAGGGTGTTCACCTGGGTCCTGGACGAGCCGGGCAACCGCGGTTTCGCCGAGCGGCGCGGCTACCGGGCGAGCCGCTCCGCGCACTTCCTCCGCCTGGACCTGGCGCACGGCACACTGCCGCCGCTCCAGGACCTACCGCCCGGCGTCGAGCTGCGCACCGCCGCAGACTTCGCCGGCGATCCCCGCCCGCTGTTCGAACTCGACGCGGAGACGACCGCGGACGAACCGGGCGATGTGGGCGCCGAGCTCACCGACTACGAGGCGTGGATCGAGGAGACGTGGAGGCATCCGCTCCTCGATCCCGGCCTGACGACGGTCGCCGTCGTCGACGGCCGTCCCGCCGCGTTCACCGCGGCCCGCACGGACGGCGCGACCCGCTACGCCTCCGGCATGACCGGCACGGCCCGCGCCTTCCGCGGCCGGGGGCTGGCCCGACTCGTGAAGAACGCCTCGCTGCACCGCGCCCGCGCCGCCGGGTACCGGGAGGCCTTCACCGGCAACGACACCGGGAACGGCCCCATGCTCGCCGTCAACCGGTGGTTCGGATACGAGATCTACGCAACGGAGGTGCGGTATGTCCGCGAACTCGACTGACCCCGCCGGCTCCCCGGACCGGGTGGACGTCGTCCTCGTCAAGGGCGGCCGGACGAAGATCCGCTACCCCGCCGGGCTGCTGTCCGACGACGGCACCAGGATCGCCGTCCGGGCCCGCTGGGCGGGCGACGGCATACGGGACTTCGGCTTCGTACGGTTCGAGCCGGGAGACGTCTTCACGGAGTACTACTGGCGCGACCGCTGGTACGCGGTGAAGGAGGTCCGCGACGCGTCGGGGGCCCTGAAGGGCTGGTACTGCGACGTCACCCGCCCCGCGACGCTCACCGGCACCGACCTGGTCGTCGAGGACCTCGACCTGGACCTGTGGTGCTCCGCCGACGGCAGCGACGTACGGCGGCTGGACGAGGACGAGTTCGCGGAGAGCGGGCTGGCCGAGCGGGACCCCGGGGCCGCGGCCGCCGCCCTCGCCGCCCTCGACGAACTGGAGGTGTCCGCCGGCGCCGAGGGCGGCCTGGAGTCGCTGCTGGCGTGAGGACGTCACGCCGTGCGGCGCAACGCGTCCCGCCGTGCGGCGTGAGGGCAGGGCGTCACACCGTCGCCACCACCGCGTACCGCTCGTCGTCCACTTCCCTGCCCCACAGCTCCGGGGCGCCGGAGAGCCGCTCCACGCGCGCGTGCCCGGTGAGCGGGGCCAGCAGGGCGGTGAGCCGGTCCGCGGGTATGCCGACGGGGGCGACGGTGCCCCACACGCCCTCGACCAGCACGAGCCGCCCTCCGGGGCGCAGCAGCCCGCACCACCGGCGCAGGGCGCGGGCCGGGTCGGGCAGCGCCCACAGCACATGCCGGACGAGGACGGCGTCGAAGCGCCGGTCCCCGACCGGGGGTGCCGCCGCGTCGCCGAGGAGGACCACCGCCGCGCGTCCGGCGAGCTTGGCGCGGGCCCGGTCGGCCATCGCCGGTGAGAGGTCTACACCGGTGACGCGGTGTCCCTGCTCGGCGGCGAGGAGCGACAGACTGCCCGTGCCGCAGCCGAGGTCGAGCAGGTCGCCCGGCGGCACCGGCAGCCAGCCGCGCAGCCGCCGCGCCCAGGCGGCACGCACATCGGGGTCGCGCAGGCCGTGGTCGGGCTCCTCGTCGAAGGAGGCGGCCGCCGCGTCCCAGTCGACACACGCCGAAGTCGTCCCGTCACTCTTGTTTGCCATGCCCCAAAGGGTGACACCCACCACTGACAATCGAATCGTGACAGCCGCCACTGACAGAACAGGTGGCGATGAGGAACTCTCCCCTAACGGGTCTATCTCCGTGAAACCGCGGAACTCGGTAGCACCCCGAGGAGGCAGCCATGCGCCGCACGACCGTGCAGAAGCCCCTGAAGAAGACGGACTCCCGCAGGGTCCGCGAGGAGGCCGACGAGCGCCCCTCCGGACGCCCCGAGGTGCGAAAGGACATCGCCCGCACCTGGTGGCCGGACGGGTAGCGCCGGCCCGGTCGCCGCGCCCCCGCCCGTGCGGAGCGCGCCCCGGGCCGGCGCGCCCGCTCCCTACCTGATCTCAGCCTGAGCGCTTCCTTAAGGCCACCCTAAAGATCGTCCGCGACCGCCCCCAGCAGGCGTTTTCACGGTTTCTTGGTTCCGGCACACATCAGCACCGGTACCTAGGAGACCTCCATGTCCGCACGCCGCAAGGCCGCCGCCGTCGCCGCCCTCGGCCTGACCCCGCTGGCCCTGACCGGGCTGTCCGCCTCCCCCGCGGCCGCGCACGGCTCGATGGGAGACCCGGTCAGCCGGATCTCCCAGTGCTACGCGGAAGGCCCCGAGAGCCCGTCGTCGGACGCCTGCAAGGCGGCTGTCGCGGCCGGCGGGACGCAGGCGCTGTACGACTGGAACGGCATCCGCCTCGGCGACGCCGGCGGCCGCCACCAGGAGCTGATCCCGGACGGCAAGCTGTGCAGCGCGAACAACGACGAGTTCAAGGGGCTCGACCTGGCCCGCACCGACTGGCCGGCGACGAGCGTGAGCGCCGGCTCGTACACCTTCAAGTACCGGGTGACCGCCCAGCACAAGGGCACCTTCACGGTGTACCTCACCCAGGCCGGCTACGACCCGGCGCAGCCGCTGGCCTGGTCCGACCTGGATCTGGAGAACCCGGTGGCGACGGTCACCGACCCGGTCGCGTCGGACGGCTTCTACACGTTCTCCGGCGCCCTGCCCGAGCGTTCGGGCCGGCACGTGCTGTACGCGGTGTGGCAGCGCTCGGACAGCCCCGAGGCGTTCTACTCCTGCTCTGACGTCGCCTTCGGCGGGGACGGCGCCACCGGCTCCGCGGGGCAGAGCGACACCGGGGAGCAGGACGACACCACCGAGCAGGACGGCAGCGCCGCGCAGGACGGCAGCGCCGCGCCCGCGGCCTCCGCTCCCTCCGACGAGCAGATCGAGGCCGGTGCCGACAAGTCGACGATCGAGCACCACGGCCACGGCGACCAGGACGCCACCACCACGACGGACGCCACACCCGCGAGCGAGGCGTCGCAGACCGCCGCTGCCGGCGACCCCAACCGCCCGAAGGCCGCCGGCAGCACCACGAACCTCGCCGAGACCGGCGGCGACAGCAGCACCCCGTACATCGCGGTCGGGGGCGCCGCCGTCCTCGCGCTGGGCGCGGCCGTGCTGTTCGCGTCGGTCCGCCGACGCGCGGTGGGCGGCGGCCGCCACGGCCGCTGACCGCACGGACCCCGGGGCCTGAACGGCGGCTCAGGCCGGTCAGGCCCCGGCATACGCACCCGGTGACCGGCCGCTCGCCGGCACACCGGGGTGGCGTGTGCCGGGCCGGAACGGGGATCACGCCTCCCCCGGGCCGGCCTCCCCGCCCCGGGCCGGACCTCCACGTCGGGCGGGCTCACGCCCCGGAACGGGATCACGCCCGCCCCCGGACCGGCCTCCCGCCCCGGGCTCGCCTCCCCGCCCCCGGGCCGGACCTCCACGTCGGGCGGGCTCACGCCCCGGAACGGGATCACGCCCGCCCCCGGACCGGCCCGCCGCGCCGGCCGGGCTCACGCCGCCAGTGTCCCCAGCGTCACCGCCCTCGGTCCGAATTTCGCCCGTGCGCGGTCGGCGACCTCCTCGATGCGGCGGGCCTTCTCGTCCACCGGGTCGAAGGTGAGCTGGTGGGTGGCCTGCCCGGCGGGGGCGAGGCCCTCGGCGCGCAGGGCGAGCGCGCGGACGCGGGCGCGCTGGAGGCCGAGCGCCTCGTAGAGGTCGTACGCGGTCCGGGTGAGCACCGGCGAGTGGGCGGTCGGCTCCCGCAGGGTGCGGCTGCGGGTGGTGGCGAGGGAGCTCCCTCCGTTCGAGCCCGTCCGAGAGGGGGGTTGGCCGGCGTAGCGCACGGTGAGGGTGAGGGTGCGGCAGACCTTGTCCAGGGTGCGCAGCCGGGAGCCGAGTTCCTCGGTGGCCGAGAGCAGGGCGCGGCGGTGCCGGTCGGGGTCCAGTTCGTCGCGGGTGAAAGGGCGTTCGGTGGCCAGCATGGGGGTCCCCCCGCTCGAGCGAAGCCGAGAGTGGGGGAGGGAGACGCCGTCGGGGACGACCCGCCCCCGGTCGACGCCGTTCGCCCGCTCGTGCAGGTCCCGGCCCGCCCTCGCCCCGACCAGCCGCTGGAGCGTGGACAGGGGCGCGACGGCGACCCGGCCGAGGGTGTCGAGGCCGTACTCGCACAGGGTGCGGGCGGTCGCGGTGCCGATGCCGGGCAGGGCGACGACGGGCCTCCCGGCGAGGAACTCCCCCACCGCGTCCTCGGGCACAGCGCACGTCACCCCGGGCCGGGCCTCCCGCATCGCCATACGGGCCAGCATCGGGCCCGGTCCGGCGCCGATCGCGCAGTCGACCCCGTGCAGCGCGAGGGCGCGGACGCGGATCACCGAGGCCAGCTCGGCGGCGCCGCGCCCGAAGTAGCGTTCGGCGCCCCGCAGATCGGCCAGCGCCCCGTCCGGCGGCAGCGCCTCGACCACCGGGGTGAAGTCCTCCAGGAGCCCGAGCAGCCCCGGCAGGGCCGTCTCGCGCGCCGGCGGCAGCTGGAAACGTACGCAGAGGATGGTCATCCCGCACTCCCCGGACTCTGGTGCCACAACTTCCTTCCCACCGCGGGCCCTTCGCCCGCGGGGCGCAGATCGGCCCAGGGGTGCATCCGGTACCCCGTGGGCATGCGGATGTGCCGCCGCTCCATCGCGTCCTGGGCCGCGGACCCGGCCGGCGCGGGCAGCCCGTCGGAGCCGGCGAGCCGCCTGCGCGCCGGGCCGTCGGCGCCGGCGGGCGCGGGGCCCTCGGCCGCCGTGGAACCCTCGGCCGCCGTGGAACCGTCGGCGGGCGCGGAACCGTCGGCGGGTGTGGGGCCGGCCGGTTCGGCGAGCCGGGCCGCGACCCCCTCCAGCCCCTCCTCCCGCCGTATCTCCAGCAGTTCGGCGAGGTTCCAGGCGGCGGCGCCCACCACGCTGAGGCTGCGCGGGCCGCGCCGCTGCACCACCCCGCGCACCAGCAGCAGCCAGGAGTGGAAGACGGTGTGGGCGCAGGCGTCGTGGGAGTCGTCGAAGAAGGCCAGGTCGACCAGGCCGGTGCCGTCGTCCAGGGTGGTGAAGATGACCCGTCTGCCGGAGCGGATCGGCGGGGTCTGGGTGGCCGCCTTGGCGCCCGCGACCAGCACCGTCCCGCCGTGCCGCGCCTCGCGCAGCCGGCGCGCCGACACCACGCCCAGCTCGCGCAGGAACTCCCGGTGGTCGTCCATCAGGTTGCGCGAGGCGTCCATGGACAGCACGCCCAGTTCGGCGCTGAGCCGCTCCTCGGAGGTGAGGTCGGGCAGCCCCGCCGGGGCCGTCCCGCGCCCGCCGGCCAGCGGGAGCTGGCCGCCGCCCGCGCCCCGGGAGCCGCGGTGCAGCTCGGTCAGGTGCAGTTGGAGGTCGCGCCGGTTGGCGCCGAAGTCGTCCAGCGCGCCCACCTGCGCGAGGCGCTGCGCGAGCGGCCGGCTCGGCCGGGCCCGTTCCCAGAAGTCGAGCAGCGAGGCGTACGGCTGCCCCTCCTCGATCCGCCGTGCCTCGGCCTCGCTGATGCCGTGCACGTCGGAGAGGGCCAGCCGGAGGCCCCACCGGCCGGAGTTCCCCGACCCCCCCATGGAATCCGCCATGGCTCCCCTGGATTCAGACATCAGTTCGATCCGATGGGCGGCTCCCGAACGGTTCACGTCCAACGGCAGGATCGGCACCCCGCGCCGCCGCGCGTCCGCCAGCAGCAGCCGCTTCGGGTACATCCCGGGGTCGTGCGTGAGCAGCCCGGCGTAGAAGGCGGCCGGGTGGTGCACCTTCAGCCACGCCGACTGGTACGTCGGGACGGCGAAGGCCACCGCGTGCGCCTTGCAGAAGCCGTACGAACCGAAGGCCTCGACGATTCCCCAGGTCCGCTGAATCGTTTCTGCGTCATATCCGTTCGCCGCCGCGCGCTGTGCGAACCAGACCTTGATCCGCCCCTGCGACTCCGGGTCGGACAGCCCGCGCCGCACCCGGTCCGCCTCGCCCCGGCCACAGTCCGTCATGACGGCGACGATGTCGATGACCTGCTCGTGGAAGACGACGACCCCGTACGTCTCCTTCAGCGGCCCCTCCAGGTCCGGGTGCGGGTACCGGACCGGCGCCCGCCCGTGCCGCGCCTCGATGAACGGCCGCACCATGTCGGCGGCGACCGGCCCCGGCCGGAACAGCGAGATGTCGACGACCAGGTCGTGGAAGGTGCTCGGCTGGAGTCGCCCGACCAGGTCGCGCTGCCCCGGCGACTCGATCTGGAAGCAGCCCAGCGTCTCGGTGGACCGGATGAGCCGGTACGTCGCCGGGTCGCCCGGCGGCAGGGCGTCCAGGTCGACCTCGGCGCCCGTCACCCGCCGTGTCTCCGCGACCGCGTGCGCCATCGCCGACTGCATCCGCACGCCCAGTACGTCCAGCTTGAGCAGCCCGAGGTCCTCCACGTCGTCCTTGTCGAACTGGGACATGGGCAGCCCCTCGCCGCTGGTCGGCATCACCGGTGTACGGGTGAGCAGGGAGGCGTCGGAGAGCAGGACCCCGCAGGGGTGCATGGCGACACCGCGCGGCAGGGCGTCGAGGGCCTCGACCAGCTCCCACAGCCTCCCGTACCGCCCCTCCTCCCGCCGGTGCTCCGCCGCCAGCGCCTTGAGCTCGGGCAGCTCCTCCAGCGCCGCGCGGGCGTCGCGCGCCCGGATGTGCGGGAAGGACTTGGCGAGCCGGTCGATCTCGGCGGGGTCCAGGGACAGGGCCGCGCCCACGTCCCGGATCGCGTGGCGGACCCGGTACGTCTCCGGCATCGCGACCGTCGCGACCCGCTCGGCGCCGAACCGGCCGATGATCGCCCGGTAGACCTCCAGCCGGCGCGCGGACTCCACGTCGATGTCGATGTCGGGCAGCACCACCCGCTCCTTGGACAGGAAGCGCTCCATCAGCAGCCCGTGCTCGACCGGGTCCGCGTGCGCGATGCCGAGGAGGTGGTTGACCAGGGAGCCGGCGCCGGAGCCGCGCGCGGCGACCCGGATGCCCATCTCCCGGACGTCGTCCACGACCTGGGCGACCGTCAGGAAGTAGGAGGCGAAGCCGTGGTGGGCGATGATGTCCAGCTCGCGGTGCATCCGCTCCCAGTACGCGCGCCGCCCCTCGTAGCCGCGCAGCACCATCCCCGCCGCCGCCCGCGAGGCCAGCGCCCGCTGGGCGGTCCGGCGGCCGGCGCCGACGAGGTGCGGCTCGGGGAAGTGGACGGTACCGATGCCGAGGTCGTCCTCGGGGTCGACCAGGCACTCGGCGGCCGTCGCCCGGGTCTGCTCCAGCAGGCGGTGGGCGGCCTCGCGCCGGAAGCCGGCGGCCTCCACGATCCGCTCGGCGGCCCGCAGCATGGCGTCCGGGTCCTTCAGCCAGGCCTCGCCGGAGTCCAGCTCCCCGGCCGGGTCGATCGGCACCAGGCGGCGGGCGGCGTCCAGGACGTCGGCGACCGGACCCTGGCCCGGGTCGGCGTACCGGACGGCGTTGCTGAGCACCGGGCGGACCCGCTGTTCGGCGGCGAAGCCGACGGTACGGGCGGCCAGCCGCAGGGAGCCGGGTCCGGTGCCGGTACGGCCGTGCCAGACGGCCTCCAGGCGCAGGGCGTCGCCGTGGACCTCCCGCCAGGGGGCGAGGAGCCGCGCGGCGCGGTCCGGGCGGCCCGCGGCGAGGGCCCGGCCGACGTCGGAGTCGGGGCCGAGCAGGACGGTCAGACCGTCGCCGTGCTGGTCGGCCCAGGACAGCAGGGGGGTGCCCGCCGCGGTGTGGGCGGCGGTGACGAGCCGGCACAGACCGGCCCAGCCACGGGCGCCGTTCCGGGCGAGGAAGGTGACGCGGGGGGCCGACTCGTCGACGAAGGCGCCTCCGCGCACCGGGGTGCGGCGCCGCTCCCGCCGTACGGCTCCGTCCCCGGGGACCGGCTCGGGGGGCACCACCGCCAGATCCACCCCGAACAGCGGCCGCACGCCCGCCTTCGCGCAGGCCTTGGCGAAACGGACCGTGCCGGCGAGGGTGTCGCGGTCGGTGAGGGCGAGGGCGTCCATGCCGCGTTCGCAGGCGCGCTCGGCCAGCCGCTCCGGGTGCGAGGCGCCGTGGCGCAGGGAGAACCCGGAGACGGTGTGCAGATGCGTGAAGCCCGGCATCCACACCTCCCACTATCGAACATCAGTTCAAAACTGCCTCACCCCCACCATAGACCAATTCCCGAACATCTGTACGACGACCGTTCGAGCGCCCCCCACCTGCGCAAACGTCCGCCGTCAGCCGATCCGTGTGCCCGTCGCCGACAGCGCCTCGGTCACCGGCTGGAAGAACGTCTCCCCGCCCGAGGCGCAGTCGCCGCTGCCGCCGGAGGTGAGGCCGATCGCGCTGCCGCCGGAGAAGAGGGGGCCGCCGCTGTCGCCGGGCTCGGCGCAGACGTCGGTCTGGACGAGGCCGTCGACGACCTCGCCGTTGCCGTAGTTCACGGTGGCGTCCAGGCCGGTGACCGTGCCGGAGTGCACCTGGGTCGTCGAGCCGCTGCGGGTGACGCCCATGCCGACGGTGGCCTCGGCGGCGCCCGTGATCGCCTGCGCCGAGCCGTCGTAGAGGTTCACCTCGCTGGGATGGGGAACGTCGGCGGTGTACCGGACGAGGCCGTAGTCGTCGCCGGGGAAGCTGGAGGTCTCGGTCGTGCCGATGACGGTGCCGGAGGAGTCCGACCAGGTCGAGGCGGACTCGGTGCAGTGGCCGGCGGTCAGGAAGTACGGCTCGCCGCCCTTCACCACGTTGAAGCCGAGCGAGCAGCGTCCGCCGCCGCCCGTGATGGCGTCGCCGCCGGCGACGAAGGGCGTGAACTCCCCCCGGATGCGCCGGAGCCGTGCCGTGGGGCCGAGGCCCTCGACGACCTCGGCGAGCCGGGCCCACTCGGCGTCGGAGACCGTACGGTCGGCGGTGACGACGATCTTGTTGGCGGTCGGGTCGGTCACCCAGGAGGTGCCGGGGACGGCCGCGTCCCTGCGGAGTGTCGCACGGGCGCCGCGCAGCTCGGCGAGGGAGTTCTCGACGCGTCTGGCCCGGGCGCCGGCCGCCTCGACGGTCCTGGCCGCGGCCTCGTCGAGCACGTTCACCACGAGGGTCCCGCTCTCCGCGTCGTAGTAGCCGCCGGCCGCGTCGGCGCCGAGGTCCGCGCCGAGGGCCGAGGCGAGCTTTCCGGCCGCCGGGGCGGAGAGCGGCCGGGGCCCGGGAGGGCCCGGGGCCTCGCTCGCGTTCGCAGTCCGGAAGGTGGCTCCCGCGACGACGAGGGCGGCGATGCCCGTTCCCGTGAGGACGGCCCGCCGTCCGGACATGCGTCGGTGCTTCAACTCGCGTCCTCCTGTGGGGGTCGGTCCGGACCGGTCGCGGGGACCGCCGCGGACCGGAAGGCTGGGTCGACGGGCGCCCACTCTTCCGAACCCCACAGGTAGCACACAAGGTCGCCTTCCGGACGCGCACATGGCGACCACGGCGCGCCCTTCACGCCTTCACCACCCCGCTCGCGCCGGGCGGTTCGCACTGCAAACGCCACGCGTGACGCGCCGGCCACCAGGCGGCGAGGTCCGGACCTGGCGTGATGTCACCGGTGCGTCCGGTGCTCCCGGCGGGCGCCGTCGTGCGCCGCGGCAGGCCGTTCGGACAGGGGAGAGCCCCCGCACGCCGTCGCGTGCGGGGGCTCTCCTGCCGGCCGGGGGCGGACCCGGGCGCACACCCGGACGGACCCGGGATCAGAAGACGCTGACGCCGTAGGCGTTCAGGGCCTCCACCACGGGCTGGAAGAAGGTCGTGCCGCCGGAGGTGCAGTCGCCGCTGCCGCCGGAGGTCAGACCGTAGGCCACGCCGTTGGTGCCGTACAGGGAACCGCCGGAGTCACCGGGCTCGGCGCAGACCGTGGTCTGGATCATGCCGTAGACGATGTCGCCGCTGCCGTAGTTCACGGTCGCGTTCAGGGCGGTGACGCGGCCGCTGTGGATGCCGGTGGTCGAGCCGTCGCGGTAGACCGTGGTGCCCACGCTCGGGGTGCCCGCGCTGGTGATGTCCGTGTTGCCGGCGGTGCCCGACTTGGCGATCGACGTGTTGCTGTACCGGACGATGCCGTAGTCGTTCGTCGGGAAGCTGGAACCCGTGGTCGGGCCGAGGACCGTGGTGCGGGCGGAGTTGGAGTACCAGGTGCCCGCGCCGTCGGTGCAGTGACCGGCCGTCAGGAAGTAGTAGTTGCCCGCACTGTCACGGACGTTGAAGCCGAGGGAACAGCGCCAGCTACTCGCATAGATGGCGTCGCCGCCCGCGATGTACTTCCGGAACGTACCCTCGGTGCGCTTGATCGTCAGAGCGTCGGCGTCGGCACCCGCCTGCTCCTTTATCTTCGCGATCTCGGCCTGGGACACCGTGCTGTCGACGGTGACGACGACGCGGTTGGTCTTGCTGTCGACCGCCCAGGCGGTGCCCGGGACGTCGGCCTCGAGCACCGAGGCGCCGGCGCTCTGGAGTTCGGCGGCGCTGAACGGGGTGGCGTCGGCCGCACTCGCGTGGGGCATGGCGACGGCCGCCGCGGCCACGAGTCCGGTGGCCACGGCGGTCAGCCGGGTCCGTCTTGTGATGCCGCTGGTGGGGGTGGTGCGCTTGATCCTCACGTTTCGTTCCCTCCCAGGGGAAGTCGGGGGCCCGCGTGGGGTCGGGGCCCGTGAGGCGCAGTCAAAGGGCGGCTCGGGCGTCCGGATTCCGAACACGCCGTGCCCCTGACAAGCGCTGAGGGGGAGTATTCGGCCGAACGGCCGGTCGGCGCAAGGGCGCCTTTCGGCCGTCAACCCTTGAACGGGCTGTGCGAGTCGGGCCTCACGGGTGCGCCTGCCGGACTCCTGCGGCCCCCGGCGACGGACCGGGCCGGGCACGCGGACAGGCGGGCACTCGGACCCGCGGGCACGCGGACAGGCGGGCACTCGAACCCGCGGGCACGCGGACAGGCGGGCACTCGAACCCGCGGGCACGCGGGTACTCAGGCACTCGGACCCGCGGGCACTCGGGCACGGACGCCGGACACCCTCCCCTCTTCTAGCAGTCGCACCCGCAGCCGTCGCAGCAGCAGCCGTCACCGCAGTTCCCGCAGCAGTCACAGCACTCGCAGCAGTCGGAGCAGTCGTCGCAGCGCGAGCAGTACCCCTCTTTGCGCTCCCGCGTCCACGGGTCGTCGTACTCGCCGCAGCACATCTGGCAGGTGCAGGCGAGCCCCGCCCAGACCAGGCAGCCGGCGAGGAGGCCGCGCCGGTCGCGGTGCGGGGGCTGCGGGGGCGCAGGCGGGCCGCCGGGGCCGGAGGGCGCGTACGGGTTGCCCGGCGGGGGTCCGAACCGCTGCGCCGGGTGCCCGCACGAGGTGGTGCCGAAGGCACGGTCGACGGAGGCGCGCAGTTCGTGCACGAGCAGCACATGGGCCAGCCTCGCGTCGCTGAACTCGGCCTCGCGCAGGGCGAGCCGGATCCCGTGCACGGCGTCGTCGGCGAGCCGCCGGGCCTCCTGGAGCGGTGTCCCGGTCGCGGTCAGCGGGTTCCACGCCCCCGACGCGGCGTCGGCCTCCCTGTCCTCCACGGCGTCCAGGAGGTGCGCGAGCCGTCCGAAGAGGCGCCCGGCCTCGGCGAGCGGTGCGGCGTTGCCCGGCCGTCCGGCCAGGACCGCGGTGTGCGCGAAGGCCGCGGCCGTCGCGGTCTCGGTCGGTTCGGTGACCGCCAGGATCGGCGTGCCGGGCCCGGCGAGCGCCTCGAGTCCGACCTGCCGGTCGACGGCGTCGACGAGGACGGCGGTGTCGAAGCCGACGGCCGAGCCGGTACGGGCGCCCGCCGCGCCCCAGCTCGTGGCGACCCGGCGCGCGGCGAGCGCCACCGGCCGCCGGGCCAGCCAGCCGTCGCCGTCGGCGACGTGGTCGCGCACCTTGGCGGAGGCCAGCACCAGCGAGACGGCGGCCGCGAGCCGCGCGCCCTCGCCCTGCGCGACGGACGCGCTGCGCATCCCGCGCAGCGGGCACGGTCCGGCCGTGCGCCGCCCTCCCCCGTCCCGGCCGACTGCCTGAGCCTCTGTCAGGACGGATATCAGCAGCCCGTCGTAGTTGGTGACGACCCGCGCGAACTGTCCGTGGTCCCGCCGCAGCGCGAGGCACAGCCCGCACAAGTGCGCCATCCACTGGGTCCTGAGTCCCTCACCGAGCCGGTGACGGCACGGCCTGACGATTCCGAACACGACGATCCCCCCGTGGTCCGTACGACGTTGAGCTGCGACGACCTGCGGAGAAGGACAGTGAACCGCAGTGCGCCGCCGCATCGTATCGACGGATCATCACACCGGAGCGGCTCGCCCGGCTCACCCGTACGCTCCAGTTGTCACCCGTACGCCGTGAAGAATCATATTTCACTCTCAGTCAGCAGCAGTGTGGTGAGCGACCCTTGGGGCACACGGACTCTCGACGGATCGCCTGTGCACCAGTACCGTCACAAACCCCCCGCGCGGCGTCTATCCACTTGGCGCGACATCCGCATCATGGACGACCATGGGGAAGCGGAACGGAAGAAGAACCGCTGTGAGAGGAGGCGTCCATGGGATCGGTACGCAAGGCGAGTGCCTGGCTTGGCCTCGTCGACGACAACGATGACGAGCGTTACTACGACGACGACTATTCCGAGGGGACCGACTCCGGAGACGCCTGGGTCACCGACCCCCGGGTGAGGGTCGCCGCCGACACGGCCGAGGAGAAGGGCCGGCGGATCGGCACGGTGACCCCGGACGGCTTCCGGGACGCGCGGGTGATCGGCGAGCTGTTCCGCGAGGGGGTCCCGGTCATCATGAACCTGACGGCCATGGAGGCCGGCGACGCCAAGCGCGTCGTCGACTTCGCGGCCGGGCTCATCTTCGGTCTGCGCGGTTCGATCGAGCGGGTGTCGACCCGTGTGTTCCTCCTCACCCCGGCCGACACGGAGATCGTCAACGGCGACCCGGCCGCGCGCCGCACGGACGGCTTCTTCAACCAGAGCTGAGGCAGGGCCGTTCACCGGCCCTGCCCCCGTGGGTCAGCGGAAGGCGTCCAGCCCGGTGAGCGCCTTGCCCAGCACGAGCTGGTGCATCTCGACGGTGCCCTCGTAGGTGAGGACCGACTCGAGGTTGGTCGCGTGCCGCATGACGGGGTACTCCAGGGAGATCCCGTTGGCGCCCAGGATCGTCCGCGCCGTCCGGCAGATCTCGATCGCCTCCCGTACGTTGTTGAGCTTGCCGAAGCTGACCTGCTCGGGACGCAGGCGGCCGGCGTCCATCCGCCGCCCGAGGTGATGGGCGAGCAGGATCCCCTTGTGCAGTTCGACCGCCATGTCGGCGAGCTTGGCCTGGGTGAGCTGGAACCCCCCGATCGGCCGCCCGAACTGCTCCCGCGTCCTCGCGTACGCCACGGCGGCCTCGAAGCAGGCGCGCGCCGCCCCCATGGCCCCCCACACGATCCCGTAACGGGCGTGCGACAGACAGCTGAGCGGGCCCTTCAGCCCGACGACCCCGGGCAGGACCGCGTCGGCGGGCAGCCGCACGTCGTCGAGCACGAGCTCGCTGGTGACACTGGCCCGCAGGGACCACTTGTGCTTGATCTCCGGCGCGGAGAAACCCGGGACGCCGGTGGGCACGACGAAGCCCCGGACCCCCTCCTCGGTCCGGGCCCACACCACGGCGACGCCGGCGACGGACCCGTTGGTGATCCACATCTTCCGCCCGGTGAGGATCCAGTCGGAGCCGTCCCGCTTGGCGTACGTCCGCATGGAGCCGGGGTCGGATCCGTGATCGGGCTCGGTCAGCCCGAAGCACCCGATGACCTCACCGGAGGCCATCCGCGGCAGCCACGTCCGCTTCTGCTCCTCGCTGCCGAAGCGGTGCACGGCGTACATGGCGAGGGACCCCTGCACCGAGACCAGGGACCGGATCCCGGAGTCGGCGGCCTCCAGCTCCAGACACGCCAGCCCGTACTGGACGGCACTCGCCCCGGCGCACCCGTACCCCTCGAGCGACATCCCGAGGGCGCCCATCCCGCCGAGCTCGCGCGCCAGCTCCCGGATCCCCGGCAGCTCCCCCGCCTCGTACCACCCGGCCACATGCGGCACCACCCGGTCCGCGGCCCACGCCCGCACGGTGTCCCGGACGGCGCGGTCCTCCTCCGTCAGCAGGTCGTCGAGGCCGAGGGGGTCGGCGGGATCGAACGGGGGCAGGGCGGAAGCGGACATCGAACCCTCCGGAACAGGAAAACTAGCACCGCTAGTCACGGAAATCCGGCGCCCCACGTTACGGCGTTCTCCCCCGGGCGTCACGCCGTGACGCGGGTTGTCCCCGGGCCCGTCGTCCCCGGGCGTCACGCCGTGACGCGGGTCTCCGTGGCCTCCCGGGGCCCGGGCAGTTCCACCGGCGGGATCTCGTCCTGCATGGCCCGCGGCAACCGCAGCGCCATCACCGCCCCCAGCAACAGCAGCCCCGCGCTCACCAGCAGCGTGACGTGCAGCCCGTGCACGAAGCAGTCCCGGGCCGTGCGCCGCAGGGCATCGCCCGCCGCTCCCCCGAGCCGCCCGGCCACTTCGTACGCCTCGCCCAGCGAGTGCCCCGCCGCGGCGGAGTCAGCGGCCGGCACCCCCGGCACCGAGGACAGCCCGGGCGCGTACGCCGCGTTCATGACGCTGCCCAGCAGGGCGATCCCGATCCCCGCCCCCAACTGGTACGAGGTCTCCCCGATCGCGGCCGCCCCGCCGGCCCGCTCCGGCGGGGCCTCGCTCAGCATCGACTCGTACGCCCCGAACAGCGTCGTCTCCAGCCCGAAGCCGAGCAGCACGAAGCCGAACAGCAGCAGCCCCGCGTTGTCCGTGCCGCCCATCGGGGTCAGCGTCACCACCGCGGCCGCCGTGAGGCAGAAGCCGGCGCACACCATCCGCCGCGGCCCGAACCTCCGCAGCAGCCGCGCCCCGGCCAGCCCCGCCGCCATCGCCGCGAAGGTCAGCGGCAGCAGCCGCAGCCCCGTCTGAAGCGGGGACAGCTCCAGCACCAGTTGCAGGTACTGCGCCGCGATCAGCTCCAGACCCACCAGCGCCAGCATCGCCAGCACGATGCACCCCACCGACGTGCTGAACGCCGGCCGGGCGAACATCCGCAGGTCCACCAGGGGATGCGCGCGCCGCCGCTGGCGCCGTACGAACAGCACCATCAGCGCGGCGCCCGCGAGCAGCGGCACCGAGGTGAGCGCGTCGGTCCCCCCGCCGCCCAGCCGCTTCACGCCCAGCACCACGCCGAACAGCCCGACGGCGGCCATCAGCGCGCCGACGACGTCCCACGGCCCGTCGCCCGCGCCGCGCGACTCCGGCAGCAGCAGCCGCCCCACCGGGAGGCTGACCAGCATCAGCGGGATGTTGACCAGGAAGACCGAACCCCACCAGAAGTGCTCCAGCAGGAAGCCCCCGAGCAGCGGCCCCACCGCCGCGCCGACCGCGGCCACCGCGCTCCAGACGCCGATCGCGACCGCCCGCTCCCGCCGGTCGGGGAAGACCTGCCGCAGGATCGACAGCGTCGCCGGCATGATCATCGCGCCGCCGACCCCGAGGAGCGCCCGCGCCACGATGAGCACCTCGGCGCTCCCGGCGCACGCGGCCAGCGCGGAGGCGACGCCGAACAGGGCGTATCCGAGCAGCAGCACGCGTCTGCGGCCCACCTTGTCACCGAGCGTGCCGAAGAGGATCAGCAGCGAGGCGCAGACGAGGGGGTAGGTGTCGACGATCCAGAGCAGTTCGATGGCCCCGGGCCGGAGGTCCTCGGTGACGGCGGGCACCGCGACGTGCAGCACGGTCGCGTCGACGGCGACCAGGAGCAGGCTGACGCACAGGACCACGAGCACGATCCAGCGGTTGGCACCGGCCCCGGCCGCCCGACGGCGCAGCCCGACGGCGGCCGTGGTCGTCCCGGACATGTACGTACCTCCCAGGTGTTCCTCGGGTTCGGCGGGCTCGCGGGGGCGGGGACTCCCCGCGACTCGGCCGGAGGGAAGCGGTGTTCTCCGGCCCGCGCAGACGAACGGCGAGAGACACGCAGCGTACGCGAGTTCGCGGCTCGGCCACATGGCGGACCTCTCAGACCTCCGGGGAACCCGTGTGGCGTACACCACTCCTTCCACCGGCCCGCACGCCCCGGCGCGCCCCGCCCCCGCGCGTCCGGCCGATAATCGAGCCCGTGACCGATCTTGGAACGCGCGGGGCGCTCCCCGGCTCCGCGGCCCTGCGCCGGGCGGCCCCGGCCCTGGCGGGGTACGCGGCCGTCCGCGCCCTGGGCCTGCTCGCCCTCGCCGTGTGGAGCGCCGCGCGGGACAAGAGCGCGTACACGCTGTTGACGGCGCGCTGGGACGCGCTGTGGTACACGCGGGTCGCCGAGCTGGGGTACGGCTACGAGGTGCGCCTGCCCAACGGTGACGTGCACTCCAACCTGGCCTTCTTCCCGCTGCTGCCGTGGCTGGAGCGGCTGCTGCACGCGGTGACGCCGCTGTCGTACGGCGGCGCCGGTCTCGTCGTCTCCCTGGTCGCCTCGCTCGCCGCGGCCTGGGGGATCTTCGCGGTCGCCGACCTGCGGTACGGGCGCCGGGCGGGGGTCTGCGCGGTGCTGCTCTGGGCGGTGCTGCCGGTCGGGGTGGTGCAGTCGATGGCGTACAGCGAGTCGCTGTTCACCGCGCTCGCCGCCTGGTCGCTGTACGCGGTGCTCACCGGCCGCTGGGTGACCGCGGGCGCGCTGGCGGCGCTGGCGGGCCTGACCCGGCCGGCGGGGCTCGCCGTGGTCGCGGCGGTGTGGACGGCCGGTGCGCTCTCGTTCGGGGGAGCCCGGAGCGCGGAGCCCGCACAGAGCGCGCGTACGGAGGTGCGCGCCCCTTGTCCTTCCCCCCACCCCCTTGCCCGGCGTGAACGCACCGCCTGGGGCGCGCACAGGACGAGACGCGCCCTCGGTCTTCTCCTCGCCCCCCTCGGGACAGCCGGCTATGTCCTCTGGGTGGGCCACCGCACCGGCCGGGGCCCGCTCGGCTATCTCGACGTCCAGGCGGGCTGGCGCAACGGCTTCGACGGCGGCTATGCCTTTGCCCGTTTCATCATCGACAAGTTCACGTCAATTCCGTCGGCCGTCGCCGGTCTCGGACTGATCGCCGGCGTGACCCTGCTCCTCCTGCTGTACGCCGTCTGTGCAAGGCGGCGCCAGCCGCTTCCGCTGCTGGTGTACACGGGTGCGGTCCTGGCGCTCGCGCTGTGCGCGTCGAGTTACTTCGGCTCGAAACCCCGTCTGCTGCTGCCCGCGTTCCCGCTGCTGTTCCCCCTCGCCGTGACCCTCGCCCGGCTGCGGACGACGCGGTCCGCGCTGGTGGTGACGGGTGTCGCGGTGGCGTCGGCGCTCTACGGGGCGTGGTGGCTGAACGGCTCCGGTCCCCCATGATCGACTCCGTACTGTCAGTGAGCGCGCAGTGAATGGAGGGTCCGCCATTCGGTGAACCCATTCATAAGTTCCCTAAAACTGCCCCCCAGAATGATCAAAGGAATTGAAGGGATCGGCGCAGGCGGATTGCTGAATCCGGAGGAATAAGTGCCGCCCTGAGAGCAATCCCACATCACATCGTCATCACAAAGCCGTGGATTCGGCCGGGAACTGAGCTCACTCGCTGTAACGTCGATTGGGTGCGTACCGAACAAAACCTCACCCGTCTGGACCGGGTGTTCGCCAGGCTCGACCGCGAGCCGGAACGGCCGACCCACATCGATGTGCCGAGGATGAGCAGGCACCGGGTCGCGCTGTTCGCCGCGACCTTCGCCTTCTACCTGGCGATCGTGTGGCTCGTGGTGATCACCTCGTGGCTGGTCCGCCTCGACTGGCAGGTCATGTTCTTCCGGCCGTACCAGCAGTGGTCGGAGATCCACTGGTTCGTCGACTACTACGTGGTCCTCGGCCAGCGCGGCCCCACGGCCGTGATGGTGGCCGCCTGGCTCGGCTGGAGATCCTGGCGCCAGCACACCCTGCGCCCGCTCCTCACCCTGGGCACCTCACTGCTGCTGCTGAACCTCAGCGTCGGCGCCGCGAAGATCGGCATGGGCCGCCTCGGACCGCACTACGCCACCACCATCGGCTCGAACGAGATGGGGCTGGGCGGCGATATATTTCCCAGCGGCCACACCGCCAACGCGGTCGTGACGTGGGGGATCCTGGCCTATCTGGCCTCCACCCCGAGAGCCCGCCGCTGGCTGTCCGCGCTCTCCGCGGTCACCTCCCTCGGCGTCGGCCTGGCCACGGTCTACCTCGGTACGCACTGGCTGAGCGACGTGGTCCTCGGCTGGGCCGCCGGCCTGCTGATCCTGCTGGCGCTGCCCTGGTTCGAGCCGTTGATCGCCCGCGCCGAGGCGTGGATCCTCACCCTGCGCGACCACTGGCGCGACCGCCGCGCCGGTGCGGTGCCCGCGCCCGCGCCCGCCCCGGTCCCGGTGCCCGTGTCGCTCAAGCCGCGCGCCACGACCCAGGACGAGACCACCGCGGCCCGCTCCCCGCGGGCGCCGGTCTACCTCGCCCCCGGCCCGCACACGGTCCGCTCGGAGCGCACACCGGTCACCCCCGTCGGCAGCCGCCGCCCACCGCACTCCGACCGGCTGCCGCGCGGTACGACCACGTCCACGGCCCGCCCGCTGACGGGCGGCTGACCGGCCGCGGGACCTCGGTACGCACAGACCGGTCCCGCGACGAGGAGGGCCCCGGCTCCTGGAGACAGGAACCGGGGCCCTCCTCGTCGCGCGCGGCGGGCGCGGCGGGAGGCGCGACGGGGGCACGCGGGAAGCCCGGTGAGGACTCTCAGCCCTTCCAGGCCCGGCTGACGCGCCCGCCCCGCACCTCGAAGTTCAGCCGGCCCACCCGGTACTCCATGGTGATGACCGTCCCGGGCTCCAGCGAGCGCACGGTCGACCACCCCCGTTCCCGGGCGAGCCGCTCGGCGCGCGCGGCCTCGAGGCCGACATATCCGTCCGGATCGTCCTGGGGCTCCGCCTGCGGAGTGGGAATCGGTGCCATACCGCCACGCTAGGCCGAGGAGGCCGTCCCCGGAACCCGGAACCGAGATGTGGATCACTCCGGTCACACTTCTGTCACAGGACCACGACAGGCGTTTCGGTGTATGTCCGTCACACGTACGAGCGGTTCACTACGCCTTCCGCGCGCATTCGAACGTAATTCCCGCGTGTCGCCCGGACCCCTCGAATAACCCGTCGGAAAGTTCCCGGAGAACCGTCCCCGGAACCCGTTCCATTCCCCTCCCGCACCGCACCGCGAGAGCTCGCATTCCATAGGAAATGCACGGCTTCCCCACACAACCTCCGCACGCCCCCTGTCGGCGCGGGCGGCGGCGCGAGCATCATGGCGGCGACCGACGGGCACCCGTGCGGCGCGGGCGGCGGCGGGCCGGGGGCGACGAGCGAAGGGGTGGCGATGGGGACGGAGACCGTACCGGCGACGGCACGAGCCGTACGGGCCAGGCGGGGCGGCCGGGTGGTCGTCGACTGGCTGACCACCACCGACCACAAGAAGATCGGCCACCTCTACCTGATCACGTCGTTCGCGTTCTTCCTGGTCGGTGGCGCGATGGCGTTGATCATGCGGGCCGAGCTGGCCCGGCCCGGACTCCAGCTCGTCGACAACGACCAGTTCAACCAGCTGTTCACCCTGCACGGCACGATCATGCTGCTGCTCTTCGCGACGCCGAGCTTCGCGGGCTTCGCCAACGAGCTGATGCCGTTGCAGATCGGCGCCCCGGACGTGGCCTTCCCCCGGCTGAACATGCTCTCGTACTGGCTGTTCCTGTTCGGCGGGCTGATCGTGCTGGGCTCGCTGCTGATCCCGGACGGACCGGCCGCCTTCGGCTGGTTCGCCTACGCGCCGCTCAACGACGCCGCCCACTCCCCCGGCCTCGGGCCGGACCTGTGGATCATGGGCCTCGCGCTGGCCGGGTTCGGCACGATCCTCGGCGCGGTCAACTTCATCGCCACCATCATCGGGATGCGCGCGCCCGGCATGACGATGTTCCGGATGCCGATCTTCACGTGGAACACGCTGTTCACGTCGATCCTGATCCTGATGGCGTTCCCGGTGCTCGCGGCGGCGCTGCTGGTGCTGGAGTCGGACCGGCGGTTCGGCTCGCAGGTGTTCCAGGCGGCCAACGGCGGCGCGCTGCTGTGGCAGCACCTGTTCTGGTTCTTCGGGCATCCCGAGGTGTACATCATCGCGCTGCCGTTCTTCGGGATCATCACGGAGATCGTCCCGGTCTTCAGCCGCAAGCCGATCTTCGGCTACCTCACGCTGGTCGGGGCGACGATGGCGATCACCGGCCTCTCGGTGGTGGTGTGGGCCCACCACATGTTCGCGACCGGCGCCGTGCTGCTGCCGTTCTTCTCCTTCATGTCGTTCCTGATCGCGGTGCCGACGGGGGTGAAGTTCTTCAACTGGACCGGCACCATGCTGAAGGGGTCGGTGTCCTTCGAGACGCCGATGCTGTGGGCGACGGGCTTCCTGGTGACCTTCCTCCTCGGCGGTCTGACCGGGGTGATCCTGGCGTCGCCGCCGCTGGACTTCCACGTCACCGACTCGTACTTCGTGGTGGCGCACTTCCACTACGTCGTCTTCGGCACCGTCGTCTTCGCGATCTTCGCGGGGTTCTTCTTCTGGTGGCCGAAGTTCACCGGCAAGCTCCTCGACGAGCGGCTCGGCAAGATCCAGTTCTGGACGCTGTTCGTCGGCTTCCACACCACGTTCCTGGTGCAGCACTGGCTGGGCGCGGAGGGCATGCCCCGCCGGTACGCGGACTACCTGGCCGCGGACGGCTTCACCGCCCTGAACACCGTCTCCACGATCGGCTCGTTCCTGCTCGGCCTGTCGACGCTGCCGTTCCTCTACAACGTCTGGAAGACCGCCCAGTACGGCCGGAAGGTCGAGGTCGACGATCCCTGGGGCTTCGGCCGCTCCCTGGAGTGGGCGACCTCCTGCCCGCCGCCCCGGCACAACTTCACCGCGCTGCCCCGGATCCGCTCGGAGTCCCCGGCGTTCGACCTGCACCACCCCGAGTACGCGGCCGAGATCCCGCAGCCCGAGCCGAAGAAGCACCAGGCCCGCGGATCGTCCTGACCGTCCCGGGCACGGACCGCACGCAGTGCGGGAAGGGGCCCGGGGAGCGGCCGCGCCCCGGCCGGTCCCCCGCGACGGCGGGCGGCCCCACCCGGCGGTTGCACCGGGTGGGGCCGTCGGCGCGGAGCCCGGTCAGAGGTTCAGGCGCAGGCCCGGCATGATCAGGTCGGGGTTTGCGCCGATGGCGGCCCGGTTGGCGGCGTAGATCCGCTGCCAGGTGGTGCCGTGCCGGGCGGCGACGGTGCTGAGCGTGTCCCCCTCGCGGACCGTGTAGTCGCCGCCGGAGCCGCCGCGGGAGACGCGGTCCGCCGAGCGGCCGGACGCCTTCGCCGACGTCTCCGCGGAGCCTCCGGCGGACGAGCCGGACCCGGTCGAGCCCGACCCGCTGGAGCCCGAGCCGGACGAGGGAGCGTCAGGTGCGCCGCCGGACGCCCCGGCCCGCGCCGAGCAGGTGGGCCACGCGCCCCACCCCTGCGCCCGCTGGACCTCGGTGGCGACGGAGATCTGCTGCGCCCGGGTGGCCCGGTCGGCGGTGGGCGCGTAGGCGGTGCCGCCGTACGCGCGCCAGGTGGAGGCGGAGAACTGGAGCCCGCCGTAGTAGCCGTTCCCGGTGTTGATGTGCCAGTTGCCGCCGCTCTCGCACTGGGCGATGCGGTCCCACACCCCGCTGTCCGCCGCCGCGGCGTTGCCCGTCGCGGCCAGCAGTCCGAGGGGGGCGAGGAGCGCCGCCCCGGTGAGGACAGCCGTGGTCCGCGCCTTGCCGGCGCGGGTGTCGACGCGGTTGTCGACGCGGTTGTCGATGCGGCTGTTGTCGGCACATTCGGACATGTAGATCCCTCTCTACGGACCCGGGCTCCCCCCGAACGGGGCGCGGTCGTCCGCGCGGTCGCGCGGTCGCCGTGCTCCGTCCCGTCCGCCGGCGGTCGTGCTGCGCGGTGTCTGGCTCTGCGCGGCCGGCGGACGTACCCGAGCGGTGCTCTGTGCACACGGCGGAGGAATGTAGGGATTTTGACGAACCGTTATCAAGCAACTTCCCGTTCCCCCAGGCCAGTTGCCTGTTACCGCCGGTAGCGACGAAATCCGGCCACCCACTTCATGCGCCGATTTCGGGATTTGTCGACCAGCACCCCCGACCGGCTGTGGCCCACCTCACGGAACCAACTTCCGTACGGCGCCTCTGACTTGACCGTGAGTGCCCGATTCCGCGCAGGTCGTGACCGTACGCGCAGGGCGATGCGATTACGTTCGCCGGGCAGCGTGACCCTGGCCACAGATCGCCCGTTGTCTTCTTCATGAGCCGGGAGCCACCCGGTCCCGCCAACGCACCGCATTCCGAGGGAGTCACCCGTGCCGCGCATGCTCGACGTCAGCGACGAGGTACGCGCCGAGATCGGCGACGAAGAAGCCAACCGGCTGCTCGCCGGAGAGAACGCCCCGGGCAGTTACGACTGCACGTCCTGCCGCACCCCGGGCGACTCCGAGCACGAGCGCACCAGCACCGTCCTGTTCATCGGGGACGAGACCGCGGTCCTCGCCTTCGCCCACGCCACCTGCCTGCCCTCCCAGGTCGTCCATGTGACCGAGGAGCAGCTCCAGGGAGCCGTGCGCTCCATCAGCGGCGACACCGTCGACCTGGACCCCGACAAGGTCGTGCCCGAGCAGGCCGTGCTGGGCGTCACCAGCGGACTCGTCCTGATCGCGGGAGAGCTGCACCCGGCCCTCGTCGTGGAGCCGACCGCCCCCATCGTGCGCCCCGGCACGACGGGCGCCGGCGACGACTTCCTGCCGCTCCTCATCGAGCAGGGCTTCATGCCGCTGACCGAGCTGTCCGAGGTGCCGCCGGTGCAGCACGGCTGGTCGGTGCTGCTGGCGATGGGGCAGCTGCACGCGGTGCTCCAGCCCTCGGCGGGCGGCGGTCAGCCGGTCGCGTGGTGGCAGGCGCACCAGCCGCTCCAGGTGACGGAAGGCTGGCGGGCGGCCGCCAACAAGCACCAGCAGGTGCTGATGTTCGCGGCGCCGGTGGGGTCGATCGGCCGCCAGCCGCGGGAGGACCTGCTGCGGGACGCGCTGGACAGGGCGGCGGCGGGCGGCAAGCTGGTCGGGGCGGCGCTGCCCCTCGCGGGCACCTGAGCACCACCGCGACGGGGAGCCGCCGGCGATCGGCGGCCGCGGGTGGTCCGCGGCCCGTCGCGCCCACGCGGCGGGCCGCACACCGGCACAGTGCCGCGCTCCGTCGGGGCGCCGCCCGGCCGCATCCCTTCCCGTCCGGCCTCGTTTGGACATACGTGCACACCTACGACGTTCCGCGCCGCCAGGCCTACCAGTCGCTCCCGTCCGCGCGGCCGGTACACGAACCCCAGGGCGGCCCTTCGGCCACGCCGATCTACGACGCGCTCTACGCCGAGTACGTCAAGTCGTTCCGTTCACTGCCCGGGGACCGCAGCGGGGAGGACGATCTGGGGTTCACGGCCTTCGGGAACATTCCGCACGGTACGGGGTCGTTCAGCAGCTCGTACACCAGCACCTACAGCGCCTACAGCGCGGGCGCTCACAGTGCGCGCAGCGGGCTCGGGCAGCAGCCGCAGTGGCAGCGGGTCGGGCCGCTCGGGCCGGTGGGCCAGCAGCACGCGCCCTCGCGAACGCACCACGTGCCGGCGGCCCTGCCCCCGGCGCCGCGAAGAGGCCTGTGAGACGCGGCGGTTCGCAGGACGTCCGGAGGGCGGCACCCGCAACGGGGTGCCGCCCTCCGGACGTCGTGTCACTTCTTCTTGCCGCGCTTCTCGCGCACCCGCACCGAGATGTGGATCGGGGTGCCCTCGAAGCCGAACTCCTCACGCAGCCGGCGCTCGACGAACCGCCGGTAGCCCGCCTCGATGAAACCGGAGGCGAACAGCACGAACCGCGGCGGCTTGGTGCCGGCCTGGGTGCCGAAGAGGATGCGCGGCTGCTTGCCGCCCCGGATCGGGTGCGGGTGGGCCGAGACCAGCTCCCCGAGGAAGGCGTTCAGACGGCCGGTGGGGACCCGGGTCTCCCAGCCGGCCAGGGCCGTCTCGATCGCGGGAACCAGCTTCTCCATGTGCCGTCCGGTGCGCGCCGAGACGTTCACCCGGGGCGCCCAGGCGACCTGGGCGAGCTCGGTCTCGATCTCCCGCTCCAGGTAGTAGCGGCGCTCCTCGTCGAGGGTGTCCCACTTGTTGTAGGCGAGGACGATCGCGCGGCCCGCCTCGACGGCCATGGTGACGATGCGCTGGTCCTGGACCGAGATGTTCTCGGAGGCGTCGATCAGGATCACGGCCACCTCGGCCTTCTCGACGGCGGCCGCGGTCCGCAGCGAGGCGTAGTAGTCGGCGCCCTGCTGGAGGTGGACCCGCTTGCGGATGCCGGCCGTGTCGACGAACTTCCAGGTGACGCCACCCAGCTCGATCAGCTCGTCGACCGGGTCACGGGTGGTGCCCGCCAACTCGTTGACGACGACGCGCTCCTCGCCGGCGACCTTGTTCAGCAGCGAGGACTTGCCGACGTTCGGACGGCCGATGAGCGCGATACGGCGGGGGCCGCCGACCGCCGTGGCGAAGCTCTGCTCGGGCGCCTCCGGCAGCGCCTCCAGGACGGCGTCCAGCATGTCGCCGGTGCCGCGGCCGTGCAGCGCGGAGACGGGGTGCGGTTCGCCCAGGCCCAGGTTCCACAGGTAGGCGGCGTCGGCCTCGCCGCTCGGGCCGTCGACCTTGTTGGCGCAGAGCACGACCGGCTTGCCGGCCTTGCGCAGCAGGCGGACGACCGCCTCGTCGGTGTCGGTCGCGCCGACCTTGGCGTCGACGACGAAGACGACGGCGTCGGCGGCCTCGATCGCGTACTCGGCCTGCGCGGCGACGGAGGCGTCGATACCGAGGACGTCCTGCTCCCAGCCGCCGGTGTCGACGACCTTGAAGCGGCGGCCCGCCCACTCGGCCTCGTAGGTGACGCGGTCCCGGGTGACGCCGGGCTTGTCCTCGACGACGGCCTCGCGGCGCCCGATGATCCGGTTGACCAGGGTCGACTTGCCGACGTTCGGGCGGCCGACGACGGCGAGCACGGGCAGCGGCCCGTGACCGGCCGCCTCGATGGCGCCCTCGACGTCCTCGAGATCGAAGCCCTCTACCGCGGCGAGCTCCATGAACTCCGCGTACTCGGCGTCGCCGAGCGCCCCGTGATCGTGCTCGAAGGCGTCCGAGCCGTCGGGCTGGATGTGGTCGTTCATGAAGTCCGTACCTCGTCGTTCATTCGTGGTGGTCGGTGGACCGCCCGTTTTCCCCGGTTGATCCACTACTCAGTGTCGCCCGGCGCCCGTGCGGGTGCCCGGCGTTTCCGGCCCGCTGCCCGCTAGTCCCCGGCCGTCCGCCGGCCGGTGAGCCGTCTGGCGTGCTCCAGGTGCGCGGCCAGGTGTTTCTGGATGCGCTCGGTCGCCTCGTCCAGCGCCTTGCGCGTACGCCGTCCGCTGCCGTCGCCCGCCTCGAACGGGTCGCCGAAGACGACGTCGACGCGGGAGCGCAGCGGGGGCAGCCCCTTCATCAACCGTCCGTGCCGCTCGGAGCTTCCCAGGACGGCGACGGGTACGATCGGCGCCCCGCTGCGCACGGCGAAGTAGGCGAGCCCGGCGCGCAGGGAGGCGAAGTCGCCCTCGCCCCGGGTGCCCTCCGGGAAGATTCCCAGGACGCCGCCGCTCTCCAGCACGCCCAGCGCGCGGGTGATCGCCGTGCGGTCGGTGGTCTCGCGGTCCACCTTCAGCTGCCCGATGCCGGTCAGGAAGGGGTCGAGGGGGCCGACGAACGCCTCCTTCTTGATCAGGAAGTGCGTCGGCCGGGGCGCCACGCCCATCACCATCGGGCCGTCGATGTTGTGGGAGTGGTTGACGGCGAAGATCACCGGGCCGGCCGCCGGGACCTTCCAGGCCCCCAGCACCCGCGGCCGCCACAGCCCGTACATCAGGCCGACGCCGATGCGCCGCCCGACCTCCGCGCCCCGCTCGGAAGGCAGTTCGCTCACTTCGCGGCCCGCTTCTCCTCGACGAGGGTGACGACGCACTCGATGACCTGGGCCAGCGTCAGCTCGGTGGTGTCCACCTCGACGGCGTCGTCCGCCTTGGCGAGCGGCGAGGTCTTGCGGGAGGAGTCGGCCGCGTCGCGCTTGATCAGCGCCTCGCGGGTGGCGTTGACGTCCGCGCCCTTCAGCTCGCCGCTGCGGCGGGCGGCGCGGGCCTCGGGCGAGGCGGTGAGGAAGATCTTCAGGTCGGCGTCCGGCAGCACGGTGGTGCCGATGTCGCGCCCCTCGACGACGATCCCGCGCTCGGCCGAGGCCGCCAGCGACCGCTGGAGCTCCGTGATCCGGGTCCGCACCTCCGGGACCGCGCTGACCGCGCTGACCCGGGAGGTGACCTCCTGGGTGCGGATCGGGCCGGACACATCGGTGCCGTCCACCGTGATCGTCGGGTCCACCGGGTCGGTCCCGGAGACGATCTCCGGCTTGCCCGCGACGGCGGCGATCGCCGAGGGGTCCTCGATGTCGATCGCGTTGTGCACCATCCACCACGTGATCGCCCGGTACTGCGCCCCGGTGTCCAGGTAGCTCAGGCCGAGCTGCGCGGCCACGGCCTTCGACGTGCTCGACTTGCCCGTGCCGGAGGGGCCGTCGATGGCGACAATCACGGGCTGGGCGGCGCCGTTTTCCACGGGGGGACACCTTCCTGGTGCGAGGCGGTGGGCTGCGGGGCGACACTGCGCCCCGCACAAGGTTACTGGGTGCGGGTCACTCGTCCGGCCGCACAGCGGCCGACCGCACCGCGGGGCACCTTCCCGGCGGGGGCGGGCACCTCCGGCGGCCGTACGGCACCTTCCCGGCGAGGCCGACGCTTCCGACAGCCGTACAGCACCCGCCGGCGGAGACCGGCGCATCCGGGCCGCCTTACGGCACCTTCCCGCCGGTGGCGGACACATCCCGCCGCTGTACGGCACCTCCCGGCGGGGGCCGGCACATCCCGCCGCCCTGCGGCACCTTCCCGGCGGGGGCCGACCCATCCCGCCGTCCTACGGCACCTTCCCGTCGGTGGCGGGCACATCCTGCCGCTGTACGGCACCTCCCGGCGGAGGCCGACACATCCCACCGTCCTACGGCACCTTCCCGGCGCAGGCCCGCATATCCAGCCCGTCCGGCGATTGAGGACGAGGCCCGTTCAGGGCCGAAGCGGGGGTCTGGGGGCGGCAGCCCCCAGCAGGCGCCCGCGGCGGGGCGCGCCCCTGCCACAGTGCGCCTACTGCCGGATCGCCCAGCCCCGCTCCCGCAACGCCGCCGCCAGCACCACCGCACTCTTCGGCTCGACCATCAACTGCACCAGACCGGCCTGCCGCCCCGTCGCGTGCTCGATCCGCACGTCCTCGATGTTGACCCCGGCCTGCCCCGCGTCGGCGAAGATACGGGCCAGCTGCCCGGGCTGGTCGTCGATCAGCACCGCGACGACCTCGTACACCCGCGGGGCGGACCCGTGCTTGCCGGGGACGCGGACCTGCCCGGCGTTGCCGCGGCGCAGGACGTCCTCGATGCCGTCGGCGCCCGTGCGGCGCTTGTCCTCGTCGGCGGACTGCAGGGCCCGCAGCGCCTTGACGGTCTCCTCCAGGTCGGCGGCGACGTCGGTGAGCAGGTCGGCGACCGGCCCGGGGTTCGCGGACAGGATGTCGATCCACATCCGGGGGTCGGAGGCGGCGATGCGGGTCACGTCCCGGATGCCCTGGCCGCACAGCCGTACGGCGGCCTCCTCGGCGTGCTCCAGGCGGGCGGCGACCAGGCTGGAGAGCAGGTGGGGCATGTGGGAGACCAGGGCGACCGCCCGGTCGTGGGCGTCCGCGTCCATGACGACGGGGACGGCCCGGCAGTGCGAGACCAGTTCCAGGGCGAGGTTGAGCACCTCGGTGTCGGTGTCCCGGGTCGGCGTGAGCACCCACGGGCGGCCCTCGAAGAGGTCCGCGCTCGCCGCCAGCGGTCCGGACTTCTCGCGGCCGGACATGGGGTGCGTGCCGAGATAGGCCGAGAGGTCGAGGCCGAGGGCCTCCAGCTCGCGGCGCGGCCCGCCCTTGACGCTGGCCACGTCGAGGTAGCCGCGGGCCACTCCCCGGCGCATGGCGTCGGCGAGCACGCCGGCGACATGGGCGGGCGGGGCGGCGACGATCGCGACGTCGACGGGGCCGTCGGGGGCCTCGTCGGTGCCGGCGCCCAGCGCGGCCGCCGTACGGGCCTGTTCGGGGTCGTGGTCGTCCAGGTGGACGACGACGCCGCGCTGGGCGAGGGCCAGGGCGGCGGAGGTGCCGATGAGCCCGGTTCCGATGACGAGCGCGGTCCTCACTGGGCGATGTCCTTGCGCAGGGCCGCGGCGGCACCGAGGTAGACGTGGTTGATGTCGGCGCGGGGCCGGTCGGACTCGATGTGCGCGAGGACGCGCACCACCCGCGGCATGGCGCCCCGGATGTCGAGTTCCTGGGCGCAGATCAGCGGGACGTCGACGATGCCGAGCTTGCGGGCCGCGGCCGCCGGGAAGTCGCTGTGCAGGTCGGGCGTGGCCGTGAACCAGATGCTGATCAGGTCGTCGGCGCCGAGGGAGTTCCGCTCCATGATGGCGGTGAGCAGGGACCCGACCTGCTCGTCCATGTGTCCGGCCTCGTCCCGCTCCAGCTGGACCGCTCCCCGGACCGCTCGTACCGCCACGGCACCGCTCCTTGTTTCCCGTACGTTTCCTGCTCTTCGCGTCCAGCGTAGTCAGGCCGGGCCGCGGCGGTGCGCCGCGACCGCCCGCTGAGACGGCGTGCGCAGGGACGACGCCTCGGTACGCCGCCGCACGCCGGGCGTGGATCAGACAGGGTGAAGGAGTGTTGTGTGGCAGTCTTTCCTGAATCGCCGATCCCACATCGCCGATGCCGTGGGGCCGTCCGTGCCGCACACCGCCGGCCGGCCTCCTCACCTCTGGTTCTTTCGCACCCTCGGAGTGACGACATGACCCACACCGCCTCGCGCCGGACGGTTCTCCTCGCGACGGGCGCGGCGGCGCTCGCCGCCGGCTGCAGCGACAACGACGACAACGGCGGCTCCGCGTCCACCACCACGTCCCCGGCCGCCCCGGCGGCCTCGGGCAACGCCCGGGCGCTGGCGCGGACGGCCGACATCCCCGTCGGCGGCGGCAAGATCTTCACGAACGAGAAGATCGTCGTCACGCAGCCGACCGAAGGGGACTTCAAGGCGTTCTCGGCGGTCTGCACCCACCAGGGGTGCACGGTCGCGAGCGTCGCCGACGGCACCATCAACTGCCCCTGCCACCGGAGCAGCTTCAAGATCTCCGACGGCGCGCCGACCGGCGGCCCGGCGACCAGCCCCCTGCCCGCCGAGCAGATCACGGTCCAGGGCGACAGCATCGTGCTGGCGTAGGTCAGAGGTCCCAGAGCGCCCCGAGGGTCACCAGTTCCCCGCCGTACTCGATCCGGTCCGCCCACTCCGTCGGCCACGCCTCGGCTCCGGCGTAGGCGCCCGCGAAGGCGCCCGCCAGGCAGGCGACGGAGTCGGAGTCGCCGGACGAGCAGGCGGCCCGGCGCAGGGCGGTGACCGGCTCGTCGGGGAAGAGCAGGAAGCACAGCAGACCGGTCGCCAGGGCCTCCTCGGCGATCCAGCCCTCCCCCGTGGCCAGGCAGGGGTCGGTCTCGGGCGAGGGGGCGCGCAGGGCATCCCGGAGGCGCTCCAGGACGGCCAGGCACTCGTCCCAGCCGCGCGTGATGAAGTGCTCGGGGGTCGGGTCCTGGCCGCGGGTCCACAGGTCGCCGAGCCAGCGCTCGTGGTAGCGGCTCCGGTTCTCCAGGGCGTACGAGCGCAGCAGCCCGACCAGCCCCGTCGGCTCGGCGCCCTGGGCGAGCAGCCGTACCGCGTGGGCGGTGAGGTCGGAGGCGGCGAGCGCGGTGGGGTGGCCGTGGGTGAGGGCGGCCTGGAGCTGGGCGGCGCCGGCGCGCTGCTCGTCGCTGAGGCCGGGGGCGAGGCCGAGGGGGGCGACGCGCATGTTGGCGCCGCAGCCCTTGGAGTGGATCTGGCTGGCGTCCTGCCAGCGGCGCGCGTCGTCCTCCAGCAGGTCGCAGGCGGCCAGGCAGGTCCGGCCCGGGGCCCGGTTGTTCTCGGGCGACCGGTACCAGTCCACGAACTCCCCGCGCAGCGGCTGCTCCAGCCGCTCCGGCACGAGCAGACCGCGGTCCATGGCCGTGCGCAGGGCGCGTCCCACGGCCAGCGTCATCTGGGTGTCGTCGGAGACGAAGGCGCGCGCCGGCAGGTCCATCCGCCGCCACGGCCCGTACTTGGCGAGGATCGACGGAACGTCGTGGAACTCGGTGGGGAACCCGAGCGCGTCCCCCAGCGCGAGGCCCACCAGGGCCCCGGTCGCGGCGCGTTTCCTGACGGTGGTGGTGGTCATGCGGGGCGTCCTTCCCGGAGCGGTCGCAGCAGAGGCGGGTGGAGGGTGGTGGCGGTGCCGGCGCGGTAGAGGGCGGCCGGTTTGCCGCGGCCGCCGGTCAGGCGTGCGGCGCCGCCGGGGACGGGCTCGACGAAGCCCGGGGTGGCGAGCACCTTGCGGCGGAAGTTGGGCCGGTCCAGGCCCGTGCCCCACACGGTCTCGTAGACCTGCTGGAGCTCGCCGAGCGTGAACTCGGGCGGGCAGAAGGCGGTGGCGAGGCAGGTGTACTCGAGTCTGGCGCCGACCCGTTCATGGGCGTCGGCCAGGATCCGGTCGTGGTCGAAGGCGAGCGCCCGCACGTGGTCGTACGGCTGCCAGCGGGCCTGGGCCGCGTCGCCGCCGCCGTACGGCTCGGGCGCGTCGGGCAGGAGCGCGGCGAAGGCGACGGAGACGACCCGCATCCGCGGGTCGCGGCCGGGGTCGCTGTAGGTGCGCAGTTGTTCCAGGTGGAGTCCGGAGACGTCCGCGAGGCCGGTCTCCTCGGCGAGTTCGCGCCGGGCCGCGGTCTCGGCGGACTCGTCCGGCAGCAGGAACCCGCCGGGCAGTGCCCACCGGCCGGCGTACGGCTCCTGCCCGCGCTCGACGAGCAGGACGTGCAGTGCGCCCGCGCGCAGGGTGAGGACGGCGAGGTCGACGGTGACGGCGAAGGGTTCGAAGGCGTACTTGTCGTAGCCCCGCATCCACCCCACCCCCTTAATAGTCTTGACGACTATAAACCTTCGGGGGTGCGGGCACAAGAAAGCGGCCGGTCCGGGGTCGCCCGGACCGGCCGCTCCGCGGGGCGCGGCGCCCTACAGCTCGACTTCCTTCATCAGCATGCCGACCTCGGTGTTCGACAGCCGCCGCAGCCAGCCCGACTTCTGGTCGCCCAGGGTGATCGGGCCGAACGCCGTGCGCACCAGCTTGTCGACCGGGAAGCCGGCCTCCGCCAGCATGCGGCGCACGATGTGCTTGCGGCCCTCGTGCAGGGTGACCTCGACGAGGTAGTTCTTGCCGGTCTGCTCCACGACGCGGAAGTGGTCCGCGCGCGCGTAGCCGTCGTCCAGCTGGATGCCGTCCTTGAGCTTCTTGCCCAGGTCGCGCGGGATGGGGCCGACGATGTGCGCGAGATAGACCTTCTTCACGCCGTACTTGGGGTGGGTCAGCCGGTGCGCCAGCTCGCCGTGGTTGGTGAGCAGGATGACGCCTTCGGTCTCGGTGTCGAGCCGGCCGACGTGGAAGAGCCGCGTCTCCCGGTTGGTGACGTAGTCGCCGAGGCACTGCCGGCCCTCGGTGTCCTCCATCGTCGAGACGACACCGGCGGGCTTGTTCAGCGAGAAGAACTGGTACGACTGCGTCGCCACGGTCAGGCCGTCGACCTTGACCTCGTCCTTCTCCGGGTCGACCCGCTTGCCCTGCTCCAGGACGATCTCGCCGTTGACCTCGACCCGCGCCTGTTCGATCAGCTCCTCGCAGGCGCGCCGGGAGCCGTAGCCCGCGCGGGCGAGGACCTTCTGCAGCCGCTCGCCCTCCTGCTCGGCGCCCGGGAAGGTCTTCGGCAGCTTGATGTCCTTCTTGCCCGCGTACCGCTCGCGGTTGCGCTCCTCGGCCCGTGTCTCGTACTCGCGCGAGCGCGCCGGAGCCGTACGGCCGCCCTGCTGGGGCTTCTTCGGCCCGCCCTTGGCGCCGCCTCGGGCCGCGCCGCCGCGCCCCGCCTTCGGGCCGTCCGGGGAGGCGCCGGGGCCCACGTCGTAGCGGCGCTCCTCGGGGCGGGGCTTGCGGGGACGGCCCTGGCCCTGCTTCTGGTCCCTGTCGTTGCCGGCCCCGCGGTAGTTACCGCGCCCACCGCTCTTGCCGCTACCGCTGCCGCTGCTTCGCATCAAAGTTCCGTCGTTGTCCTAATCGGCATGTCCGTCGGGGGACCGTCGTCCGGCTCCGGGGCGTCCGGATCGAACGACGGTACGCCTTCCTGGGTCTCGGCCTCGATCGCCTCCGCCTCCGGGAGGAAGGGCGCGAGCTCCGGGAGCTCGTCCAGACCGCGCAGGCCCATCCGCTCCAGGAAGTAGTTCGTCGTCCTGTACAGGATCGCACCTGTTTCGGGTTCCGTGCCCGCCTCCTCGACCAGTCCGCGCTGCAGGAGGGTGCGCATCACACCGTCGCAGTTCACTCCGCGCACCGCGGAGACCCGGCTGCGGCTGACCGGCTGGCGGTAGGCGACGACGGCGAGGGTCTCCAGCGCGGCCTGGGTGAGCCGGGCCTGCTGCCCGTCCAGGACGAAGCGCTCGACGGCCGGGGCGTACTCGGCGCGGGTGCAGAACCGCCAGCCGCCCGCCACGAACCGCAGCTCGAAGCCGCGCCGCTGCACGGTGTACTCGTCGGCCAGCTCGCGCAGGGCGTCCGCGACCCGACGGCGCGGACGCTCCACGATCTTCGCGAGGTGCTCCTCGGTCGCGGGCTCGTCCACCACCATCAGGACGGCTTCCAGGGCGGGCTTGAGGTCGAGGTCCGCGACGGTGCCCGTCGCGGCCGGGACCCCGGCGGTCTCCTCGCTCACGGTTTCCTCTCCTTCTCCGGCCCCTCGGGCGGCCGGTCGAACTCGTCGGTCACCCTCGGTGCCTCGTCGCCGTCCCCGCCCGTCCAGCGCACGAGCAGCTCGCCGAGCGCGCTCTCCTGGTCCAGGGCGACGGCCTTCTCCCGGTACAGCTCCAGCAGGGCCAGGAAGCGCGCCACGACGGTGAGGGTGTCGCCGGTGTCCTCGACGAGCGTGCGGAAGCTGGCCTCACCGAGCTCGCGCAGCCGCGCGACCACGATCCCGGCCTGCTCCCGCACGCTGACCAGGGGCGCGTGGATGTGGTCGACGTACACCTGCGGCTCGGCCCTGGGCTGCATCGCCTTGACCGCGAGCTTCGCGAACCCTTCCGCGCCGATGCTGATGACCACCTCGGGCAGCAGTTCGGCGTGGTGCGGTTCCAGGCCGACGGTACGGGGGTGGCGGCGGGCCTCCTCGAGGAGCCTGCCGTGGAAGATGTCGGCGACCTGCTTGTACGCGCGGTACTGGAGCAGCCGGGCGAACAGCAGGTCGCGGGCCTCCAGCAGCGCCAGGTCCGCCTCGTCCTCGACCTCCGCCTGCGGCAGCAGCCGGGCCGCCTTCAGGTCGAGCAGCGTCGCGGCCACGACCAGGAACTCGGTCGTCCGGTCGAGGTCCCAGTCAGGCCCCATCGCCCGGATGTACGCCATGAACTCGTCGGTGACCTTCGACAGCGCGACCTCGGTGACGTCCAGCTTGTGCTTGGAGATCAGCTGGAGGAGCAGGTCGAACGGGCCCTCGAAGTTGGCGAGCCGCACCTGGAAGACCCCGCCGGCGACTGCCGCACCGGCGTCCGCCCCGACCGCCCCGGGCCGCCCGTCCGCATCCGCTCCGGCATCCGCGGCGGTGTCCGCGGCGGTGTCCTCCGCGACGGCCGCCGTCTCCCTGTGGGGCGCGGCCCCGGGCTCCGGCGGGGCGACCGGGTCGACCAGCACGGGCGGTACGGGCGGTTGTGCGGCCCCCGTCGCCGGTTCCGCCCGCGGGGCGTTCGCCCCCGGTCCGCGTCCCAGCGCGCGCCGACGGCCACCGGCTGCGGGGCCGGAGCCGGGAGCGGGAGCGTCCTTCGAGGTCATGGCCCCCGCAGGCTACCGCTACCGCCCGCGCAGCCGTCGTACGAGGATGCTGGCGTCCCCGCGGGTCTCCAGGTCGGCGAGGACGACGGCGACCGCCTCGCGGACGATGCGGCCGCGGTCGACGGCGAGGCCGTGCTCACCGCGGAGCACCAGACGCGCGTGTTCGAGGTCCATCAGCTCCTCGGCGGACACGTACACGGTGATCTTCTCGTCGTGCCGCTCCCGGCCGCTGGGCCGGCGCGCGGACGACCGTCCGCGCTTGCGCGGCTGGGCGGCCGCGGCAGAGCCTTCCGGCGCCTCCTGGCGCCGCGCGGCACGCTCCGCGCCGGCGGTCCGGCTGCGGGACTCACCGGCGTCGGCCCGCTCGGGGTCCGCCGCCACGTGCTCGGCGCCCTCGCCGTCGCCGCCCTGCGCGGGCACCGCCGGCGGCGTGTCCTCGCCGGAGGCGGCCGCCACCGCGTCGCTCTCGCCCGCCGGCGCGGGCACCCGGGCCTCGCCGTTGGCCTGGCGCCGGGGTGCGGACGACTGGAGCGCCGTCCCCCCTGTCGTACGGAAGAGTTCGTCGGCCCCCGGCAGACTCACTCGGCGTGACACCGGGCGAGCACCTCCCTGGCGAGCTGGCGGTAGGCGGCGGCACCGACGGAGTTGGAGGCGTACGTGGTGATCGGCTCACCGGCGACCGTGGTCTCCGGGAAGCGGACCGTGCGCCCGATGACCGTGTGGTAGACGTGGTCGTCGAACGCCTCGACGACCCGCGCGAGCACCTCACGGCTGTGCACGGTGCGCGAGTCGTACATGGTGGCCAGGATCCCGTCGAGTTCCAGCTCCGGGTTGAGCCGTTCCTGGACCTTCTCGATGGTCTCGGTCAGCAGCGCCACACCGCGCAGGGCGAAGAACTCGCACTCCAGCGGGACGATCACCTTGTGCGCGGCGGTCAGCGCGTTGACCGTGAGCAGGCCGAGCGAGGGCTGGCAGTCGATGACGATGTAGTCGTAGTCGTCCATCAGCGGCTTGAGGGCGCGCTGGAGCGTGGACTCGCGGGCGACCTCGGAGACCAGCTGGACCTCGGCCGCGGACAGGTCGATGTTGCTGGGCAGCAGGTCCATGTTGGGGACCGCCGTCTTCAGGAGCACCTCGTCCGCGGACATGCCCCGCTCCATGAGCAGGTTGTAGACGGTGAGGTCGAGCTCCATCGGGTTGACGCCGAGACCGACCGACAGCGCGCCCTGCGGGTCGAAGTCCACGAGCAGCACCCGGCGTCCGTACTCCGCGAGCGCGGCACCCAGGTTGATGGTCGACGTGGTCTTGCCGACGCCGCCCTTCTGGTTGCACATCGCGATGATCGTCGCGGGACCGTGGTTCGTCAGCGGTCCCGGGATCGGGAAGTACGGCAGCGGGCGACCGGTCGGGCCGATGCGCTCGCGGCGCTGGCGGGCAGCGTCGGGCGCGAGCGTGGCCGCGTACTCGGGGTCGGGCTCGTACTCGGCGTCGGGGTCGTAGAAGTGCCCGTCGGGCAGTTCGTCGTAGTCGGCGAAGTGGTTGTGGGGCGCGCCACTTCCGTCGCCGGCCATGGCGTTCACGTAATGGCCATCCATGCTCTGGTGTGCTGACAGAGCCGTATGGGGGCTTCTCTGGCTCTGATGGGCTGCGAAGGTTCGGACAGCGACGGAGCCGACAGCCTCGAGCCCCGTGGAGCCCGGGCCCCGCGTAGGCATTCCTGGTTGACCACCCCCGGGAGCAAATGTCGACTCATTCACAAGTCGTCTTACCTCCTTGGTGACCAGGAAACTTCTAGACAAGGTCAGCGTGGCACCATGCCGACAGTCGGCGACTCTATGGCGTGTCGGGCGTCCGCAGCAACACAATCCGCCGGACCCGGCCCGATGTGTCGGCAATGAAACATCCCGCTGTCAAGGGCGTACGGCCGTCGCACAGCAGGTTTCACCGGGGTGCGAATCGGTCGAACAGTTACGTTCGAGGCGAGTTGTCCGAGCATCGCAAAGTGACCATACACACATCCGGCCGGACCTTGTCGGGCAAGGTCCGGCCGGGTGCGCGCGGTTGACGCGCCGAGTTGACGTATCGCCTTTACGAAAAGGTGACTTGGCCGTGCGGCGAGGTGCTCGGCGGGCGGGCTCAGCCGAGGAGCGAGTCGAGTTCCACGTGCTCCAGGCCGTGCGCCTCGGCGACCTCGCGGTAAACGACCTTGCCGTCATGGGTGTTGAGGCCCCGGGCCAGCGCGGCGTCGCGGCGCAGCGCCTCCGCCCAGCCCTTGTTCGCGAGTTCGACGATGTAGGGCAGGGTCGCGTTGGTGAGCGCGTAGGTGGAGGTGTTGGGGACCGCGCCGGGCATGTTGGCGACGCAGTAGAAGATCGAGTCGTGGACCTGGAAGGTCGGCTCGGCGTGGGTGGTCGGCCGGGAGTCCTCGAAGCAGCCGCCCTGGTCGATCGCGATGTCGACAAGGACACTTCCCGGCTTCATGCGCGAGACGAGCTCGTTGGTGACCAGCTTCGGGGCCTTGGCGCCCGGGATGAGGACGGCACCGATGACGAGGTCGGCCTCGAGGCACGCCTTCTCCAGCTCGAAGGCGTTGGAGACGACCGTCTGGATCTTCGTGCCGAAGATCTTGTCCGCCTCCTTGAGCTTGTTGATGTCCTTGTCGAGCAGGGTCACGTGGAAGCCCATGCCGATGGCGATCTGGGCGGCGTTCCAGCCGGAGACGCCACCTCCGATGACGACGGCCCTGGCGGCCAGCACGCCCGGGACACCGCCGGGCAGGACACCGCGCCCGCCGTTGGCGCGCATCAGGTGGTAGGCGCCGACCTGCGGGGCGAGCCGGCCCGCCACCTCGGACATCGGGGCGAGCAGCGGCAGCGCGCGGTTCGCCAGCTCCACGGTCTCGTAGGCGATCGCGGTGGTGCCGGACTCCAGCAGGGCGTCCGTGCACTCCCTGGAGGCGGCCAGGTGCAGGTAGGTGAAGAGCGTCTGGTCCTTGCGGAGGCGGTGGTACTCCTCGGCGATGGGCTCCTTGACCTTCAGCAGCAGGTCGGCGGCGGCCCACACCTCGTCGGCCGCCTCCAGGATCTGCGCGCCGGCGGCCAGGTACTCGTCGTCCGTGATCGACGAGCCGACACCGGCGTTGCGCTCGACGACGACCTGGTGGCCGTGGCGCACCAGCTCGTGCACGCCGGCCGGGGTGATGGCCACCCGGAACTCGTTGTTCTTGACCTCGCGGGGGATGCCGACCTTCACGTCGATCACGGTCCTTGGCTCAGAGGGTGTAGGGCATAGCAGCAGATACCCGGAGGCAACGGGCACACCGGGATACACCGCAGGAGAACGTGCGGCAGAGCCAGTCTAATGAAGGTGTTCCCGCTGTCTAGCCTTTCAAAGCATCAATCTTCAGCCGATGTACTACGGATTTCGCAGGTGTTAGCGCTGTGTTCCGGCCCTGGATCACTGTCGGAGGCCTCCTCTCCCAGGATGCGCTCGGCCGCGCCCCGGTGCAGCAGTGCCGCCGCCGGGTCGCCGAGGTGCTCCAGGGTGTCGGCCAGCCGCAGGTGCAGCGCGGCCTGAAGCCGTACGTCCTGCGCACGCCGCGCCCACTCCACCGCCTCCTGGCAGGTGCGCAGCGACTCCTCGGGGCGGCCCGCGTACTCCTGGACCCGCGCCAGCTCGCTCAACGCCCGGGCGTAGGCGCCCAGATCGCCGTTCTTGCGGTGCCCGGCCGCCGCGGCGCGCCAGCCGCGCTGCGCCTCGCCGTAGCGGCCCGCGTAGGTCTGCGCGGTGGCGATCCGGCCGTACAGCCGGGCGGCGTCCGCGCGCTCGTCGCGGGCCAGCCGCTGGGCCAGGGCCCTGCCGAACCAGTCGGCGGCGCGCTCGTAGTCCCCGAGTTCCTGGTGCGCGCCGCCTACGGATTCCATCGCGCGGCCGGTCGCATACGGGTCGTTCGCCTCGCGTCCGGCGTCCAGCGCCGCCCGGTACCGCGCCAGGGCGTCCGCCGTCCGCCCGGTCCGCGCGTCGACGTCGGCGAGGTTCAGCAGGGCGGCGGCCTTCTCGCGGGGCAGGTCGCGCCGCTCGGCGACGTCCAGGACGAGCTGGTGGACGCCGTACAGGTCGGGGGCGGCTCCCTGGGTGCCGAAGTGCGCGACCATCGCCCTGACCAGCTGGGACATCAGCCGCCTGGCCAGGGTGTCCAGCTCGCCGTCGGCGACCGCGAGCCGGGCGGAGGCGAGCAGGGCGGGCCGTCGCACCCGCAGCCAGTCGGCGGCGGCGCGGGGGCTCGGGAAGCGCAGGGCCCGGGGCATGCCCTGGAGCCTGCCGCGGGCCTGGGGGTCGTCGGTCTCGGTGATCGCCCGGCAGGACTGCAGCAGCCGTACCGTCCGCTCCAGCATGCGGGCGCGCGCCAGCTGGAGCTCGCCCGGGCGTTCGTGGGTCTCGGCGGCGGCCCGCAGCAGGGGGTGCAGACAGGCGGGGACCTCGTACTGCGGCAGCGGTGAGTCCACCACCCGCAGCAGGCCCGCGGCGACGAAGCCGTCCAGGGTGGTGCGGGCGGTGTCGATCGAGCAGCCGGCGAGCGCGGAGGCGGTGTGCGGGTCCACCAGGCCGGCCGGGGCGAGGGAGAGCAGGCGCAGTATCCGGGCGGAGGCCGCGGGCAGGGAGTCGTGGGTGAGCCGGAGGACCCGGCCGAGGGGGCTGGTGTCGGCGCTGTCGTCACCGGTCTCGGCGTGCATCTGTTTGGCGAGGTCGGCGACGGTCGCCTTGGGGCGGGCGGCGAGCCAGCCGCCCGCGAGGATCAGCGCGGCGGGATGGCCCTGGCAGGCCTCCACGAGCCCCTCCGCGGCACGCGGGTCGACGGTGACGCGCACCGATCCGGTGTAGCGGGTGATCAGTTCGAGGGCGGACTTGGTGTCCAGACCGCCCAGTGTGCAGGGACGCACGTCCGAGATCCCGGTGAGCGGGCCCGCGGAGACGGCGACGACCAGGCATTCCGGGGAGTCCGGGAGCAGTGCGTCGACCTGGTCGGCGCCTGCCGCGTCGTCGAGCAGGAGCAGCATCCGCCGCTCGGCGAGCGCCTCGCGCAAAGTGGCCGAAAGGTCCTCCTCGCCGGCGCCCGGCGGGATGGGCAGGCCGAGGGCGGCGAGCAGTTCGCGGGCGGCGCGCTCGACGGGCACGGGGGTGCCGTCCGGCTCCCCGAGGCGGGCGCGCAGCACACCGTCGCGGTAGCGGTCCGCGACCTGGCGGACCAGTTCCTCGGCGAGCGCCGTGCGCCCGGAGCCGGGCCGGCCGGCGATGAGCAGCACGCGCGCGCGGGGCGCCTTCTTCCCGGACAGCGTGTCCAGCCCCGCGCGCGCGATGTCGGCGCGCAGTTCCTTCAACTCCCGGGCCCGGCCCAGGAAATGGCCCTCCGTCGCAGCGTGTCCCGACAGCTGCACGCCGTCTGTGTCCACTGCCTGTTCCGTCACGGGCCACACTCCCGTCCCACCGCGCGCGCAAGCCCGCCGGGTCTCCGGACCGGGCGATTCCAGAGCCTAGTTCACGCTCTGCGACGTTCCGGGAGGAGCACGGCGGTGGCGTCGCCCGATCGGATCAGGCGATCGTCACACCGGACGGTGGGGGCTCACGGGCGTCCCGCCGATCACGCCTCGAAGGGACGGGCCGGCCACGGCGCCTGAGCCGGCCGCAGCGCGTCGAGCCCGTCGCCGCCGCGAGCGGCGACCAGGGAGAGGACGCCGACGACGAGGCAGTTGTTGTGCAGGTCGCCCGCGAGCACGCCCCGGACCAGCTCGTCGAGCGGCACGCGCGCGTGTTCCATGTCGGCCTCCTCGTCCTCCACCGCGAAGCGCTCGCCGTCGGCCTCGGACAGATCGCGGGCGAGGAAGACGCGCACCGCCTCGTCGCAGCCCCCGGCGGTCGTGTACACGTCGGTCAGGACCCGCCAGTCCTCGGCCTTGACGTGCGCCTCCTCGTACAGCTCGCGCTGGGCGGCGTGCAGCGGGTTCTCGCCCGGCACGTCGAGCAGGCCGGCCGGGATCTCCCACAGCTTCTGCCGCACGGGGTGGCGGTACTGCTTGATGAGCAGGACGCGGTCGTCGGCGTCGAGGGCGAGGACGGCCACGGAGCCCGGGTGCACCTGGTAGTCGCGGCGGACCACCGAGCCGTTCGGCATGACCACCTCGTCGGTGCGGACGGAGGTCTTGTTGCCCACGAAGGGGGTCTCCGTCGCCCGGATCTCCCATGCCTCGGGGGTGTCCTTGATCGTCATGCCCTGTCCTTCCACACGTACGCGAGTGACCGGCCCGCACACGGCGAAGAGACCGGCCGAAACAAAACCGGGGTGCCCACCTTTTGAAGGTATGCACCCCGGCCACCGTACAACCGGTGTGTTACTCGGAAGTCGCCCCCGCGGCGACCTGCCGCTCCACGGCCGCCTTCACCAGGCCCGCGAACAGCGGGTGCGGACGCGTCGGCCGCGAGCGCAGCTCGGGGTGCGCCTGCGTGGCGACCAGGTAGGGGTGGACGTCCCGCGGGTACTCGACGTACTCGACGAGCTTGCCGTCCGGGGAGGTGCCGGAGAACAGGATGCCCGCCTTCTTCTCCAGCTCCGCGCGGTAGGCGTTGTTCACCTCGTACCGGTGACGGTGCCGCTCCTCGACGTACTCCTTGCCGTCGTACACCTCGCGGACGATGGAGCCCTCGGCCAGCTTGGCCGGGTACATGCCCAGGCGCATCGTTCCGCCCATGTCGCCCTCGCCGGCGACGATGTCGAGCTGTTCGGCCATGGTGGAGATGACCGGGTGGGCGGTGGCCGGGTCGAACTCGGTGGAGTTGGCGTCCGCGACGCCGGCCAGGTTGCGGGCCGCCTCGATCACGATGCACTGGAGGCCGAGGCAGAGGCCGAGCAGCGGGATCCGGTTCTCGCGGGCGTAGCGGATCGCGCCGACCTTGCCGAGCACACCGCGGTCGCCGAAGCCGCCGGGGATGCAGATGCCGTCGACGTCGGCGAGCTGGGCGGCGGCGCCGGCCGGGGTCTTGCAGTCGTCGGAGGTGACCCACTTGATCTTGACGCGGGCCTTGTTGGCGAAGCCGCCGGCGCGCAGCGCCTCGGTGACCGAGAGGTAGGCGTCGGGCAGGTCGATGTACTTGCCGACCAGGGCGAGGGTGATCTCGTGGTCGGGGTTGTGCACGCGGTCCAGCAGGTCGTCCCAGGTCGTCCAGTCCACGTCACGGAACGGCAGGTCCAGCTTGCGGACCACGTAGGCGTCCAGGCCCTCGCCGTGCACGGTCTTCGGGATGTCGTAGATCGAGCGGGCGTCGGGGCAGGCGACCACCGCGTCCTCGTCGACGTCGCACATCAGCGAGATCTTGCGCTTGATGGCGGTGGGGACCTCGCGGTCGCAGCGCAGCACGATGGCGTCCGGCTGGATACCGATGTTGCGCAGGGCGGCCACGCTGTGCTGGGTCGGCTTGGTCTTCAGCTCGCCCGAGGGGCCGATGTAGGGAAGGAGGGAGATGTGGACCACGAAGACGTTGTCCCGGCCGACCTCGTGGCGGACCTGGCGGACGGTCTCCAGGAACGGCAGCGACTCGATGTCGCCGACCGTGCCGCCGACCTCGGTGATCACGACATCCACCTCGTCCGTCGCCATGCGGCGGATGCGGTGCTTGATCTCGTTGGTGATGTGCGGGATGACCTGCACGGTGTCGCCCAGGTACTCGCCGCGCCGCTCCTTGGCGATGACCGTGTTGTAGACCTGGCCGGTGGTGACGTTGGCAGAGCCGTCCAGGTCGCGGTCGAGGAAGCGCTCGTAGTGGCCGATGTCCAGGTCGGTCTCGGCGCCGTCGTTGGTGACGAACACCTCACCGTGCTGGAACGGGTTCATCGTGCCAGGGTCGACATTGAGGTACGGGTCGAGCTTCTGCATCACGACGCGCAGGCCCCGTGCCTTGAGCAGCATCCCGAGGCTGGAGGCCGTCAGACCCTTGCCGAGAGAGGAGGCGACACCCCCGGTGACGAAGATGTGCTTGGTCGTCGTGGATTTGGGCGGCATGGCCAAGAGGGGGCTCCCGTGGTCGCGGTCTGGGGGTGCGGTGCGGCGTCCGGAGGCTCTCACCAGCGGTTCGGGCCGGATTTCTCCGGTGGTGCCGTCGCTGCGGTTCGGGGGTTTCGAGCCCACCGGTCCACGGGCTACCAGGGTATCAGCGCCTCGGGGAGATGGCTTCCGGCCACGCTCCGCACACACCCGGACACAGGCTCTCTGGTCCACACTGGTTTCTCACCCGGTGCTCACCCGTTCGGCCCACCCGCGTTGCCCGGAGCGGCACACAGATCATCTACGTGCGTCGTATCCTGCTCGGACACTCGCTGCCGAGCGCGGCCGGCCGACACGGCACCACCCCCGTCCGTATCCACCGGAACAACGAGAGCTCGTCAGTTCGTTGAGCAACAATTGGCGTTTTGCCAACACGGCTGAGCGACTGCTTTGCTTCACCGCTCAACGACGCATGACAACAACCCCCTTGACCGCACTAGCGACAACCCCCTGACGGGGGTGACGTGGCCGTTCGACTGGAGTTGCACGTGGCCGGGCGCATCGAAGACTACGCACTCATCGGAGACATGCAGACCGCCGCTCTGGTCTGCCGTGACGGGACCGTGGACTGGCTGTGCCTGCCCCGCTTCGACTCGCACGCGATCTTCGCGGGGCTGCTGGGCACCGAGGAGCACGGCTTCTGGCGGCTCGGGCCCGCCCACGCCCCCGACCAGGAACCCCCCACCGCCGCCCGGCGCGCCTACCGCGGCGACTCGCTGATCCTGGAATCCGAGTGGGACACCCCGCGCGGCACGGTCCGAGTGACCGATTTCATGCCCCCGCGCGACGGCGCCCCCCAGCTGATCCGCATCGTCGAGGGCGTCTCCGGCCGCGTCCCCATGCGCTCGGCCCTGCGGATGCGGTTCTCCTACGGACGCGTCGTCCCCTGGGTGCACCGGCACGAGGGACGCACGGTCGCGGTCGCCGGACCGGACTCGGTGTGGTTCGACACCGACTGCGAGACCTACGGCAAGTCGCTGACGACCTACGCCGACTTCACCGTCTCCCCCGGCGAACGCATCGCCTTCACGATCTCGTGGCAGCCGTCGCACAAGGAGCCGCCGCCCCTGCCCGAGCCGGAGCAGTCGCTGGAGGCGACGGAGGAGTTCTGGCGCGAGTGGGTCGAGCACTGTACGTACCACGGCCCCTACCGCGAGGCCGTGATCCGCTCGCTGATCACGCTCAAGGCGCTGACCTACGCCCCCACCGGCGGGATCGTCGCCGCCCCCACCACCTCCCTGCCGGAGGACATCGGCGGCGTGCGCAACTGGGACTACCGCTACACCTGGCTGCGCGACGCGGCCATCACCCTGTCCTCGCTGCTGCGCACCGGCTACCGCGAGGAGGCCCGGGCCTGGCGCGAGTGGCTGCTGCGCGCGGTCGCCGGCGACCCGGAGAACCTCCAGATCATGTACGGCATCGCCGGCGAGCGCGAGCTCGGCGAGGCGGAGCTGGACTGGCTGCCCGGCTACGAGAACTCCGCGCCGGTCCGGGTCGGCAACGGCGCCGCGCACCAGCTCCAGCTGGACGTGTACGGCGAGGTCACCGAGGCCCTGCACCTGGGCCACATGACGGGCCTGGCCCGCAACGACTACGCCTCCCTCCTCCAGCTGAAGCTGATCCGCTACCTGGAGAAGCACTGGGACACCCCGGACGAGGGCATCTGGGAGGTCCGCGGTCCGCGCCGGCACTTCGTGCACTCCAAGGTCATGGCCTGGGTCGCGGTGGACCGCACGATCAAGCTGATCGAGTCCGGCGACGCGGACGGCCCGCTGGAGCGGTGGCGCGAGCTGCGCGACGACATCCACCGGGACGTGTGCGAGAAGGGCTACGACAAGGAGCGCAACACCTTCACGCAGTCCTACGGCTCCAAGGAGCTGGACGCGTCCTTGCTGCTCATCCCGCAGATGGGCTTCCTGCCCCCGGACGACAAGCGGGTGATCGGCACGATCGAGGCGATCCAGCGGGAGCTGTCCACGCCCGACGGCTTCATCCTGCGCTACCCCACCCAGGGCGACCACGAGGGCGTGGACGGCCTCCCCGGCGACGAGGGCGCCTTCCTGGCGTGCTCGTTCTGGATGGCGGACGACCTCGCGATGATCGGCCGCGTGGACGAGGCCCGCAGGCTCTTCGAGAAGCTGCTGTCGCTGCGCAACGACCTCGGACTGCTCGCCGAGGAGTGGGACCCGCGCCTGCAGCGCCAGGTCGGCAACTTCCCGCAGGCGTTCAGCCACGTCCCGCTGATCGACACGGCCCTGCGCCTGACGGCGTCCGGCGCCTACGGCGGCTGAACCCGGCCCGACCCGGCACGCCCGCCTGGCTAGGCTGGAAGGCATCGGCCCCTGCACGGAAGGGGGCGGCCCATGGCTTCCCCGTCGAAGGCGGGCGCGGCCCTCACCGCGCTGCGCGAGGATCTGGTCGGCGACGTGTTCGCCCCGGGGGACGTGGGGTACGACGAGGCCCGCACGGTGTTCAACGCGATGGTCGACCGCCGTCCGGCGGTGATCGCGCAGTGCGTGGACGAGGCCGACGTCGTACGGGCCGTGCGGTTCGCCCGTGACCTCGACCTGAAGGTCGCGGTGCGCGGCGGCGGACACAGCGTGGCGGGCATGGCGGTGAACGACAACGGCCTGGTGGTCGACCTGCGGCACATGCGGGCGGTCGCCGTCGACCCCGCGGCGCGGTCGGTGCGGCTCGCGGGCGGCGCCACGATGAGCGACCTGGACCGCGCCACCCGGCCCCACGGTCTGGCCACGACCGGCGGCCGGGCCTCCACCACCGGCGTCGGCGGCTTCGTCCTCGGCGGCGGCACCGGCTGGCTCGACCGCCGCTGCGGACTCGCCGTCGACAACCTGCTCGGCGTCGACCTCGTCACCGCCGACGGCGACCGGCTCCACGCCAGCCCCGACGAGCACCCCGACCTGTTCTGGGCCCTGCACGGCGGCGGCGGCAACTTCGGCGTCGCCACCGCGCTCACCCTGAGGCTGCACGAGCTGCCCGAGTTCGCCGTCGCGCTGCTGCTGTACCGCCCGGAGTCGGGCCGCGAGGTCACGCGCGCCTACCGCGACGTGATCGAGTCCGGCCCCGACGAGGCGGGCGGCGCCGTCCTCTACCGCACCGGCCGGCCCGCCGGGTTCGTCCCGCCGCACCTGGTCGGCACGCTGGTGTGCGCCGTGCTGCTGACGTACGCCGGGCCGGAGGCCGGTCTGCGCGAGGTGGCCGAGCCGCTGCTGGCGCTGCCGCACGAGGCGGAGACCGTCGGGGCGGTGCCGTACGCCGATGTGCAGTGCATGATCGACGAACCGTCCGGGATGCGGAACCACTGGTCGGCGGAGTACCTGTCGGGCGCGCCCGACGACCTCGTGGACGTCTTCTGCGCCCGGGGGGAGGCGCTGCCCGTGCCGACCGGCTCGATGCACGCCCTGTTCCCGCAGGGCGGGGCGATCGCCGCCGGCCCGCACGGGTTCCCGGTGCCGTACCGGGACGCGCCGTGGGCCGTGCACCCCTTCGGGCTGTGGGAGGACCCCGCGGACGACGAGCGGTGCGTGCGGTGGGTCCGGGGCGTGCGGGCCGAGGTGGGGCCGTGGAGCACGGGCGCGGTCTACCTCAACTTCATCGGCGACGAGGGCGCCGACCGGGTCGCGGCCGGTGTGGGCGCCGGGAACACCCGGCGGCTCGCGGACCTGAAGCGACGGTACGACCCCGACAACGTCTTCCGCTTCAACCACAACATCAGACCGACCTGAGCGACGTGTCCGTCCGGTTCCGCAGGGGCCGCCGCCACCCGGCCCGGCCGCGCGTCGAGCACGGCGTTCTCCCGCCCTTCCGAAGGCCGCCGACGATGATCGTCCCCGTCTCCGGGCGGAGCTGTCGCCGTGACGTCTTCGCAGGTAGCGTCCGCTGCATGGACACCCGCACGGACCACCGATACGACAGTCAGGGCGCCGGCATCACCGTGCGGCGCGCGCTGGAGCTGCCCGGCCTGCGCAGCGGGCTGCCGGAGATCCTCGCGGGCGCGGACCGGCTGGGCCGCACGGTGCGCTGGGTGCACGCGGGCGAGGTCCCGAACATCGCCTCCCTGCTCAAGGGCGGCGAGCTGCTGCTGACCACGGGCTACGGCCTGGGCACCCGGCCGGCCGACCAGCGGGCGTTCGTGCGCACCCTGGCCGAGCGGGGCATCGCGGCCCTGGTGGTCGAACTGGGCCCGCGCTTCACCCGCCTGCCCGCGGCGCTGGTGGAGACGGCGCGGGCGTCGGGGCTGCCGCTGGTCCAGCTGCACCGCGAGGTGCCGTTCGTGGCGGTGACCGAGGAGATCCACACCGAGATCGTCAACGGCCACTACGCGCTGGTCCAGCGGGCGGAGGAGGTGCACCACCGCTGTACGCAGGCCCTGCTGGGCGGGGGCGGGATCCCGCAGGTCCTGGAGATCCTGGCGGACTGCTGCGGCAACCCCGTCTTCCTGGAGACGACCGCGGGCCGGCTGCTGTACGCCGCCGGGGCCGGGCCCGAGGGAGCCGATCCGCTCCAGGTGTGGGAGGGGTTGCGCGGGCCGCACAAGGACGCGCCGCCGCCCGCCGGTTCGGTGCTGGTGGACGTGCCCGGGGGCGGGCCGGGTGGGGGCTCGGTGCGCGCCCGGCTCGTGCTGCTGCCGGTGCGCGCCGCGCTGGCTCCGGTGCACCGCATGGCGGTCGAGCGGGCGGCCGGGATCCTGGCCGTGGTGCTGATGCAGGCGCGCCAGGAGGAGGAACTGGCGGCGCGGGGGCGGGGCGACTTCCTGACCGACCTCGCCGAGGGGCGGATCGCGGCGCAGGACGCCCCGGCGCAGGCGCGGGTGCTGGGCTTCAAGCCGGGCGACAGCCCGCTGCTGCCGGTCGTCATGCGGCTGGGCGACGCGCTCTCCCCGGGCGGGGGCTGGGCGGTGCTGGCGCGTGCGGTGGCGGAGGAGCTGGCGTCGGTCGGGGTGCCGGTGCTGCTCGGCGTACGCCCGGTGGAGGGCCGTGTGCCGCTGCTGCTGGGCCTGCGCGCGGAGTCGGAGCGGCCGGCGGTGGCGGACCGGGTCGCGGCGGCGCTGCGGACCGGCGTGGAGCGGGCCGGCCTGGGGCGGCCCGGAGGCCGGCCGCCGGTCGTGGTCGTCGGCGTCGCGGGGGGCTGGGCGGCCGCCTCGGCGGGCCTGCGGCACGCGGCGGAGACGGCGACCGCCGCCCAGGGGCTGGCGGACCGGCCCTGGTACGACGCCCGCCGCCTCGACATCGACCTGCTCCTGTGGCGCCTGCGCGACCATCCCGACCTGGCGGCCTTCGTGGACCGCGCGATCGGCCCGGTCCGTGACCACGACCAGCGCTCCAGGCCGCCCCTGCTGCCCACCCTGGAGACGTACCTCGCCCACGCCGGCCGCAAGGCTGAGACCGCCCGGGAACTCCACCTCAACCGCCAGACCCTGTACAACCGCCTCGCCCGCATCGGCGAGCTCCTGGGCACGGACCTGGACGACCCGCAGACGGTCCTGGCGTTGAGCCTCGCCCTGCGGGCCCGCCGGCTGGTGCCGTGAATCACCCGGCGGGGGCGAGCGCCGGAAGCCGGCGCCGGGCCTCGCCGTGCCGGGTCGCGTCCCGCGCCACCGGGCGGGGCACTCCCGTGCGTGGGCGCCCCGGAGCCGGCGCGTCCGGGAGACCGGCGCGTTCCGGAAGCGGCGCGTTGGGGGAATCGGCCCCGTCCGGACATCAGCACGTCCGAGAGTCGGCCCGTCCGGACATCAGCACGTCCCAGAGTCGGCCCGTCCGGACATCAGCACGTCCCAGAGTCGGCCCGTCCGGACATCAGCAGTCCGAGAGCCGGCCCGTCCGGGGATCGGTGCGTTCAGGAATCGGCGCGACGCCGTCTCGGCGGGGGCGCGATCCGGTTGAGGCCGGCTCGGATCAGTTGAGGCCGGCTTCGGATCAGTTGAGGCCGGCTTCGGATCAGTTGAGGCCGACTCAGATCAGCGGCTGGGGCTGCGTCAGCTCGTCGTAGACGCTGAGGACCTGGGCGACGGTCTCGTCCTCGGTGGGCCAGGTGGCCGCCTGCCGGGTGCCGAGGTCGCGGAGTCGCTCGCGCCGTCCGGGGTCGTCGAGCAGCCGGGCGACGGCGTCGCCGAGCGCGTCCGCGTCGCCGGGCGGGACGAGTTCGGCGGCGTCGCCGACGAGTTCGCGGACGCCGCCGGTCCGGGCGGCGACGAGCGGCACGCGCGCGTGGAGCGCCTCCTGCGCCGCCACGGACCGCGCCTCCTCGTCCCCCGCCAGCACGGCGAGATCGGCCGCGGCCAGCAGTTCGCCCACGTCGTCCCGCCGCCCGATGAGCCGGACGGGCAGTTCCTCGTCCTCGATGCGCTGCTGGAGATCGGCCCGCAGCGGTCCCTCCCCCACGACCACGACCAACGGCACGGGGTCCAGCAGGCGCCACGCGCGCGAGGCGTCCAGCAGGACGTCGTAGCCGCGGTGGCGCTCCAGTGAGCCGACGGCCATCAGCAACGGGCGTCCGATCGCGCCGAGTTCGGCGCGCACCTTGGACCGCGGCCGTTCGGGGTCCTCCTCGGCGGGGCGGGCTCCCGGCAGGGCCACGGCGGCGAGCCGGGCATCCCGCGCGCCCGTCCGGCGCGCCCGGTCCACCAGGTCGGACGTCGTTCCCAGCACGACGGCGGCCGCCTTCGCGACCCGCCGCTCCAGCAGGCGCAGCAGATGGGCGCGGGCGCCCTCGGCGTACGCCCGGTCGTGCCAGGTGACGACGAGCGGGGTACGCCGGCCGCCGAGCGCCAGCACGGCCCGGAAGGAGGCGTGCAGTCCGTGCGCGTGGACGAGGTCGGCGCCCGTACAGGCCGCCCGCAGCGCCGTCACGGACGCGGGGTCGCTGCTGCGCGGGACGGGCACGTGTTCGGCTCCGGTGCCCGTGAAGTCGTAGGTGTGATCGGCCTCCGTGGGGGCGCACACCGTCACCCGCACGCCCCGTGCGACGAGCCCCGCGGCCAGGGAGCGCACGTGCGCGCTGCTGGCGGCGTTGCCGCCGCCCAGCACCTGCACGGTGCGCAGCGGCGACTGGCCGTGCGGTGAGTGGATGCTCACGTGGCCGGGGCTCCTGGTTCGGCATCGGACGGTCACGAAGAAACGTGCGGAAGGGGGCCGGACGGAGGGGTGGACCGCTCGGGCTCCTCCCTCTCCTGCGTCAAGGATGCCAGCACGTACGGGTGTTCCGTGCCGTCGAGCGCCCGGGGCTCCGGCAACACGGCCCCGCATGTCACTCACACGAGTGAAGGAGGGCGGGGTTCCGTTCGAGCGTGTCAGGCCTGCGAGCAGATCGGCGACCGCGCGCCACCACTCCCCCGCCGTCCGCCCCCGCCCCCGCCCCCGCACCTCCACGCCCCGCGCCCACCACCTCCGCGCCCCGGGCCCCGCGTCAGCCGGCCCTGCGCTACGCGTCCGCCCGCGCCGTCGCCAGCAGTTCCTCCGCGTGGGCCCGGGCCGTCTCCGAGTCCTCCTGTCCGGCGAGCATCCGGGACAGTTCCCGGACCCGCTCCTCACCCTCGAGGACCTTCACGCCGGACCGGGTCACGGACCCGTCGTTCGTCTTCTCCACCAGCAGCTGCCGGTCGGCGAAGGCGGCGACCTGCGGAAGGTGCGTGACCACGACGACCTGCGCCGTCTTCGCGAGCCGCGCCAGCCGCCGCCCGATCTCGACCGCGGCCTTGCCGCCCACGCCCGCGTCGACCTCGTCGAACAGATACGTCGGCACGGGATCCGTCCCCGCGAACACGACCTCCACGGCGAGCATCACCCGCGAGAGCTCACCACCGGAGGCGCCCTTGGCGATGGGCCGCGGCGGCGCCCCCGGGTGCGGGGCGAGCAGCAGCTCGACCTCGTCGGCGCCGGACGGCCCGTAGGCGACCGTCCGCCCGCCGACCTCCACGCCCTCGGGGTCCGGCGTCTGCCGGATCTCGAACGACACGCGCGCGTGCGGCATGGCCAGCGACGCCAGCTCGGCGGTCACGGCGGCGGCGAACCGCTCGGCGGCCTCCGCCCGCGCGTCCGTCAACGCCTGCGCCAGCCCGCCCAGTTCGGTCCGCAGCGCGTCCCGTTCGGCGATCAGCTCGTCGATCCGCTCGTCGTCGCCGTCCAGCTCGGTCAGCCGCGCGGCACCCCGCTCGGCCCACGCGAGCACACCGGTGACGTCGTCGCCGTACTTCCGGGTCAGCGCGGTGAGCGCGGCCCGCCGCTCCTCCACGGCGGCCAGCCGCAGCGGGTCGGCGTCGAGGTCGTCGGCGTACCCCGCCAGCTCCCCCGCGACGTCGCCGAGCAGGATCGCGATCTCCCCGATCCGGTCCGCGAGCGCGGACAGCGCCGGATCGTGCGCCCGCACCGCCTCCAGGGCCCGCTGCGCGCCCGCCACGAGCGTCGCGGCGTCGATGCCCTCGGGATCCTCCGGGTTGCCCGCCAGAGCGGCGTGGGCTGCCGTGGCGGCCGAGGACAGCGCCTCCGCGTGCCCGAGCCGCTCCGCCTCCTCCGCCAGCTCCACGTCCTCCCCGGCGCGCGGCTCCACCCCCGCGATCTCGTCGAGCCCGTAGCGCAGCATGTCGGCCTCCTGGGCCCGCTCACGCGCGCGCGTGGTGATCTCGTCGAGCTCGCCGGACACAGCCCGCAGCCGCCGGTAGGCCTCGGTGTACTTGGCCAGCGGCACGGCGACGGCGTCCCCGGCGTACCGGTCGAGCGCCTGCCGCTGCCGGGACAGCTTCAGCAGTCCCTGCTGGTCGGTCTGCCCGTGCACGGCCACCAGTTCGTCGGCCAGCTCGGCCAGCACGCCCACCGGCACGCTGCGCCCGCCGACATGCGCCCGCGAGCGCCCCTCGGCGGAGACGGTACGGCTGATCAGCAGCGCCCCCTCGTCGAGCTCGGCCCCGGCCTCCTCGGCCCGTACGAGCACCGAGGCGTCCGCGGGCACGGCGATCCGCCCCTCGACGACCGCCTTCTCGGCGCCGATCCGCACGAGCGCGGCGTCGGCGCGCCCGCCCAGCAGCAGCCCGAGGCTGGTGACCACCATGGTCTTGCCCGCGCCTGTCTCACCCGTGACGGCGGTGAAGCCTGGCGACAGCTCGACGACCGCGTCGTCGATGACTCCGAGCGACCGTATCCGCATCTCCTCCAACACGGACACGACCTTACGAGGTCCGGGAGGAGAAGTGCGAGGCGCCCTGTCACCCGGGCGGGTTGCGGTGCCCCGGGGACGCGGGACCGTGGGCCGATGCCCGGCCCCGCCGCGCGGGCGTCACCGGCCCCGCCGCGCGGGCGTCACCGGCCCCGCCGCGCGGGCGTCACCGGCCCCGCCGCGTGTGCGCGACCGGCCCCGCCGCGTTGGCGCGACCGGCCCCGCGCGCCCCGCGGCCGCCCGGCGGTCCCCGACCCTCCTCTGCGGACGGCTAGTGACGGGCCCCTCGCCACCCGGAGACGGGCAGCGCGAACTTCGCCACCAGCCGATCGGTGAACGAGGCGTGATGCAGTCGCGCCAGCCGCACCGGCACGGCCCCCCGCCGCACCTCGACCCGGGCCCCCGGAGGCAGCTCGAAGGTCCGCCGCCCGTCGCACCACAGCACGCCCGGCGGAATGTGCGGCAGCAGTTCCACGGCGAGCACCGAGTCCGGCGAGGTCACCAACGGCTTCGCGAACAGCGCGTGCGCGCTGATCGGCACCATCAGCAACGCCTCGACCTCGGGCCACACCACCGGCCCGCCGGCCGAGAACGCGTAGGCGGTGGACCCGGTGGGCGTCGACAGCACGATCCCGTCGCACCCGAACCCGGTGACCGGCCGCCCGTCGATCTCCAGCACGACCTCCAGCAGCTTCTCCGCCCCGGCCTTCTGCACCGCCGCCTCGTTCAGCGCCCAGTCGGTGTGCACGATGTCCCCGTTGCGGTGCACGACGACATCGACGGTCATCCGCTCCTCGACCTCGTACGCCCGCGACACCACCCGGTCGACGACCTTGTCGAGGTCGTCCCGCTCGGCCTCGGCCAGGAAGCCCACGCTGCCCAGGTTCACGCCGAGCATCGGCACGCCGGACGCCCGCGCGAACTCCGCGCCCCGCAGCAGCGTGCCGTCACCGCCGAGGACGATGAGCAGCTCGCAGCCCAGCAGGCACTGCGGGGTGGCCTCGGCGACCAGCTCCACCTCGTCCGGCAGGGGCAGGTCGGCTGCCTCGTACTCCAGGACGCGCACGCCGATGCCTTCGCGCAGCAGCCCCTTCACGACCAGCTCCGCGCTGCGGATCGCGGCGGGCCGGCCCGTGTGGGCCAGCAGGAAAACAGTACGAGCTCGGTTCTGTGTCAACGCGGCCCCTCCGCCACTGCACGGTCAACATCCGCCGGGTCCAGGGCGGGCGCCCCGGCCCGGAGCCACAGAAAGTACTCGACGTTGCCCGAGGGCCCGGGCAGCGGACTGGCGGTGACACCCTTCACCCCGAGTCCGAGGTCCCACGCCTTCGCGGCCACGCCACGGACGGCCTCGGCCCGCAGCTGCGGGCTGCGGACGACGCCCCCGCTGCCGAGCCGTTCCTTCCCCACCTCGAACTGCGGCTTGACCATCATCACCAGGTCGGCGTCCGGCCCGGTGCACCGCGCCAGGGCCGGCAGCACCAGCCCGAGCGGAATGAAGGACAAGTCCCCCACGACAAGATCCACTGGCTCCCCATCGATCGCTTCGAGCGTCAGCTCGCGTACGTTCGTACGGTCCTTGACGGTGACGCGTTCATCGCTCTGCAGGGACCAGGCGAGCTGTCCGTACCCGACGTCGACGGCGACGACGTGCGCGGCGCCCGCCCGCAGCAGGACGTCGGTGAAGCCCCCGGTGGACGCGCCGGCGTCCAGCGCCCGCCGCCCCTCGACGACGAGCCCCTGCGGCACGAACGCCGTCAGCGCGCCGGCCAGCTTGTGCCCGCCGCGCGACACGTAGTCGGGATCGCTGTCGTCGGTGGCGACGACGATGGCCGCCGCGGTCTCCACCTGCGTGGCCGACTTGGTCGCGACGGTCTTGCCGACGGTGACCCGTCCCGCGGCGATCAGCTGGCCGGCGTGCTCGCGCGACCGCGCCAGCTTCCGGCGCACCAGCTCCGCGTCCAGACGACGACGTGCGACTCCTGCCACGTTCGGTTCAGCTCCTACCGGTGTACGTCGAGGGGGGCGCCGGAGGTCCCGGGCGGGCGTCGAGCGCGGTGAGCGCGTCGCGCAGCCCCCTGTGTACATCCTCGTACACCTCCAGATGGCCGTCCGTGGCGAGGTGGTCGGCGTCGGCCAGCCGCTCCAGGCGGGCGTCGACCTCGGCGTCACCGGTGGGCGTGCGGGGAACGTGCAGGGGCGCGGGGGCGGCGGGGTCGTCCCCGGGTCCATCGGGTCCGCCAGGTCCATCGGGTCCGCCAGCCGCGCCGGGTGCGCCGGGTGCGCCGGGTGCGTCGGATACGGCGTCGGCGCCCGGCGGGGTCTCGGCGTCCCGCACGACGCCCGTGTCCCGCACGGGCCCGTCGTCACGCGAAGGCCCGTCGTCCTGCGGGTGCCCGGCGTGCCGTACGGGCCCGGCGCCCGGCGCGAGCCCGGTGTGCGGCGGGAGCCCGTCGTCCGGCGCTGTGTCGCTCATGCCCCGACGCTACCGCGAACCGCTGGGGTACCGTCGGGCGCGATGGCCACGATCGAGGAGTGCCGCGCCGCACTGGAGAAGTTCTCGGAGAACCTGGGGGGCGCCGAGGGCGACGCCCGTGAGGCCGCGGCCCTGGAACGGTCGGTGAGCTGCCGTCTCACCGACCTGGACGTCACCTTCGTCGGCCGCCTCACCGGCGGCCGCCTGGAGGTCGACGACACCGTCCAGGGCCCGCCGCCGGAGAAGGCCCAGCTCCGTCTCACCATGACCGGGGACGACCTGGTGGCGATGGTGGACGGCGACCTGCCCTTCGCGAAGGCGTGGGGTTCGGGCCGGGTGAGGCTTCAGGCGGGCCTGCGCGACCTGTTCCGGCTCCGGAAGCTCCTGTGAGCCCGGTGAAGCCCCGGAAGGGCTCCGGTGGCCCTCAGGAGGCCTCCGCGGCCGCGACCTTCCGCACGTCGGTCCGCGCCTTGCGCGCCGCCGGCACCACCAGCGGCGTCCCCGTCTCCGGGTCGTCGATGACCTGGCAGCGCAGCCCGAAGACCTCCTCGACCAGCCCGGCCGTGACGACGTCGTTCGGCGCGCCCTGAGCGATGACCTCGCCGCCCTTCAGGGCGATGAGGTGGGTGGCGTACCGGGCCGCGTGGTTGAGGTCGTGCAGGACGGCGACCAGGGTGCGGCCCTGTTCCTCGTGCAGCTCGGCGCAGAGGTCGAGGACGTCGATCTGGTGCTGGATGTCGAGGTAGGTGGTCGGCTCGTCGAGCAGCAGCAGCGGGGTCTGCTGGGCGAGCGCCATCGCGATCCACACCCGCTGCCGCTGACCGCCCGACAGCTCGTCGACGTACCGGTCGGCGAGCTCGGCGACGCCGGTCTGCGCCATGGACTCCTGGACGACCCGCTCGTCCTCCGTCGACCACTGGCGCAGGATGCCCTGGTGCGGGTAGCGGCCACGGCCCACCAGGTCGGCGACGGTGATGCCGTCGGGCGCGATCGAGGACTGCGGCAGCAGGCCCAGCGTCCGCGCGACCTTCTTGGCGGGCATCGACTGGATGACCTGCCCGTCGAGCAGCACCTGGCCCAGGCTCGGCTTCAGCATCCGCGACAGCGCCCGCAGCAGCGTCGACTTGCCGCAGGCGTTGGGGCCGACGATCACGGTGAAGGAGTTGTCGGGGATCTCCACCGACAGCTGTTCGGCGATGACCCGCTGGTCGTAGGCGAGGGTGACGTTCTCGGCGGACAGGCGGTTCACGGTGCTCCTTTGGTTGTTCAGCCCGTGGCTGACACGGGTGGTGGCGCTCAGGTCCCGGCCGGACTCCCGGTCCCGGCCGGGCGTCATATCCGGCCCGACCGGCGCTCGGTGACCAGCAGCCACAGCAGGTAGACGCCGCCGAGCACGCCGGTGACGACACCCACGGGCAGCTGTCCGTCGCCGAAGAGCCGCTGCGCGGCCCAGTCGGCGGTGACCAGGAGGGCGGCGCCCATGCACAGCGCGGGCAGCAGGTTCGGGCCGGGCGAGCGGGTCAGGCGCCGGGCGAGCTGCGGCGCGGTGAGCGCCACGAACGCGACGGGTCCGGCGGCGGCGGTGGCGGCCGCGGTGAGCAGCACGGCGGCGACCATCAGCAGCAGCCGTACGCGCTCCACCCGCACCCCCAGGGCGTTGGAGACGTCGTCGCCCATCTCCATCATCCGCAGCCCGCGCGCGTTGGCGAGGACGAGCGGAACGAGCACGCACACCAGCGCGAGCAGCGGCCAGACCTGCTTCCAGTCCCGGCCGTCGAGCGAGCCGGTCATCCACACGACCGCGCGGGCCGCGTCGACGAGGTCGGCCTTGGTGATGAGGTATCCGTTGACCGCTGTCGCGATGGCCGACACGCCGATGCCGACCAGCACCAGCCGGTAGCCGTGCACGCCCCGCTTCCAGGCGAGCAGGTAGATGGCGGCGCCGGTGACCAGACCGCCGACGAGCGCCCCGACGGCGACCTGGTTGGCGGAGCCGGACATCAGCACGATCACCACGAGCGCGCCGGCCGTCGCCCCCTGCCCGAGCCCGAGCACGTCCGGGCTGCCCAGCGGATTGCGGGACACGGCCTGGAACACGGCGCCGCCGAGACCGAGCGCGGCACCGGCGAGCAGCCCGACGAGGACGCGCGGCAGCCGCAGCTCGTTGACGATGAACTCCTGGCCCTCGGTGCCGTTGCCCGCCAGCGTCTTCAGCACGTCGACGGCCGGGATCGGGAAGTCGCCGGTGCCGATCAGCACCACACTCGCGGTGAGCGCGGCGGCCACCAGCAGTACGACGACGGCCAGGGCACGCGGGGCCACCCGCAGGGAGAGCCCCCCGGGCGTGCGCAGGGCACGGGGCGCACCCGGCGTACGGGCGCCCGTGCGGGTGGTCCCCCCGCGCTGCCCGGTCCCCTCCGCGGAGGTCTGCCCCGAGGTCTCCCCCGAGGTCTGCGCCACGGTCTTGGATGCGGTCTTCACAGCTGGGCCGTCCTCCGCCGTCGTACGAGAAAGATGAAGACCGGGCCGCCGATGACGGCGGTGATGATGCCGACCTGGACCTCCGACGGCCGGGCGACGACCCGGCCGATCACGTCGGATCCGAGCAGCAGCACCGGAGACAGCAGGGCCGCGTACGGCATGATCCAGCGCAGGTCGGGGCCGGTGAAGGAGCGGACGACGTGCGGGACCATCAGCCCGACGAACACGATCGGCCCGCAGGCGGCGGTCGCGGCACCGCACAGCACGGTGGCGGCGAGCATGGACAGCGCCCGCGTGCGGTTGAGGTGGGCGCCGAGCGCCTTGGCGGTGTCGTCGCCCATGGCCATGGCGTTGAGCGGCCGGGCGAGCGCGAACGCCAGGAGCGTGCCGACCGCCAGGAAGGGCAGCACCTGCCGGATCGTCTCGTCGGTCGCGGAGGTCAGCGAACCGACCGTCCAGAAGCGCATCCTGGCGAGCGCCGCCTTGTCCATGATCATGACGGCCTGGACGTAGCCGAAGAGCGCGGCGCTGATCGCGGTGCCGGCCAGCGCGAGCCGCACCGGCGTGGCCCCGCGGCTGCCACCGAGGAACCACACCAGCGCGCCGACCGCGGCCGCCCCGAAGAAGGCGAACCACACATAGCCGGTCAGGCTGGTGACGCCGAGATAGGTGATGGCGGTGACGACCGCGGCCGAGGCGCCCGCGTTGATGCCTAGCAGCCCAGGGTCGGCCAGCGGGTTGCGCGTGAGGGCCTGGAGCACGGCTCCGGAGAGCCCCAGCGCGGCACCGACCAGCAGCCCGAGCGCCGTCCGCGACAGCCGCTCTCCCACGACGACGTCGCCGTAGGTCCCCGTGTCCTGGAACAGGCCGTGCCAGACCTGGTCCAGCGAGAGTTCCTTGGCCCCGATGGCGACACTCGCCACCGCCACCAGCAGCAGGACCGCGAAGGAGACGAGCAGCCCAAGGGAACGGCCCGCCCGGCGGGTTGGGGGCGCGGGGGCGGTCTCCGCGCGCTGTTGTGGAACACTGTCGACCAACACGCAGTTAGGTTAGCCTACCCTCCTCACCTGGCTCGATGCCCTGACGACACCCGTTGCGCACTTTCCCGATCCGGCTCCGGTGCCACGCCACCGTGGGGCGGCCGGCTCACAGCCCGAGCCGCGCCAGCGCCTTCTCCGCGTCCAGCTCGCACGCACTGTCACCCGCCGCCGTCCAGGCGGCCGCACACAGCGCCCTCAGCCCGTCCAGCGCGTCGCCGTCCCCCTCCAGGCGCAGCCGCTCGGCCCCGGCCGTCGCGGTCCATCCACCGCACCGGAAGCCGTCCCCGTCGGCCGTCACCCCGGGCTGTCCGGTGAGCAGGCCCCGCAGGTCCGCGTCGACGTAGGTCGGCCGGTGCTGCGGCGGCGCGGCGAGGAGCTGCGCGCCGTCGGTCACCCCGGTGAGGACCAGCAGCGAGTCGACCTCCCCGTTGAACGCCCCCTCGATGTCGGTGTCCAGCCGGTCCCCCACCACCAGCGGCCGCTCGGCGCCGGTGCGCAGGATCGTCTCCCGGTGCATCGGGGGCAGCGGCTTGCCCGCGACCTGCGGCTCGGCGCCGGTCGCGATCCGCACGACCTCCACCGCGGCCCCGTTGCCCGGGGCGATCCCCCGCCCGCTGGGGATGGTCAGGTCGGTGTTGGACGCGAACCACGGCACCCCGCGCGCGACGGCGTACGACGCCTCCGCGAACCGCCCCCACGGCAGGTCCGGCCCGCCGTACCCCTGGACGACGGCCGCCGGGTCGTCGTCCGCCGACTCCACCGGCACCAGACCCCGCTCCCGGAGCGCGACCCGCAGCCCGTCCCCACCGATGACGAGCACCCGTGCCCCGGCCGGCACCTGCTCACCGATGAGCCGGGCCACCGCCTGCGCCGAGGTGATGACGTCCTGCGCTCCGGTCGGTATCCCCAGCTCCGTCAGATGCGCGGCCACGGTGTCGGGCGTCCGCAGCGCGTTGTTGGTGACGTACGCGAGACGCATCCCGCCCTCCCGCGCGGTGGCCAGGGACTCGACGGCGTGCACGATCGCGCTCCCGCCCGCGTACACCACCCCGTCCAGGTCGAGCAGCGCCGTGTCGTACGCCTCGCTCAGGGCCTGTCCACTGCCCTCGGGCCCCGTCCTGACGCTCGGGCTCATTCCGCATCGCTCCTCGTTCGCTCGCTTTCCCCGATCATCCCGCATGCCACTGACACACGTACGATGCCGGGATGAACTCAGCGGGTCACTCGGAAGCAACGGCGCCCCGAGGCCTGGAACTCACCCCGTTCCGAGGCCTGCGCTACGACCCCGACCGGGTCGGCAGTCTGGCCGCCGTCACGTCCCCGCCGTACGACGTCGTCGTCCGCCCCGACGGCCTGCACCACCTCCAGGACGCGGACCCGTACAACATCGTCCGGCTGATCCTTCCCCAGGCCGGCACGGCCTCCGCCCGCAACGAGCAGGCCGCGGCCACCCTGCGCCGCTGGCTTGCCGAGGGCGTCCTGGCGGCCGACCCCGAACCGGCCCTGTACGTCTACGAACAGCGGCACTCCGACGGCGTCCTCCAGCGTGGCGTCATCGGCGCCCTGCGCGTCTCGGAGCCCTCGGCGGGCGTCGTCCTCCCCCACGAGGACGTCATGCCGCACGTCGTCGCCGACCGCGCGGCCCTGATGCGCGCCACGCACGCCAACCTCGAACCCCTGCTGCTCACCTACCGGGGCGACGGCGCCGCGGCGGACGTCGTGGACCGCTCCACCGAGCGGCCCCCGCTGCTCTCCACCGCCACGGAGGACGGCTACCACCACCGCCTCTGGTCGATCACCGACCCCGCCGAAGTGGCCCGCGTCCAGTCCGGTCTCTCCGCCCACCAGGCCCTGATCGCCGACGGCCACCACCGCTGGGCGACGTACCGGCGGCTCCGCGCGGAGCACACCTCCCCCAGTCCCTGGGACCACGGCCTGGTCCTCCTGGTCGACACGGCCCGCTATCCGCTGCGGGTCCGCGCCATCCACCGCCTGCTGCACGGCCTGCCGGTGGCGGACGCCCTGTCCCGTGTCGAGGGCCTCTTCCGCGTCCGCCGCCTGACGGGACCGCTGCCGGAGGCGCTCGCCGCCCTGGCCGACGCCGCCTGCGCGGGCAACGCCTTCCTCCTGGCCGGCGACGGCGCCTTCCACCTCCTCGACCGCCCCGATCCGGCCCTGCTGGCCCGCACGGTGCCCGCCGACCGCCCGGAGGCCTGGCGCTCCCTGGACGCCACAGTCCTGCACATGACACTCCTGGCCCATGTGTGGCACGTCCCGGACGACGACCCGTCCCGCATCGCCTACATCCACGACACGGCCGCGACGGTCGAGAAGGCGCGGCGCGACGGCGCCACGGCGGTGCTGCTGCACCCGGTCCGCGAGGACGTGGTCCGCGATCTGGCCCGCCAGGGCGTCACCATGCCCCGCAAGTCGACGTCCTTCGGTCCGAAACCGGCTTCGGGCCTGGTGCTGCGCGCCCTGGACCTCTGACCTTCCGCACGGCGAAGGGGCGGGATCCCGGCTTCCACCGGACATCCCGCCCCTTGCTCCCGCGCTGACGTGTGTCAGTCCTGCTGACCGTCGGTCCTGCCGTCGGTCCTGCCCTCGGCCGACTCACCACCGGCCGGCTCGCCGTCCACCGGCTCACCGTCCACCGGCTCACCTTCGGCCGCTTCCTCGTCCAGCGCGTCGACGAACTCCACGCCGTCCAGTTCCGCCAGCCGGTCCGAGGCGTCCGTGCTGCCGTCCCGGTCGGCCTCGACGGCCTTCGCGAACCATTCCCGCGCTTCGCTCTGCCGTCCGGCGGCCTGGAGCGCGTCCGCGTACGCGTAGCGCAGTCGGGCGGTCCACGGCTGCACGGAGTGGGAGGCCAGCTCGGGGCTCTGCAGCGTCACGATGGCCGCGTCCAGCTGTCCCATGTCCCTGCGGGCGCCGGCCGCGACGAGCCGCATCTCGACCTGCCCGGCCTTGTCGAGCTTGTGCACCTCGGGTGCCCCGGCCATGTCCAGCGCCTTCTCGGGACGGCCGAGCCCACGCTCGCAGTCGGCCATGACGGGCCACAGCTCCACCGACCCGGTCATCCGCCGGGCGGCCCGGAACTCGGCGAGCGCCTCGCTGTACTTCTGGTTGGCGTACGCGGCGAATCCGGCAGCCTCCCGCACGGCGGCGACCCTCGACGCCAGTCGCAGCGCGACCTTGGAGTAGCCGTAGGCCCTTTCCGGGTCCTCGTCGATCAGCCGCGCCACCATCACCAGGTTCTTGGCGACGTCCTCGGCGAGCGTCTTCGGCAGGCTCTGGAGCTCCTGCCGTACGTCCTTGTCGATCTCGTCGCCGGTGACGTCCTCCGGGATCGGCAGCCGCTTGATCGGCTCGCGGTCCCGGTCACGCTCCCGCTCGTCGCGGAACCGCCCGCCGCCCCGGCGGTCGTCCCGTCCGTCGCGGCCCCGGAAGCCACCGGGCCTACCACCCCGGTCGTCCCGACGCGGGCCGCGCCCGCCGCGATCGTCCCGCCCACGGTATCCACCGCGTTCGCCGCCCCGGCTGTCGTCACGCCGGTCGTCACGCCGGAAGCCGCCACGGTCCCCGCGGTCATCGCCGCGACGGTCGTCACGGCGGTCGTCACGGCGGTCGTCACGACGGAACCCACCACGGTCCCCGCGATCGTCACGACGGTCGTCACGCCGGAAGCCGCCACGGTCATCACCCCGTCGGTCGTCACGGCGGTCGTCACGGCGGTCGTCACGGCGGTCATCGCGCCGGAACCCACCACGGTCCCCGCGATCGTCACGACGGTCGTCACGCCGATCGTCGCGCCGGAACCCGCCCCGGTCGTCACGACGGAAACCACGGTCGTCACGATGGCCGTAGCCACCCCGGGGTTCGTCGCGGCGGTCGTCACGGCGGTCATCGCGCCGGTCGTCCCTGCGGTCGTCACGGCGGTCGTCGTGGCGGAAACCGCCGCGTTCGCCGCGGCCCCCACGGTCCCGGTCGTCACGGCGGTCATCACGGCGGTCATCGCGCCGGACGTAGCCGCTTCGCTGGTCGTCGCGCCGGAAGGCGGGCCGGTCACCACGGTCCCCGCGATCGTCCCGGCGTGCCCCGCGGTCGCGGTCGTCCCGCTGGAATCCGGGACGCGAACCACGGTCGCCTTCACGGCGGTCGTCACGCCGGCCGAAGCCACCGCGGTCACGATCGCCGTACCCACCAC